>JAEMTE010000001.1 GCA_016462445.1 Candidatus Nanopelagicus sp. | reverse complement strand
CAACTAAAGGGAAGGCCGAGTAAATGGGTCAAAAGATAAATCCACACGGCTTCCGACTTGGAATTACAACTGATTTTAAATCACGCTGGTATGCCGACAAACTTTATGGCGCCTATGTTAAGGAAGATATTTTAATTCGCCGCTTAATGGCTAAGAAGATGGAGCGAGCTGGCGTATCTAAGATTGAAATCGAGCGTACTCGCGAGAAGGTTCGTATCGATCTATTTACTGCACGTCCTGGAATTGTAATTGGTCGTCGTGGCCAAGAGGCGGACAAATTACGTATTGATTTAGAGAACTTAACTGGTAAGCAGGTACAGTTAAATATTCTTGAGGTTAAAAATCCAGAGATGGACGCTCAACTTGTAGCACAAGGAATTGCTGAGCAATTAGCAGCCCGTGTTTCATTCCGCCGAGCAATGCGTAAAGGAATGCAAACTGCATTAAAAGCAGGAGCTGAAGGTATTCGTGTGCAGTGCGGTGGACGTTTAGGCGGAGCAGAGATGAGCCGTTCTGAGTTTTATCGTGAGGGAAGAGTTCCACTACACACTTTGCGCGCCGATATTGATTATGGTTTTGCTGAAGCACACACAACCTTCGGTCGCTTAGGAGTTAAGGTTTGGATTTATAAGGGTGAGGTAATTGAATCTCGCGCAGAGCGTGCAGCCTCTGCACTTGCTGCCGCTAAAGCACCTAAGCCATCTCGCGGCGGAGCTCGCGGTGGATCTCGTGCACCACGTGCACCAAGAGGAGAGGTAACAACTACAACTGTTGCCGCTCGCGCTGAAGCTGCTGCTGCAACTGAATCTTCAACACCTAATGAGAGCGGAGCTAACTAATGTTAATTCCACGTCGCGTTAAGCACCGTAAGCAGCACCATCCAAAGCGTGCTGGAAAATCAAAGGGCGGAACAACTGTTGCATTTGGTGATTATGGCGTGCAGGCGATGGAGCCAGCATATGTAACTAACCGCCAAATTGAAGCAGCGCGTATTGCAATGACCCGTCACATCAAGCGTGGTGGAAAGGTTTGGATAAATATTTATCCAGATCGGCCATTAACTAAGAAGCCGGCTGAGACTCGTATGGGTTCTGGTAAGGGATCTCCGGAGTGGTGGATTGCAAATGTTAAGCCAGGCAGAGTTATGTTTGAAATTTCAGGTGTAACTGAATCTGTGGCAGCTGAGGCAATGACTCGTGCAATGCACAAGTTGCCAATGAAGTGCCGAATTGTTCGCCGAGAGGAGTTCTAATGTCATCTACTACCGCTGAAACATTACGTGCTAGCTCAACTGATGAGTTAAATGAGAAGTTGCGTGAATTTAAAGAGGAGTTATTTAATCTGCGTTTTCAAGCTGCAACTGGCCAATTAGAAAGCCATGGCAGGTTAACTGCAGTACGTAAAGAGATAGCTCGGATCTACACAATTTTACGTGAACGTGAACTAGGGATTGGAGTGAGTGCATGAGTAAAGCAAAGGATTCTGCTAATTCAGTAGAGCGCCCATTCCGCAAAACCCGTGAGGGAATTGTTACTAGCGACAAGATGAATAAGACTGTTGTGGTTTCAATCCAAGATCGTATTAAGCACGGTATGTATAGCAAAGTTTTGACTCGCTCTCGCAAGTTAAAAGCTCACGATGAAAGCAACTCTGCTGGCATCGGTGATCGCGTGTTAATTATGGAAACCCGTCCACTATCAGCAACAAAGCGCTGGCGTGTGGTTTCAATTATTGAGAAGGCTAAGTAAGGGGCAGAGATGATTCAACAAGAGTCGCGCTTACGCGTTGCCGATAACACCGGCGCAAAGGAATTACTTTGCATCAGAGTTCTCGGTGGCTCATCACGTCGCTATGCCGGTATTGGCGACATCATTGTTTGCTCTGTTAAGGATGCAATTCCTGGTGGTCAGGTTAAGAAGGGTGAGGTTGTTAAAGCTGTCATCGTTCGCACCGTTAAGGAGAACCGTCGCGCCGATGGTTCATATATTCGCTTTGATGAGAATGCTGCCGTAATTGTTAAAGATGATGGCGAGCCACGTGGCACACGTATCTTCGGACCAGTTGCGCGCGAGCTTCGTGATAAAAAGTTTATGAGAATTATTTCATTAGCTCCGGAGGTGTTATAAAAAATGGCAAACATTCGCAAAGGTGACACCGTTCAGGTGATCGCTGGAAAAGACAAAGGAACAACTGGCACAGTTTTATCAGTTGACCGAGTTAAGTCACGTATTTTAATTGAGGGCATAAACCGGGTTAAGCGTCACACCAAGGAGACAACTTCTGAGCGCGGCGTTAAGGTCGGCGGAATTACCACTGTTGAGTCAGCGATTCATCTTTCTAATGTGATGTTAGTAGATGGCGATGGTAAGGCAACTCGAATTGGTGCTCGTAAGGATGATGCTGGCAAGAATGTTCGTATCTCTCGCCGCTCTGGAAAGGATGCCTAATGTCTACTGATTTAGCACCACGTCTTAAGGGACGTTATAAGTCTGAGATTGCACCAGCTCTTAAAACCAAGTTTGGTTATAAGAATGTAATGCAAATTCCAACTCTTACTAAGGTTGTTGTGAATATGGGTGTTGGCGAAGCAGCACGTGACTCAAAATTAATTGAGGGTGCAATTCGCGACCTTGCAACTATTACTGGACAACGTCCACAGGTAACACGTTCTCGTAAATCTATTGCGCAATTTAAACTGCGTGAGAACATGCCAATCGGTGCACACGTAACACTTCGCAATGATCGGATGTGGGAGTTCACAGATCGCCTACTTTCAATCGCTTTGCCTCGTATTCGTGACTTCCGCGGCCTATCTCCTAAGCAGTTTGATGGCAAAGGTAATTACACATTTGGTTTAACTGAGCAGGTTGTGTTCCCAGAGATCGAGCAAGACAAGATTGATCGCACTCGTGGAATGGATATCACTTTAGTTACTACCGCTAAAACAGATGAAGAAGGAAGAGAGTTGCTACGTGCACTTGGCTTTCCTTTCCGAGAAATGTAAAGGGGCTAACAACTAATGGCAAAGACATCACTAAAGGTAAGAGCTAGCCGTAAACCAAAGTTTAAGGTTCGCGGTTATACAAGATGCCAACGTTGTGGCCGTGTACATGCTGTCTATCAAAAATTTGGTATATGCCGTATTTGCTTCCGCGAAATGGCACATGCTGGAGAGTTACCAGGTATCACCAAGGCTTCTTGGTAATACAAAACCCAACTATCAACTACGGAGCAGGTCCGCAGAAATGCGGAAACCATTTCGAGAAAGGCCAGAGGCCAACAGAATGACAATGACAGATCCGATCGCAGACATGCTTGCACGTTTGCGTAATGCCAACTCGGCTTACCATGAGAAGGTTTCTATGCCTTCATCTTCGGTTAAAGCTCGAATTGCTGAAATTTTAAAACAAGAGGGTTACATTGGCGGTTTTTATATTGAGAGTAATCAAACCGGCTTTGGTAAAACATTAGTTTTAGATCTTAAGTTTGGTTCAAACCGGGAGCGATCAATTGCAGGGCTTCGCCGAGTTTCAAAGCCAGGACTTCGTGTTTACGCAAAATCAACCGCACTACCTAAGGTTTTAGGTGGACTTGGTGTGGCAATTATTTCAACCTCCTCTGGTTTGCTAACTGATAAGCAAGCCAATAAACAAGGTGTAGGCGGAGAAGTTCTCGCCTACGTATGGTGATCTGATGTCACGTATTGGAAAAATGCCAATCACAATTCCATCTGGAGTTGAGGTAAATGTTGCTGGACAATCTGTTTCAGTTAAGGGTCCAAAGGGAACACTTACTCATGTACTTGCTGGTCCGATTGCTGCAAAGCAAGAGGGATCAACTCTTACAATCACTCGTCCAGATGAGAGCCGTGAGGCACGCTCACTACATGGAATGTCTCGCACCATGATCTCAAACATGATCGAGGGTGTAACAAAGGGATATAGCAAGAAGATAAATATTGTTGGTGTTGGTTACAAAGTTGCAGCAAAGGGTAAAGACCTTGAGTTCGCACTCGGTTATAGCCATCCAATTAACTTTATTGCTGATGAAGGAATCACATTCAAAATTGATTCCCCAACAGAGATCACTGTAGTTGGTATCAACAAACAATTAGTTGGTGAGACAGCTGCGAAGATTCAGAAATTACGGAAGGTTGATCCTTATAAAGGTAAGGGTCTGCATCTGGAAGGCGCACATATTCGCCGCAAGCAAGGAAAGACAGGTAAGAAATAATGGCTATCGGTTATAAGGTCGTTAAGGGCTCTGCCACAAAGGCTCGTGCCCGTCGTCACTTCCGTCTGCGCAAGCGCGTAGTTGGAACCGCTGATCGTCCACGCTTAGTTGTCTCTCGCTCTGCTCGTCATTTATTTGTGCAGGTTGTAGATGATTCAACCTCAACTACTTTGGCCTCTGCCTCCACTATGGAGAAGGAGCTACGTACCTTTGCTGGCGATAAGACTGCAAAGGCAAAGCAGGTTGGCGAGTTAATCGCAAAACGTGCGAAGGAAAAAGGAATTTCTACCGTGGTATTTGATCGCGGTGGTAATAAGTTTCATGGCCGAGTTGCAGCTGTTGCAACAAGTGCTCGTGCAAATGGATTGGAGTTCTAATGGCCGGTACCACAACCCCTACCACCGGTAGCCGTGAGGAGAGACCAAAGGGCGGACGCGAAAAACGCGAACGTCGCGATGGTGATTTCCAAAAGGAGAAGTCTCCATATACCGAGCGCGTAGTTTTCATTAACCGTGTTGCCAAAGTTGTAAAGGGTGGACGTCGTTTCTCCTTTACCGCTCTAGTTGTTGTTGGCGATGGCAAAGGAATGGTTGGCGTTGGATATGGCAAAGCCAAAGAGGTTCCACAAGCTATTGCTAAAGCAGTAGAAGATGGCAAGAAGAATTTCTTTAAGGTACCAATTCTTAATGGAACAATTCCACACCCAGTACAAGGTGAGAAAGCTGCCGGAGTTATCTTGCTTCGCCCAGCATCTCCTGGAACTGGCGTAATTGCTGGTGGTCCAGTTCGCGCAGTTCTTGAGTGTGCTGGTATTACTGATGTGTTATCAAAATCTTTAGGATCAGGTAATCCAATTAATATGGTGCATGCAACTGCTGCTGCACTTAAAATGCTGGAGAATCCAACTGCAATTGCTGCTCGTCGTGGTCGCCCACTTGAGGATGTAGCACCTGCGGCATTAACTAGATTAATTGCTGCCCAGGTAAAGGTTGGTGCCTAATGAAAAGATTAAAGGTTACCCAAGTTAGATCTAAGGTTGGTAATCCTCCTGATCAGCGCAACACACTTCGTTCACTTGGTTTAAAGCGAATCGGTGATGTGGTTGTTAAGGAAGATCGTCCAGAGATTCGTGGCATGGTTTACGCCGTTCGTCACTTAATTGCAGTTGAGGAGGTTGAATAACAATGGTGCTTAAGGTTCATCATTTACGTCCAGCTCCAGGAGCTAAGAAAGCTAAGACTCGTAAGGGTCGTGGTGAGGCTTCTAAAGGAAAGACTGCCGGCCGCGGTGGTAAGGGAACACGTGCTCGTAACGTTGTTCGCGCTGGATTTGAAGGCGGTCAGTTGCCATTAGTTATGCGTTTGCCAAAACTTCGTGGATTTAAAAATCCAGAGCGAGTTGAGTATCAGGCGGTAAATATTTCAACTATTAACTCACTTTACCCAAAGGGTGGAGATGTAACAGTTGATGATTTAGTTAAAAAGGGCGCAGCGCGTAAGGGTTATCCAGTTAAGGTACTTGGCAATGGCGAGATCTCAGTGAAGGTAACTGTGTCAGCTCATGCATTCTCAAGCTCAGCCTCTGAGAAAATCTCAGCAGCTGGTGGTTCTGCAAAGACTCTTTAATAATTAGATAGATAGGAGATATCTTGTTATCAGCATTTGCAATGGCGTTTCGTACGCCTGATCTGCGCAAGAAGATCTTCTTTACTCTTTCTATTATGGCCTTATTTCGGTTTGGCTCTGTTGTGCCAACCCCAGGAGTCTCTTATGTAAATGTGCAGGAGTGTTTGAAAACTGCAAATACTGGTGGATTATTTGGTTTGATCAATCTATTTAGCGGTGGCGCACTATTGCAATTAAGCGTTTTTGCAATGGGCATCATGCCTTACATCACCAGCTCAATTATTGTTCAATTATTAACTGTAGTTATTCCTCGCTTTGAAGCGCTAAAGAAAGAGGGACAATCAGGTACTGCCAAGTTAACCCAGTACACACGGTATTTAACAATTGGTCTGGCTATTTTGCAATCAACTGGTTTAATCGCAGTTGCTCGCATTCAAGGAAGAATCTTTGCTAACTGCTCACTACCAATAATTCCAGACACATCAGGTACTCGAATTATTACCATGATTGCGGTAATGACCGCCGGTACCTCAGTAATTATGTGGTTGGGTGAGTTAATTACCGACCGTGGTGTTGGTAACGGTATGTCGATCTTGATCTTCACCTCAATTGCAGCAGGTTTTCCTGGTCAACTTTGGTCAATTAAATTACAAAAGGGCTGGTTTGCATTCCTATTTGTAATGGCTGTTGGAATTTTAGTTGTTGCAGCGGTGGTATTTGTTGAGCAAGCACAGCGCCGTATTCCAGTTCAATATGCCAAGCGCCAGGTAGGACGTCAGCAATATGGTGGAACTAGCACCTATATTCCAATTAAGGTAAACCAATCTGGTGTTATTCCTGTTATTTTTGCATCATCTTTACTTTATATTCCATCTTTAATTGTTAATTTCAGTGGCAGCCAAGCTGGTTGGGCTATTTGGATCTCAAAGAACTTTATCCAGGGTGATCACCCAATTTATGTTGCTACCTACGCACTTCTAATTATTTTCTTTACCTACTTCTATGTTGCCATTACCTTTAATCCAGATGAGGTTGCTGAGAATATGAAGAAGTATGGCGGCTTTATTCCTGGTATTAGAGCAGGTAAACCAACTAGTGATTATCTGCAATATGTATTATCAAGAATTACCGCACCAGGCTCCATCTATCTAGCATTTGTTGCGATCATTCCGATTATTGCGCTAATTCTTTTCCAAGCATCACAAAACTTCCCATTTGGTGGAACTGCTATTTTGATTGTTGTTGGCGTTGGTTTAGATACTGCAAAGCAGATTGAATCCCAACTGCAACAGCGCTCTTATGAGGGGTTCTTGCGCTAATGCGATTAATCCTGGTTGGCCCACCAGGTGCTGGTAAAGGAACACAAGCGGTTCAATTAGCTAAGCACTATAAAATTCCACATATTTCAACTGGCGATATCTTTCGTGCTAATTTAAAAAATGGCACAGAATTAGGTAAGCAAGCCCAAAGTTTTATGGATCGTGGTGAGTTAGTTCCAGATTCTGTTACTAATGAGATGGTTAGGGAGCGGCTAGGAAATAGCGATGTCGGCAATGGCTTTTTATTAGATGGCTTTCCTAGAAATACTAATCAAGCTGAAGTTTTAGATGGTATTTTAAAAGCAAAAAATATGCCGCTAGATGCTGCTCTTGAATTAAAGATTGATCATGCTGAAATTATTAAGCGATTATCCGGCCGGCGCACCTGCCGAGGTTGCGGTGCTTCATCACATATTGAATTTGAAAAACCAAAGGTGGCTGGTGTTTGCGATAAATGTCAGGGTGAACTTTATCAACGTGAGGATGACAAAGAAGAGGTTGTATCTCGCCGGCTTGAGATTTACAGCGAACAGACTGAGCCAATTATTTCTTTTTATAAATCCGCTGGATTGTTAAAAAATATCTCAGCCCTGGGTGAGGTCTCTGAGATTACTAAAAACGCCATCGCTATTCTTAAGTAATTAATATGGCAATTGAGATAAAAAGCTTAGAACAATTAAAATCTATGCGCAAAGCAGGATTAGTTGTGGCAGATACTCTTAAGTTAATTAAAGAATCAGCTCAGGTTGGCATGACCACAGTTGAGCTAGATGAGATGGCAGCAACTAACTTAGTAAAGCATGGAGCAACATCATCCTTTCTTGGCTATCACGGCTTTCCAGCGGTTATCTGCGCCTCTGTCAATGAAGAGGTTGTGCATGGAATTCCAAATAAAAGAAAATTAATCTCAGGTGATCTCTTATCAATTGATTTTGGCGCAATTATTGATGGCTGGCATGGGGATGCTGCAATCTCAATTGGATTAGGTGAGGTTGAAGCAGCAGATCAAAAGTTAATGGATGTGTGTGAAGAGTCTATGTGGCGGGGAATTGCAGCTGGTAAAAATGGGGCAAAGTTAACTGATATTTCAGAGGCGATTCAAAGATACATTGATTCACAAGGTAAATATGGAATTTTACGTGAGTATGGCGGCCATGGAATTGGTAGTGCAATGCATCAAGAGCCACATATTTTAAATTTTGGTCCAGCAGGTAATGGCCCAGATTTAGTTGCTGGAATGGCACTTGCAATTGAGCCAATGATTACTCGTGGCAGTGAAAAAACTAAAGTATTAAGTGATGAGTGGACCGTGGTTTCACAAGATTCATCAAAAGGTGCACACTTTGAACACTCTTATGCAATCGCACCAGATGGCAAGGTATTTGTATTAACTGCAGTAGATGGCGGAAAAGCTGAATTAGGCAGGCTGGGAGTTGAGATCTCAACCCTGCTTTAATTTTCTAGATAAATCCCCGCATAGATTTAGGCATAGTTGAGCGGATTTCCCCTTTTTACCCTGCCCGCCTAAACTATCCCTCCTGCCTCGTAAGGGGTAAACCTGATTTAGAACAGATAAGTAGGTATCGCTTGGCCAAGAAAGACGGTGCAATTGAGATCGAAGGCACTGTTGCTGAAGCACTACCGAACGCAATGTTCCGAGTTGAGTTAACAAATGGGCACAAAGTTTTAGCACATATCAGTGGAAAGATGCGACAGAACTACATTCGTATTTTGCCAGAAGATAAAGTGATTGTAGAACTTAGTCCGTATGACCTCACTAGAGGTCGAATTATTTATCGTTACAAATAAATAATTTTTAAACTGTAGTTGTTAGAAAGGTAATCGTGAAGGTCAAACCTAGCGTGAAAAAGATTTGCGACAAGTGCAAAGTCATTCGTCGTAATGGTCGCGTTATGGTGATCTGCGAAAACCTACGTCATAAACAACGTCAGGGTTAATTTAATAAACGCGTGATGTAACGTAATTAAGGTAAAACTTAATTATGACCCTCAGTCCGAAAGGCTGAGGCCAGGTAGAGATACCTGGAGGCATTGCGGAGGACCTTTCGGATAAAAGAAACAGGTAAGCGATATGGCACGTCTTGTTGGTGTCGATCTTCCTCGCGAAAAGCGAGTTGAGATTGCACTCACCTATATTTTCGGAATGGGTCTTACCCGTGCGCAGGCAACACTTGCTGCCACCGGTATATCACCTGATGTCCGCGTTAAAGATTTACAAGAGCCAGAGTTGGCAAAGCTTCGTGAGTTTATTGAAGCAAATTACAAAATCGAGGGTGATCTTCGCCGCGAAGTTGCCGGGGACATCCGTCGCAAAGTTGAAATTCAAAGTTATCAAGGAAGTCGCCACCGTAAAGGATTACCAGTCCGCGGTCAGCGAACCCATACCAATGCTCGTACTCGTAAGGGTCCACGTGTTGCAATCGCTGGTAAGAAGAAGGAGACCAAGTAATGGCCGCCGAAAAAACTAAGCCAGCAAAAGAGGCAGCAGAAAAATCTGCACCAAAGAAGATTAAAGCACGTAAGAAGGATAAGAAAAATGTTGCCTTTGGTCATGCTTATATTAAGAGCACATTTAATAACACCATTGTTTCTATTACCGATCCAGCAGGTGGGGTAATTGCTTGGTCATCATCTGGACAGGTTGGATTTAAAGGTTCTCGTAAATCAACTCCCTTTGCTGCACAAATGGCAGCAGAAGCTGCTGCTCGTAAAGCACAGGAGCATGGTTTAAAGAAGGTAGATGTATTTGTTAAGGGACCTGGCTCTGGCCGGGAAACTGCAATTCGTTCATTACAAGCAGCCGGTCTTGAGGTTGGAGCCATCTCTGATGTAACTCCAGCACCACACAACGGTTGCCGTCCACGTAAACCACGTCGAGTATAAGGAAAGGGAGAAAACTATGGCTCGCTATACCGGTGCAGATTGCAAAAGATGCCGTCGCGAAAAAGTAAAGCTCTTCCTTAAGGGCTCTAAGTGCGATGGACCAAAGTGTCCAATTGAGTCACGTCCATATCCACCAGGACAACATGGCCGTGCTCGTTCAAAAGATTCTGAGTACTTACTACAGATGCGTGAGAAGCAAAAGTGCGCACGTATTTACGGAGTACTAGAGAAGCAGTTCCGTGGTTACTACGAAGAGGCAAACCGTCTGCAAGGTAAGACTGGTGAAAATCTTTTGGTACTACTTGAAACTCGGTTAGACAACGTGGTCTTCCGTGCTGGCTTTGCTAAGAGCCGCGACATGGCACGCCAATTAGTGCGCCATGGTCACTTCTTAGTTAATGGCAAAAAGGTAAACATTCCTTCTTTCCGAACTACACCGATGGACATAATTGATGTTGTGCCAGATTCATTAGACACCACACCATTTATCGTCGCAAGTGCAGAGCTTGGTGAGAAATCTGTTCCAGCATGGATGGAGGTTGTGGGTTCTAAAATGCGAATTTTGGTCCACGCCGTTCCAACCCGACCAATTATTGATACTCAAGTACAAGAGCAACTAATTGTTGAGCTTTACTCCAAGTAATCAAGTACTTAATGCAGTAAAGATTTACCGCAGTAAAAACTAAATATCTAAGCCCAACCGAAAGATCAAATAGAGGGTCTTTCAGAACATACGGAGGAACAAAGTGCTAATTGCACAACGCCCAATCCTCACTGAGGAAGTAGTAAGCGAGTACCGTTCACGGTTCATTATCGAGCCGCTAGAGCCAGGTTTCGGCTACACCCTTGGTAACTCAATTCGTCGTACATTACTATCTTCGATTCCCGGTGCAGCTATTACCGGTATTCGCGTAAATGGCGCATTGCATGAGTTCACATCTTTAGAAGGTGTTAAAGAGGATCTCGCTGAGATCGTTTTAAACATCAAAAACTTAGTTTTATCCTCAGATAATGATGAGCCATCACTTCTTTACATTCGTAAAAATGGTGAGGCAGTTGTTACTGGCGCAGATGTAGCAGCTCCAGCAGGAGTTGCGGTACACAATCCAGAGCTTCATATTGCAACTTTGAACTCAAAAGCAAAGTTTGAGATTGAGCTAACTGTTGAGCGTGGCCGTGGTTACATCACTGCGGTACAAAACAAGCAAGCAGGAGGTGAGATTGGCCGGATTCCGGTTGATTCAATTTACTCACCTGTGCTTCGTGTTACCTACAAAGTTGAGGCAACACGTGTTGAGCAGAGAACCGACTTTGATCGGTTAGTTCTAGATGTTGAGACTAAGCGATCAATGAAACCATCAGATGCAATGGCATCAGCTGGAAAGACATTGGTTGAGCTATTTGGTCTTGCTCGTGAATTAAATGCTAACGCTGAAGGAATTGAGATGGGACCTTCCATTCAAGATGCAGCACTCGCTGCAGATATGGCACTTCCAATCGAAGATCTTGATCTAACAGTTCGTTCTTATAACTGCTTAAAGCGCGAAGGAATTCACACAGTTGGTGAATTACTTTCTCGTTCTGAGGCAGATCTAATGGATATTCGTAACTTCGGCTCCAAATCAATTGATGAGGTTAAGGCGAAATTACAATCTATGGGAATGCAACTTAAAGACAGCCCAGCTGGATTTGATCCAACTAAGCATGCTAACTACGGAAGCAGTGTTGATGATGAACTTGTTGACGCGGAAGAGTTGTAGGAGAAAAAATGCCAAAGCCAAGTAAAGGCCCACGCCTAGGTAGTGGACCAGCACATGAGAAATTATTGCTGGGAACACTTGCTGCGCAACTTTTCGAAAAAGGAAAGTTAACTACAACCGAAGCTAAAGCAAAACGTCTTCGCCCATTAGCAGAGCGATTAATTACTCATGCTAAAAAAGGTGATCTTGCTGCACGCCGCCGAGTTATGGCACGTATCTCTAGCAAATCTGTTGTGCACACACTCTTCACTGAGATTGCACCACGCTTTGCATCCCGTGCTGGTGGTTACACCCGTATAACTAAAATCGGTCCGCGCAAAGGTGATAATGCACCAATGGCGGTAATTGAAATGGTTGAAGCAGGTGCACCAGTTAAAAAGGTAGCTAAAAAAGCAGCAGCGAAAGCTGAGTAATAACGCAGCCTAAAAGAAAAAGATTATGACAAAACCCACTCTTGACCCTAAGAGTGGGTTTTCTCGTTTAAGAATTGATTTAACTTACGATGGAACAAATTTTTCAGGCTGGGCGAAGCAACCAAATCTGCGCACCATTCAAGAAGAGGTAGAAAAAGCCTTATCTACTATTACCCAAAATCAGATCGCAACAGTTGTGGCGGGGCGAACTGATGCTGGCGTTCATGCAAAACAACAGGTAATACATACAGATCTACCAGAAAATACCAACATTGAAAATCTAGTATTTCGACTAAATCAGATTTTAGATAAGGATGTTCGAGTTATTAGCACCTGTTGGGCTGAGGTGAATTTTCACGCCCGCTTCACACCAATTTCGCGCACCTATCAATATAAAATAATTGATGCTGGCAAAGTAACCGCCCCACTTGATCGGTATGACAGCGCTGAGTGGTTTAGAGAGTTAGATATTGATCTAATGAATGCTGGCTCAAAGTTACTGCTAGGAGAGCATGATTTCTTTGCATTTTGTAAGTTTCGCGAAGGCGGAAGTACTGTTAAAAATCTTATGAAATTTGACTGGCACCGTGATGAGAATGGCGTAGTTATCGGTGAAGTTAAGGCAGATTCTTTTCGTTATAACATGGTTCGTAATTTGGTAGGAGCAGCAGTTTGTGTTGGTGAAGGTAGGTTTGCACCCGAGTGGATGCTTAAGACTTTGCAAGATAAGGTGAGAATCTCTGATAGTTATGTATTTCCAGCAAAAGGATTAACTTTGATCAAGGTGGAGTATCCGCAGCCAGATCAATATTTGAGTAGATATAAAAACAACCTCTCAATTCAAGAGCTTGAAGAGGTTGAGGGCTGATTTTGAGCGCATGAGAATGCGGTTTTGACCTAATCCCATACCGACAGGTAATCTACGCATGTTGGAAATGACCCATTTGGGACAATCCTTAATTTAAGAAAAGAGATAGCGTGCGCACTTTTACACCTAAAGCAGGTGAGATCACTCGTACTTGGCATCTTATTGATGCCCAAGATGTAGTGCTTGGTCGCCTTGCTACGCATGCTGCACATTTACTTTATGGCAAGCATAAAACCACCTTTGCTCCGCACATGGATATGGGTGATTTTGTAATTGTTATTAATGCTGAGAAGGTAGTTTTAACTGGTGCAAAAGTTTCACAGAAATTTGCTCATCAACACTCTGGTTATCCAGGTGGCATGACCTCAACTGTTTACTCAGATATGTTTGAGAAGTTCCCAACTCGGGCGGTTGAAAAAGCTATTAAAGGAATGCTGCCAAAGAATTCGGTAGGAAGAGCAGCTCTTACTAAGTTAAAGGTTTATGCAGGATCTGAGCATCCACATGCAGCACAAAATCCTAAGGTATTTGAGTTTAGCCAAGTGTCCCAGATCGTAAAGAAGTAATAGGAGAGAGATGTCTGAAGAAATTTTAGAGGTAGGCGATGAGACGGTTCCTAGCTCATACAGTTCAAGCACGCCATCGGCTGCAACAAATCGTAAAGCAATCACCGCACCTGGTGGTGGCGTTGGTCGTCGCAAAGAGGCGGTTGCCAGAGTTCGCCTAGTTCCAGGTTCTGGTCGTTGGGTTGTAAATGGCAAGCCACTTGAGGTTTATTTTCCAAATAAGGTTCACCAACAATCAGTTTCAGAACCATTTCGCACAGTAGGTGCTGAGGGAACATATGATGTTTTCGCTCGCATTAATGGTGGCGGAACATCTGGCCAAGCTGGTGCACTTCGATTAGGTGTAGCACGTGCGCTTAATGAGATCGATATTGATGCAAACCGTCCATCACTTAAGAAGGCTGGCTTCTTAACTCGTGATGCTCGTGTAATTGAGCGAAAGAAGTACGGCCTAAAGAAGGCTCGTAAGCGCTCTCAATACAGCAAGCGTTAATTTACTTTTAGTAACTTAAATCTAATGGCCCTCTTCGGCACCGATGGTGTGCGAGGTGTCGCCAATGTTGATCTAACCGCAGAGCTTGCAGTTGATTTAGCAATTGCCGCCGCTCATGTATTAGGTGAGATTGGTTTATTTGCCGGCCATCGCCCCAAAGCCATTGTTGGTCAAGACTCTCGCGCCTCTGGTGATTTTTTAGAGGCAGCAGTTGTTGCAGGTTTAACTAGCGCTGGTGTTGATGTTTATCGAGTTGGTGTATTGCCAACACCTGCAGTTGCCTTCTTAGTTAAGGAAAGTGGTGCTGATCTTGGCGTAATGATTAGTGCATCCCATAATCCAATGCCAGATAATGGAATTAAGTTTTTTGCAAAGGGCGGGGATAAATTAGCTGATTCACTAGAGTCACAGATCGAGGCAAGATTAGGTGAGCCATGGGATAGACCAACTGGTTTAAATGTTGGTCGAATTATCTTTGATGAGGGTGCTAAGGAGCGTTATATCGCCCACCTACTTTCTACTATGAGCACAAAATTAACTGGGCTAAAGGTAATTGTCGATTGTGCAAATGGCGCAGCATCATCTGTAGCACCTAATGCTTATGAAAGAGCGGGGGCAACAGTTACCGCAATCTCTGCTACTCCAACTGGGTGGAATATAAATGAGAATTGCGGCTCAACTCATTTAGATAATTTAATAAGTGAGGTAAAAAAGAGTGGTGCTGATATTGGTATTGCCCATGATGGTGATGCTGATCGTTGTTTATTAATTGCCTCAGATGGGCAGATTATTGATGGGGATTACATATTAAATATATTAGCAACTGACTGGCTATCTGCCGATAAGTTAAATAAAAAAACGGTGGTCGGCACCGTAATGAGCAATCTAGGTTTTATTAAATCGATGGAATCTCTAGGTATTAAAGTTGAAAAGACTGCAGTGGGTGATCGTTATGTCTTAGAGAAGATGCTAGAAAATGATTACACATTAGGGGGTGAGCAATCAGGGCATGTGATTATGCGCCAATTCTCAAATACTGGTGATGGGTTATTGACTGCGCTACAGGTAATGCAGGTGGTAGCAAAATCTAAGAAATCACTTCTTGAACTTGCCTCAGTGATGAAGAAATACCCACAGATTTTGATTAATGTTAAAGATATTGCAAAAGAGAAGTTGGCATCCTCAGTAAAAATTAAGGATGCGATCCTAGAATCAGAGAAGCAATTAGCAGGTATCGGTAGAGTTTTAGTGCGCGCATCTGGTACTGAACCAATGGTTCGGGTAATGGTGGAGGCAAATGATTTGGAATTGGCTCAAAAGATCGCAGATTCATTAGTACAACTAGTAAGATTAGAGCTTAAGTAAATAAGAGGAGTTTATAAATGTGCGGCATTGTTGGCTACACCGGTAAAAACTCCGCACTAACTCCAGTCATTGAAGGTTTGCGACGACTTGAATACCGTGGTTATGACTCAGCAGGAATTGCGCTCCCAACTGAAATTGGTAAACCGTTATATATTGAAAAGCGTGCTGGTAAGTTAAAAAATCTTGAGGCAGCTCTTTCAAAAACTCCAAACTCAACAAGTGGTATTGGCCATACCAGGTGGGCAACTCATGGTGGGCCAACCGATACAAATGCTCATCCACATTTAGATAATGAGGGCAAGTTAGCTTTAATTCACAATGGAATTATTGAAAATTATGTGCAGCTTCGGGCAGAGCTAGAAATAAAAGGGCATAAGTTTAAATCTGATACCGATACTGAGTCAGTAGTGCATCTATTAAGTGATGCCAGAAAAGAAAACAATGGTGATTTGGCTGCTGCGATGCGTAAGGTTTGTCAGCAATTAAAAGGTTCATTTACCTTACTTGCAATTCACTCAGATAATCCTTCTCATATTGTCGGTGCTCGTCGTAACTCACCACTTGTAGTTGGTGTTGGAAAAGATGAAAACTTTCTGGCCTCAGATGTAGCAGCATTTATTGCCCATACTAAAACCGCTCTTGAGTTAGGACAAGATCAAGTTGTTGAGATAACCCCTAACTCAGTTGTAGTTACAGATCTATCTGGTCAGATTGTTAAAGCAAAGGAGTATCAGATCTCCTGGGATGCAAGTGCGGCAGAGCGAGGTGGGTTCTCACATTTCATGCTTAAAGAGATCTATGAACAACCTAAAGCAATTGCTGATACTTTAATTGGCAGATTAGATGGACTTGATCTAAAACTTAAGTTTAAAAAGTTTGAGAAGATTGTAATTATTGGCTGTGGCACCGCTTATAACGCAGGATTAGTGGGTAAGTATGCGATTGAAAAGTGGGGTCAGATTCCAGTAGATGTTGAGTTAGCCTCGGAGTATCGCTATCGCGAACCAAGCATTGATAAGCAAACGCTTGTAATTCCAATCTCCCAATCAGGTGAAACGATGGATACCTTGATGGCACTGCGGTATGCAAAATCAAAGGGTGCAACCATATTTTCAGTATGTAATACCAATGGTTCAACAATTGGTCGTGAATCAGATGCTGTTCTTTATACCCACGCCGGACCTGAGATTGCAGTTGCCTCCACCAAAGCATTTGCTACTCAATTAATTGCGATCTATTTAATTGGCCTTGAGATTGGCCGCCAACTTGGTCATCTAGGTAAGAAGAGCGCAAGCGAGATAATTGAGCAATTAAATCAACTACCAGCAAAGGTAGAGCAGGTGCTAGAAACTGTTGAGCCACTGCGGGAGCTAACTAGAAAATTTAAGAGTGCAGAATCTATTTTATTTTTAGGCAGACATGTTGGCTATCCAACAGCATTAGAGGGTGCACTTAAGTTAAAGGAGCTGGCCTATATGCATGCAGAAGGTTTTGCCGGCGGTGAGTTAAAGCATGGACCAATTGCATTGATTGATAAGGGCACACCAGTAATTGCAATTATGCCAGCTCAAGATTCAGTGTTGGCTGAGAAGATGGCAAGTAATATTCAAGAGGTTAAGGCGAGGGGTGCAGTAGTAATTGCAATTAGTGAGTTTGAGTTTATTGGCGCTGATCATTTAATTCGAATTCCGCAGGTTGATCAGTTGCTGCAACCAGTTTTATCTGTTGTGCCTCTTCAAGTTATTGCTTATGAGATGGCGGTAGCTAGAGGAAATGATGTTGATCAGCCAAGAAACTTGGCTAAATCAGTAACAGTTGAGTAAGTAAATGCCAGAAAAAAGGCGTAAGCAGAAAAACTCTGCTCTTAAGTTAGCACTCTTATTCATAAGTATTTACGGTGTTATTACTCAACAGGTATTAGCAAATACTTGGATCAGGCGCCTTGATGAGTGGATTTATAATCGTGATATTTTACTTGTCACACCTGGCAGAACACCAACCTTAGTTATGTTAGTTGATGATTTAGGATTACGAAGTGTTACGGCAATAATCTTGATACTTACCTCCATTTTAATTGGGCGTAGGTTTAAAACATGGCGACCATTTAATTTATCTCTACTTTCACTAATACTTTTAAATCTATCTGTTGGCGTATCAAAATTATTATTTGGTCGCACCAAACCACACTCTGGATTTGATTTAGTATTTACCGATAGCGGTCTTTCATATCCAAGTGGGCATGCGGCTAATGCAATACTTACCTGGGGCATCTTTGCTTATTTAATATTTCGCTACTCCCATAAGGAGCCATTTGAAGGAATGCGATTAACCTGGTTTGTCTCAATCGTTACCAGTGGTGTTTGCCTAGCCTCCCTATATCGCAATACCCACTGGTTCTCAGATTTACTTGGCGGCCTATTTATTGGCGCAGCACTTTTAGTATTAATTATCGCTCTCGATCGCATGATTACCTCTGATACTCAACCCTCATAAAGCAGGCGATAGGCTTTATCTTATGAGTCGCGCCAGCGCTGAGATAAATCTCTCTGCAATTGCAGATAATTTAAAATTTATTAAAAGCAAAACAAATGCACAAGTTTTAGCAGTTGTTAAAGCAGATGCTTATGGGCATGGATTATTGCCAGTAGCAAGAGCTGCCCAAGATGCTGGTGCTGATTGGCTTGGCACCGCCTTACTTGAAGAGGCAATCACATTACGAAACGGTGGGATTACCAAGCCAATTATTGCTTGGCTAACACCAGTGGGTGAGGATTTTAAAGCTGCAATTAATCTAGATATTGATCTATCTATTTCATCAACTGAATTATTAAATGAGATTGTATTAGCTGGAAAATCAGTTAAAAAGATCCCAAGAGTACATATTGAAGTTGATACTGGAATGAGCCGAGGGGGTGTGGGTGATGATTGGCAGATATTTCTTGAGAAATTAAGTATCTCTGCAAAAAATAATGAAATAAATATTGTCGGCATCTGGTCACACTTTGCCAGAGCTGATGAACCAGATGAGGGCATGAACAAAGAGCAATTAAATGTATTTGAGGACCGAATCAACAGTGCTGCTGCTGCTGGCATAAAAGCAGAGTTAATTCACATTGCAAACTCAGCTGCTTCGCTAACAAGTAAGGCTGCCCATAAAAGTATTATCAGATGGGGAATTGGTTTATATGGTTTAAGCCCTGATATAAATAATTTAGGTGATTCCAAATCACTTTATTTAAAGCCGGCGATGAGATTAAAGGCAAAGTTACATTTAGTTAAAGCTGTTAAGGCTGGCGTCAGTGTTGGTTATGGTGGTACTGCAGCAGCAAAAAGTGATACCAAACTTGGCGTAGTAACACTTGGATATGCAGATGGAGTTCCACGAAATGCCAATAATTTAGCTGGTGTTTTTGTTGATGGCAAACGGGCGCCATTAATAGGGCGGGTTTCAATGGATCAATTTGTGGTAGATCTGGGAATTAACTCCTTAGCAAAAACTGGGGATGAGGTGATTGTTTTTGGTGATGGCAGCAGCGGTGAGTACACAATTGATGAATGGGCAAAGGCATCTGGCACGATAAATTATGAGATAGTTACTCGAATCGGCCCGCGGGTGCCTAGAATCTACCCTCGTGAGTAACTCTAATCTGCTATCAATTAAATCTTTATCTGTTTCATTTGGCGGATTAAAAGCGTTATCAGATGTAAATCTAGAATTAGATCGCAATGAGGTAGTGGGATTAATTGGTCCCAACGGAGCGGGTAAGACAACTTTATTTAACGCACTCTCTGGTCTTGCCGATGTTGAATCTGGCTCACTTGAGATAAATGGTAAGTCACATAAATGGCCAAAGCCTCATCAATTAATTGATTTAGGAATCTCCCGTACCCTGCAAGGAGTTGGTCTCTTTCCAGAGCTAACTGTTTTAGAGAATGTAATGGTTGGCGACTATAAGAGAGCAAGAAGTGGTTTGATCTCATCCGCCCTTGGCTTAAGTGGCAAAGATGAAGCAAAGCTTAAGCAACGAGCAATGACCGCACTTGAGCGGGTTTATGCCTCAGGTATTGCCGGCCGGCGGGCAGACTCCTTGCCATACCCAGTAACAAAACGAGTGGCAATTGCGCGGGCGTTGGTAAGTGAGCCAAAGATTTTATTACTTGATGAACCAGCAGGAGGTCTTGGCGCTCAAGATATTGAGTGGATGAACTCATTAATTCACAATCTTGCTGCCCAATGTTCAGTCATATTAGTTGAGCACCATATGGATGTTGTGATGAATGTTTGTGATCGCCTATATGTTCTTAACTTTGGTCAGGTAATTGCTTCCGGTGAGGTTGAAACAGTCCGACGTGATCCATCAGTTGTCGCTGCCTATTTAGGGGTGAACAGTTGAGCCTGATAGTTGAGAATTTAACAATTGATCACGGTGCGATCAGAGCAATAAGTAATGTCTCATTTACTGTGCCACAAGGAGAGCTGGCTGCAATTATTGGCGCCAATGGCGCAGGTAAAACTACATTACTTAGAACATTATCTGGACTTAAAGAGAGTGAATCAGGAAGTGCTACCTGGAATGGTAAATCAATTCTAGGTAAGCGGGCTGAGGATCTGGCCCGCTCTGGAATCATGCATGTCTCTGATGGTAAATCTGTAATTGCTGAGTTAACTGTTAAAGAGAATTTAGCGCTCGCAGGTTTATGGCGAAAAGATAAGAAGGATGTTGTTAAAGCAACTGATGAGGTAGTTGAGTTATTTCCAATTTTAGGTCAGCGTATGACACAACTTGCTGGCTCATTATCAGGGGGTGAGCGGCAGATGCTGGCAATTAGTAGAGCATTAGTTGCCCGGCCAAAGCTTTTATTACTAGATGAACCATCCTTAGGACTTGCACCATTAATTGTTGAGCAGATATTCCAGACAATAAAATCATTGGTTACGAAAATGGATTTAACTGTTTTATTGGTTGAGCAAAATGCTATGGGTGCGCTAAAGATTGCCGATGAGGGAGTAGTTTTAAATCTAGGCTCAGTTGTTGCTGCAGACTCTGCGCAAAATCTATTAAATGATCCGGCAGTTCGCTCTGCCTATTTGGGGTTTTAAATGTTGAAATTTATAACAGCGGTCTTAACCTCACTTACCACCGGATCTATCTACGCCTTAATGTCTACTGCGCTAGTTTTAGTCTGGCGCTCTACTCGAGTAATTAACTTTGCTCAAGCAGGCCAAGCGGTATTAACTACCTATATTGGTTATGAGGTAATAGTTAGATCTGGTTCATATTGGGTTGGATTAATTATGGCAATAGTTGCTGGAGCGGTAATCGGGGCAGCAATAGATAGATTTTTTATGCGGCCAATATTTAAGCGAATCACAACTGGTCCAATCGTAATGATTGCACCAGTGGTAGCAACCTTAGGATTACTTGGCATCGTTCAAGCAATAATTGGATTTAAGTGGGGACTGACCTACCAAACAATTGCTGCACCAGTCTCAACTGATGGTTATCGAATTTTTGGCTCTGTTATTGCATTTAGTCCATTTAATCTAATGGTTCTAGTTTGCGTAACAATTACGATGTTGCTTCTAACCTTGTTATTCCAAAAAACTAATCTTGGCTTAGCACTTCGGGCCTCTGCCCACTCACCTGAAATTGCAAAGCTTTCTGGCATAAAAGTGGATGGAATTAGGACCTTAGGTTGGGCATTAGCTGGTGCTGCCGGTGGGCTAGCTGGCATGTTATTTGTACCCAGCACTTATCTATATCCAAATGCGATGGATGTGCTCTTAGTATTTGGTTTTATTGCTGCTGTAATTGGTGGTTTGGATAGTTTATTTGGCGCAGTAGCTGGTGCGATGGTTTTAGGTTTTGCAATTAACTTTACGACCTCCTATGTCAGCTCTAGATTAGTTTTTCCTACCGCATTTATTATTTTAATTTTAGTCTTATTAATTAAGCCAGCTGGAATATTCTCAAATAAGAAAGGCCGGCGAGATTAAATGCACAATTTTTCTGCGACTAAAAAACGTTTACTTTTATTTATTTTATTTGGTTGGCTACTACTTCTAGTCGGTGATCGAGTGGGCGAGCTTCGCCAATACCAAGGATCATTTGTGGCTATGTATACCTTGGCGATCGCTTCAATTATTTTACTAACTGGTTACTCAGGCCAGTTATCCCTTGGCCACTCTGCATTAATGGCGGTTGGGGCATACGCTGGAGCTTTATCAACTAATAATGCTCATCTGCATCCGGTAATCGCATTAATAATTGCTACCTTTGTCGCCGGTTTATTTGGATTAATTTTAGGATTTGGTGTTGCTAGATTATCTGGACCTTATTTAGCTGGCACCACCTTGGCACTTGCTGTCTCGTTGCCATCTCTTGCTAATCAATTTCCAATTTTAGGTGGTGAGCAAGGAGTGGCATTTGATGTTGGTGCACCACCGGCTAGATTTGGCGAGGACTTCTCACAATATAAATGGTTCTTCTGGATCTCATCCCTTGCCGCCCTGATAATGATTTGGTTGATCGCTAATCTGCTTAGCTCAAAGTATGGGCGAAGCTTTAGAGCGATGCGGGATAATCAGGTTGCTGCTCAGTTGACTGGAATTAATACCGGCCGGCTAAAGGTCACCGCCTTTACTATCAGCGCTGGGATGGCAGGGCTGGCTGGTGGGCTACTTGTTATGCTTATAAGCGGGGTTTCACCCTCAGCTTTCCCCCTTTCCCTCTCATTTTCCCTCCTAACAGGGGCAGTTGTTACTGGCGTGTACAGCCTAAAAGGTGTGATGCTAGGGGGGTTGGTTTTGGTGGCGATCCCTGAGATCGCTGATTCGGTAGTAAACCGAATCGGCGGATCTGAAGGATTCACCGCAACCTTGCCTGGTTTTTTGGTCAGCGCACTGCTTATCGCAGCGGTGTTGTTTGCGCCTAATGGACCAGGGCAGTTATTAAAGAAGAAGCATTAAAAATGTAATAAGCAAGATAACCATACGGAAGGAAATAAATGATCAGAAATACTCGCATGAAACGTTTTTCAATCGTTTCAGCGGTAGTTGCTGCCGGAGCAATGGTGCTAAGCATCATGCCTGCACAAGCTGCCGATCCTGGCGTTACCGCTACTGAGATTAAGTTAGGAGTTTCAACTCCATTAACTGGCTCTGCTGGCTTAGCCTACGGAAAAGTTCCTGGCGCAATGAAAGCTTACTTTGACTACATCAACGCTAATGGCGGAGTGTATGGTCGTAAAATTAAATTAGTAGTTCGTGATGATAAGTACTTGCCAACATTGGCTGCTACCCAAACTACTAACCTAATTCTTAAAGACAATGTATTTGCACTTGTAGGCGCACTTGGTACAGCAACACACTCCAAGGCATACACCGCTGCATCACTTGCCGCTAAGAATGTCCCTGATCTTTTTGTGAACACTGGTTTTAGCGGGTTTGGAAACATCGCTAAGTACCCAACCACATTCACCGTACTTCCAAGTTATGCCATGGAAGCAAAAATTATGTCCAAGTTCATTAAAGAGAAGTTTGCTGGACAAGCTGTTGCTTTAGTTGCACAAGATGATGAGTTTGGAGTAGATGGTGTTAACGGCTTCAAAGCTGGTGGACTAACTATTGCTTCCACAACCTTGTATCCAACTAGCTCCATTACCGATGCTCGTGCTAAGGCACTTCTAACTGGATTAAGCGCTATTCCTGGTAAGCCAGTAGTTGTTCTATTCGGTACAACTGATGTAACTGCACTTATTTTTAAGGCTGCAGAGTCACTTGACCTAGTTAGCAAATTCACCTGGATCGCAGGATCTGTTGGTGGAGATGCAAATACATTGCTCGCACTTGGTGTTAAGTCCACAACAATTGATGGCGCAATCGCAGCTAGCTTCTTCCCAGATGCTAAAGACACATCTGATGAGTATGTAAGCCAGTTCATGAAGATCAATGAGAAGTACAACAAGGGTATTTCCTTTGACAACATTGTTCTACAAGGAATGAACTCAGCGATGTTAACTGTGCAGGCACTACGCGCTGCTGGTAAGAACCTAACCCGTACTGGTCTGATTAATGCAGTTCAGAACAAGGGTGCAAAGTTTGCCAGCGCCGGCCGCGTGCCACTTAATTACTCAGCCACTAGCCATGTTGGTTACAACGGTTACTGGTTTGGTCAGTTAAATGCAAAGGGTGAATTAAAGCCATACGGTGGAACGCTATCTATCTTCACTACTGATTCAGCAGCTGGAGCAGTAGAGGCCTCTACCTTCACACGTCCTGCAATGCCTAAGAATGGGATACCAACAAACTCATGAAAAATCTAAAACTAAAGAAGGGCTTAACTGCTCTTATCTCTGCAGCACTTGTTGCAACATTTGCCGTAGCAGTACCAAGTTCTGCTAATGCAGCCGAAGGTTGTTCTGAAACCGGCTTTATTGACGGCGCTAAGTTTGTTGCATTCCAAAAATGTACCGGCGCTGATGGCAATGGTTCTAAGTATGAGATCAGAATGCCAGAAAAGTTCAACGGCATGATGTTTTTATATTCACACGGAATCAGAAACCAAGTTCTTCTGCCTAAAATTCCAGTAATCAACCCAGATGGTGTTTATTCAGTACCTCGTTCAGCACCTGAGGTTGCACCAGGAAGAACTGCAGCAGATCAGGAAATCATTGCCCAAACACTTCTAAAGCAAGGCTATGCCTTAGCTGGTGCAGGTGTGCAGGTAAATGGTTGGTCAGTTCCAGAAGCAATTGAGGCAAATGTAAACTTAATTGTCTACGCTAAAGATATTTTCCCAACGATTAGTAAAGTTGTTTCTTGGGGAGATTCACTAGGCGGACATATTTCTCAATCACTTTCTGAGCAATATGGAATTATTGATGCTGCAGCCAATCTGCATATGGCAGGAACTGCTGCTAGCCAGTACTCATACGCAAATGATGTTTTATGGATGTATAAAACATTATTTGATCCAACAATTAAAGGAAATGGGTATACCCAACCTGAGTATGCAGGTGATACTCGCGGCTATATGGAGTTAATTGGCGATATTGGAAAGCTTTTAACTGTCCTTGGCGCACTTTCAGCTGCTATTTCGGCCAATCCATTAGCGCCAGCATGGCCAGCTAGTGCTACAAACGCACCAGCGTCATTAAAAGGTATCCCAGTTCGTAGTGCAATTTTATTAATTGGCCTACTAGCAGGAATGCCTACTCAGTCAAATACATATGATGCTTCATCTGGACCTAAGGGTGCACTTGAAACCTCATTTGGATTAGCGATTAGCCCAGCACTTGCAGTTTTGGAAAACACATCAACTGCACTTGCACTTGGAGTTATTGGAAACTATGACGCTGAAATGCGTTGTGGTGGAAGTATCTTTGATAACTCAGCTACAGATTACGCCTCACGACTTGGTGATAATGGCGATATTTTTGCAGCAGGGTTAAGTGGTAAGACAGCAACTGCTGGAATGTTAGCTTTCCTAAACAAGCTCAACCCAGTAGCTCCTAGAGTTACTGCAAGTGCCTCTGCTGTTGCGTGTATAAATAACCAAGCCGCATACACTGGAAAGATCTCTGTTCCAACAATCACAGTCTCACAGACAGCTGATCAAATTACACCAGCTGGCTATATTCAAAAGATGAAGGATTTGTATGAGGCTTCCATAAGTAATGGAGATGCAAAGCCTGGTTTGTTGCTAAATATTTGGAACAAGCCACCAGATGAGTACACAGAGTTTGACTCAGCTGGCTCTCCAAAGGCTGCAACTGGAATTACAACGGGTACATCTCATGCGATGTATACAAATGATCAGATTATGGTGATTGCTAAGTTACTTGCTAGCGCAGGTAAGAGTGGAAAACTTCCATCAATTGCAGCCGCTAAATCTGCACTAAAGAAAGATCCAAGCATGTTTATTGATCCAAACTTCAAACCTGCTTTGATGTTCCAAGATCGGTAAAAGCTAAATCTAAAAAAGGCCCTTCAGGAAACTGAGGGGCCTTTTTGTATCTATAAACTACTTCCATTATGAAAACCTCTGTCACCTCAGTAGAGCAGATGCATCAGTTAGGTGTGCAGATTGGCAAAGCATTAAAGCCTTCTGATGTTGTGGTTTTAACAGGTGAGTTAGCTGCTGGTAAAACTGTATTAACTCAAGGAGTTGCTTTCGCCCTTGGTATTACCGGTGTTACCTCCCCTACCTTTGTAATTAGCCGAATCCATAAGGGAACTCCAAACTTTATTCATATCGATGCTTATCGATTACTTGATTCTGGAGTAAGTAGTTTTACTGATTTAGATTTTGAAAGCTACCTACCAAGCTCTATTTTTGTAATTGAGTGGGGAGCGGCCTTTGTCTCAACCCTGAGTGATCAATATTTAGATATTAAAATTACGCAAGGTGATAAGGAAAGCTCTCGAAATCTTGAGATAACTCCAATTGGTGATCGTTGGGCCGGGTTTAAATTATGAGCACAATCCTTGCAATAGATACCTCTACCTCACAAACATCGGTGGCATTGGTTAAAGATGGCAAAGTTTTATTTAATAAAACCCATAATGATGCCTTAGCTCACGGTGAGGTGTTGCCTAAATTAGTTGCGCAAGCTTTAGAAATAAATAGAGGTATAGATCTAGTTGCAGTGGGCATGGGACCTGGTCCATTTACTGGCCTTAGAGTTGGTATTGCATTTGCACAAAGCTTTGCATTAGCAGCAGATATTAAATGGGTTGGAGTTTGCTCATTAGATGCAATGGCAGCTGTTATTAATGAAGGTAATTTTATTGTTTCAACAGATGCAAGACGTAAAGAGAGATATTGGGCAGAGTATAAAGATGGCTTGCGCATAACGCAGCCAGCAGTTGCTAGCGCCAGTAGTTTAGAAAAATTGGGAGTTAAAATCTTTAGTGAGGGTGATTACTATCCAGATCCAGTTGCACTAGCAGAGATTGCATCAACCTCTAATTCAGTTGATCAACCAATCTATATTAGAAAACCAGATGCCTATCCACTTCCAGCTGGAGTTAAATTTAGAGTGATGAGCGCACTTGATTTAGTGGTAGCAACTGCAATTGAAAAAGAGGTTTATGGCAAAGCTGCTTGGAGTAGTGCGCAATTTAAAGAGGAGTTTGCTAAGGCGCCCAAGGATGCTTACTACCTTGCAGCCGAAGCAGGTGGTGAGCTAATTGCCTATGCCGGTATTTTCTATGTGGCAGATGTGGCAGATATTCACACCATCACAGTTATAGATAAGTATCGTCGCAAAGGAATTGGGCGTGAGTTATTAAAGAGATTACTTGATTGGGCCAGAGTTAAAAAAGCAGAGGCGGTAATGCTTGAGATGCGTCTTGGCAATGATGCAGCCCGCCCCTTATATGAACAAAATGGTTTTGTTGAGATTTCAAAGCGGGAGAATTACTACGGCCCAGGGCTCACTGCAGTGGTAATGCGCAAGGAGCTTAAGTAATGGCATTAGTACTTGGTATTGAAACCTCATGTGATGAAACCGCGGTTGGCATTGTTAATGAGCGAAAGTTATTAGCAAATGTCATTTCTTCAAGTGTTGAGCAACATGCACGTTTTGGTGGGGTAGTTCCTGAGGTTGCCAGCCGTGCTCACTTAGAGGCGATGCAGCAGGTAATTAAGCAGGCACTAAAAGATGCATCGGTAACACTTAAAGATATTGATGCAATCGCAGTTACGGCAGGTCCTGGTTTAATCGGTGCGTTACTAGTTGGCGTAAGCAGTGCATCTGGCTTAGCTCTTGCCTTAGATAAACCTTTATATGGCGTTAATCATCTATCTGCCCATATTGCAGTTGATCAATTAGATAATGATGTAGTAATGCAACCTACTATTGCATTATTAGTAAGTGGTGGGCACTCATCAATTTTGCAGGTAAATAACCTAGCTAAAGATGTAATTGTTAAGGGTGCAACAATTGATGATGCAGCAGGTGAGGCCTTTGACAAGATTGCCCGGATTATGGGACTTGGCTTTCCAGGTGGTCCAGTAATTGATAAGCAAGCAGTAAGTGGTGGTAGGGATGCAATTAATTTTCCGCGTGGCTTAACCCAAAGTACTGATTTAGAAAAGCATCCTTATGATTTTTCATTCTCTGGACTTAAAACAGCTGTTTCAAGATATTTGCAACAAACTCCAAATTATAAAAAGAGTGATGTTGCTGCCTCATTTCAAGAGGCGGTAGTTGATGTTTTAATTAGTAAATCTCTATCTGCTTGCAAAGAGAGTGGAATTGATAGATTGGTAATTGCCGGCGGTGTTGCGGCAAATAGCAGGCTACGTGAATTAGCAAAGCAAAGGTGTGAGTTGAGCAAGGTTGAGCTGCGAATCCCACCAATTGGCTTATGCACCGACAATGGTGCGATGGTGGCAGCGATGGGTAGTTTGGCGATAAGCCAGGGCGTAGCACCCTCGCAGATAGGTATAAGCGCTGATTCAGCAGCCTCAATCGCTCAAGTGATCTGGTAATTACCTCTTAATTTGCCCTTGCGCAGTGCGCCCTTTAAAGTTGGCTTTAGCACTCTAAGCCCCCGTGTGCTAATTCATCAGATGGGGTACTTCAGAGGGTAATACCGAATCTAAGAAGGAGAAATCAGGATGGCAATTTCAATTAAGCCACTAGAAGATCGCATTGTTGTTAAGGCAAATGAAGCAGAGCAGAAGACTGCATCTGGATTAGTAATCCCAGATACTGCTAAAGAAAAGCCACAAGAGGGAACTGTGATGGCGGTAGGCCCTGGACGTTTTGAAAATGGAAATCGCATCCCGCTAGATATTAAAGAGGGTGACATCGTGCTTTACTCAAAGTATGGCGGCACTGAGGTTAAGTACAACAATGAGGAGTACTTAGTACTTTCCTCCCGTGATGTACTAGCAATTATTGCAAAGAAGTAAGCCGTGGGTAAATCACTTCAATTTGATGAAGCTGCGCGCCGTGCGATGGAGCGTGGTGTAAATATCCTGGCTGACACAGTCAAGGTAACACTTGGGCCTAAGGGTCGAAATGTAGTTATTGCTAAAAGCTATGGCGCACCTTTAATTACCAATGATGGTGTAACAATTGCCAAAGAGATTGAGTTATCAGATCCAGCAGAGAATATGGGTGCTCAACTTGTTAAGCAGGTTGCTGAAAAGACCAATGATGTAGCTGGTGATGGAACGACTACTGCAACAGTTTTAGCTCAAGCAATGGTTAAAGAGGGTCTGCGCAACCTAGCTGCAGGTGCTCAACCAATGGAGCTTAAGTATGGAATTGAAAAAGCGGTCGCAGCTATTACTGAGGCACTTCGCAAAAACTCAACTGCAGTTAGTGGAAAATCTCAGATTGCAGATGTTGCAACTATTTCAGCCCAAGATAAAGCAATTGGTGATCTAATTGCAGAGGCGATGGATAAGGTTGGCAAAGATGGCGTTATTACCGTTGAAGAGTCATCAACAACTGGACTTGAGCTTGAGTTCACTGAAGGTATGCAATTTGATAAGGGTTATATCTCGCCATACTTTGTTACCGATGCCGATCGCATGGAGACAATCTTGGAGGATGCTTACATCCTTATCTCAGGACAGAAGATCTCAGCATTAGGTGAGATTTTGCCAGTTCTTGAAAAGGTTGCCCAAGCAAGTAAGCCATTATTAATTATTGCCGAAGATGTTGAGGGTGAAGCACTTTCAACATTAGTGGTTAACCGCATGCGCGGCACCTTTGCCTCAGCAGCTGTTAAAGCACCAGGCTTTGGTGATCGTCGTAAATCAATGTTGCAAGACATTGCAATATTAACTGGCGGTCAGGTTATCTCAGCTGAGGTTGGCTTAAAGCTTGAGCAAATTGATATCGAAATGCTTGGTAAAGCTCGCCGGATTGTTATTTCAAAAGATAACACCACAATTGTTGATGGTGCTGGTAATAAGAATGATGTGGCAGCAAGAGTTACTGAGATTCGCCGCGAGATTGAAAATACTGATTCTGATTGGGATCGCGAAAAACTACAGGAGCGAGTTGCAAAACTTGCTGGTGGTGTTTGCGTAATCAAAGTTGGCGCACATACTGAGGTTGAGTTAAAAGAGAAGAAGCATCGTCTTGAAGATGCAATCTCTGCAACTAGAGCAGCTGTTGAAGAGGGAATTGTTGTTGGCGGAGGCGCTGCATTAGTTCATGCAGCTGCAGCACTCGATAATGATTTGGGCTTTGAGGGTGATCGCGCAGTTGGTGTTCGTCTTGTGCGTAAAGCATGTGATGAGCCACTTCGTTGGATTGCTGAAAATGCTGGCCAAGAAGGTTATGTTGTTGTCTCTAAGGTTCGCACCATGAAACCAAACGAGGGCTTTAATGCTTACTCTGAGCAGTACACCGATCTGGTTAAAGAGGGTGTAATTGATCCAGTTAAGGTAACTAGATCAGCACTTGCAAATGCGGCATCAATTGCAGCAATGTTTATAACCACTGAAGCCTTAGTCTTTGAAACTCCAGAGGAGAAGAAGGAAGAGGCATCAGGACACGGTCATTCACATGGAGCAGGCGGTCATTCGCACTAATTAAGCAAAGAAATTAAATAGAGGCTTTGGTTCTGCAGTAACTAGAAATCGACTAATATTAATCGGTGAAAGTTATTACGCTAGCTGTTGATTGTGGCGGCACTGGGATCAAGGCCTCTGTGCTTGATGAAAGTGGCGATGTTTTAATTGATTTTCCATATTTAAAAACACCTTACCCAATATCTCCTAATCTCTTACAGGCAATTATTAAAGATTTTGTAGTTGCAGATCATCGAATAAATCGGGTAACAGTTGGCCTGCCAGGCATGATTCGAAATGGCAAAGTTATTGTAATTCCGCATTATATAAATCATCGCGGGCCAAGAGGTATCGTTGATCCACACCTTAAAAAAGCTTGGTATGGCTTTGATATGCAGGCGGCGCTAAATAAGAAATTAAAGTTACCAACCTTAGTTTTAAATGATGCTGAGATTCATGGTGCCTCTGTGATTACTGGCAAAGGATTAGAAACTGTTCTTACCTTTGGTACCGGGCTAGGGTGCGCAATATTTAATGATGGCAAGTTAGCTCCCCACCTTGAGATATCTCACGCCACTATTCGTTATGGCAAATCAATTGATGCTTGGATTGGTGAGATTTCTAGGCGGCGAATGGGAAATCAATTATGGTCTCGCCGGGTTAAAGCATTAATTGAAGAGTTATATCCAATGATTGTGTGGGATAAGTTATATATCGGTGGTGGTAATTCATCAAGGATTAGTAAATCAGCACTTAGAAGCTTTGATTACAAGGTAAAGATAATTCCTAACTCAGCCGGAGTCACCGGCGGCGTTAAAGCTTGGGATTTAAGAGCGTAAATTTCAACACTTTACTTACAACAGATACGATTGGTTATATGTCCGATATTGAATTAGGTCCGGGTAAGAGAGCCCGGGCGGCATACTCCTTTGATGAGATTGCAATAGTTCCATCTCGGCGAACTCGTGATTTAGAGGAAGTTTCAATCTCTTGGCAGATTGATGCATATAAATTTGAATTACCATTTATAGCAGCTCCCATGGATTCAGTTGTATCACCTGAGACAGCAATTGCTATTGGCAAAGCTGGAGGTCTTGGTGTTTTAAATCTTGAGGGTATTTGGAGCAGGTATGAGGATGCTGAAAAACAATTAGCCCAGATGGCAAAACTGCCAGAGGATAAAGCAATTAAGCGGATGCAAGAGATCTACGCCGCCCCTATTCAGCCAACCTTAATTAAAGAGCGATTAGCCCAAATTCGCGCCGCTGGTGTCACTGTTGCAGGAGCATTATCACCACAGCGAACTGCAGAGTTTCATAAAGTGGTCTTAGATGCTGGCGTTGATATCTTTGTTATTCGAGGCACCACAGTTTCAGCAGAGCATGTTTCTGATAAGACGGCGCCCCTTAACCTAAAGAAGTTTATTTATGATTTAGATGTTCCAGTAATTGTCGGTGGCTGCGCAACCGCACAAGGAGCACTGCATTTAATGAGATCAGGTGCTGCCGGAGTGTTAGTTGGTTTTGGTGGTGGCTCTGCCCACACAACAAAGAGGGTCTTAGGAATATCAGTTCCAATGGCCTCCGCCGTTGCAGAGGTTGCATCTGCCAGGCGTGATTACTTAGATGAGTCTGGTGGAAGATATGTGCATGTAATTGCTGATGGTTCAGTTGGTTCAAGTGGTGAGATTGCAAAAGCTGTTGCATGTGGCGCCGATGCGGTAATGATGGGTTCACCTCTTGCTAAAGCAAGTGAGGCACCAGGTGCTGGTTGGCATTGGGGACTTGAGGCACATCACGGGGAACTTCCAAGAGGTAATCGAGTTCAAGTTGGCACAGTTGGCACATTAAGTGAGGTATTAACTGGTCCATCACACACCTCTGATGGCTCCATGAATCTCTTTGGCGCTCTACGGCGCTCTATGGCTACCTGCGGATACTCTGATCTAAAAGAGTTCCAACGTGTTGAGGTAGTAGTTCAACCGTAGTTTAAGACTGTGAAATCACTTAGAGTTAGATAGTAAAGCGCGATAATGAGAATTATTCTTTTACTTAACTAAAGTATTGAATTAAACTTAAAGCATGAAAAAGAGAGAAAAAGCAATCGCTATTGCAGCTGTGTTTTTTATTTCTACTTCAATCTTTTCACCACTTGCATCTGCAGCTCCTTCAAAAGCACCAAAGATAGTTAGTTGTAAGGTAACAAAAGCAAAAGGTCATACCGCTAAAAATATAACCCCACCTGAGGTTAAGGGGCCATTTAAAAATAAGACCTTCACATTTACTACAAACTGTGGTGATGTAGTGATCGAGGCAGATGGTAAAAATGCCCCAGTAACAGTTTTTGCTTTATCAGCACTAGCAAATGGTGGTTTTTTTGATCAGTCGCTATGCCACCGGCTAACTACTAATAATATTTATGTTTTGCAATGCGGTGATCCAACTGCAACTGGATCTGGCGGACCAAATTTTTCTTACCGAGATGAAAATCTACCTAAAGCCATTGAGGCAAACTATCCAGCAGGGGTAGTTGCAATGGCTAACTCCGGTCCTTCAACAAATGGCAGTCAGTTTTTTATTGTTTATGAAGACACATCACTGCCGCCTAGCTACACAATTTGGGGCAAGGTAACTAAAGGACTTGAAATAATTCAAGCAATCGCAAAAGATGGAGTAGTTGGTGATAAAACCGATGGCACGCCTAAACAAAAAATTGCTATTGAAAAAGTAAGGGTTCGTTAATTAGTATTAACAATCTTAAACACCTCAGCAACTGATCCAGTCGGTAGATTATTTGCGAGTGCATTTCGCTCACCCCACTCGCGAACCATATTTTCTAGATTTTCATTATGAGCAGTCTGACTAACATGTGAGTGCAACGCCTTCATCTTCTTATCAAAGGTTGTTGTGATGTCAACAAAGTGATCTGGGTTTTGAGTAGACATAACCCAAACCTCTTTTACTCGCCAAGGCTCTAACCCTTCATTCTTTAATAAATCTTCAAATGCAAAAGCATTTCGGGCATCTGGATAAACCGCCTGAATTGCCGCCTCACCTGCTGCCATATGATCTGGATGGGATGCAAATAAACGATCCCAATTTCGATCTGGTGATTGGATAACCATTCGATCAGGTTTAGTAATGCGAATTTGACGCACAATATCTTTACGTAATTCAATTGTTGGAACTAGCCAACCATCACGGTAATTTAAAAAAGTTATATCGCTAACACCAACTGCTAGCCCTGCTTCACGCTGCTCTCGTTGGCGAATCTTTGGCATTTCCTCCCGCGCAACAGTTGGATCCTCCCCGCCTTGATCACCATTTGTGCAGATGCAGTATGAGACTTTGATTCCTTTAGCGCTCCAAAGTGCAATAGTTCCCGCTGCGCCAAAATCACAATCATCTGGATGTGCTGTTACTACTAATACTCGCTCGATCTCACTGTCATTTAATGGCTCCATCTGCGCAAGATTACCTCAGCAATTACCCCTGTCTTACCCACCGATAGACTTACCAATATGCCCGCACTAACCGATGGTTTAAATACTCAACAATTAGCAGCGGTTAAACATGAAGGCTCGCCATTATTGGTTGTAGCAGGTGCTGGCTCTGGCAAAACAAGAGTTTTAACAAGGCGGATTGCCTATCTACTTGCCGAGCGCAATGTTGCACCATATGAGGTATTAGCAATCACCTTCACAAATAAAGCAGCTGGTGAGATGAAGGAACGGGTTGCGCAATTAGTAGGTGATCGCGCCAAGATGATGTGGGTATCAACCTTTCACTCAGCATGTGTTCGTATTTTGCGTAAAGAGGCATCATTACTTGGCTATACCAATTCATTTACTATCTATGATCAAAGTGACTCACTACGTTTAATTACCTTAGTAATGCGAGATATGAACTTAGATGCAAAGCGTTATGCCCCGCGAGCGGTGGCTTCATTAATCTCACAAGCAAAAAATGAGTTAATGGGACCAGCTGATTATTTAAATCAAGCCAAAGATCAATTTCAAGAGATTGTGGCACAAGTATTTGCTATCTATCAAAAGCGATTAACTGGTGCTAACTCAATGGATTTTGATGATTTAATCGCAAAGACAGTTGAAGTTTTGCAGCGATACCCAGATGCTCGGTCAAAGTATCGCTCCCGTTTTAAGCATATTTTAGTTGATGAGTATCAGGATACAAATCATGCGCAATATATTTTAATTAAAGAGTTAGTAGGCAGTGAAATAGAAGGTTTCCCAATTGCTGAGCTTTGTGTGGTGGGAGATGCTGATCAATCAATCTACGCATTTCGGGGGGCTAATATTCGTAATATCCTGCAATTTGAAGCAGATTATCCAAATGCTAAGACAATTTTATTAGAGCAAAATTACCGCTCGACACAAAATATTTTAAATGCTGCAAATGCAGTTATTGCAAATAATGATAATCGCAAAGAGAAGAACCTATGGTCAGATGCTGGAACTGGCTCAATGATTATTGGCCATATTGCCGAGAGTGAGCATGATGAGGCAGATTTTGTGGTACGCGAGATAGATAGGTTGCGAGATTTAGGAAGTTCAAACCCAGGAGATACCGCTATTTTTTACCGCACCAACGCCCAATCTCGTGTTTTTGAAGAGGTTTTTATGCGGGTAGGAATTCCATACAAAGTAGTAGGTGGAGTTAGATTTTATGAGCGAAAAGAGATTAAGGATTTTCTAGCGTATTTGCGAGTGATTGTTAATCCAAATGATGAGGTATCGATGCGGCGGATTATTAATACTCCTAAACGCGGTATTGGTGATCGAGCACTTGATTTAGTAGATCTCTATGCACAAGCTAACAACTTAAGTTTTTGGCAATCATTATGTGAGGTTGAGAAGAATCAGGAGATTGCCCAAAGATCCTCCGCCTCCTTAATTGAGTTTGTTAAATTAATTCAATCACTACAAACATTAGTTGAGGCAAAGACTAGGCCATCTGTTATTGCGCAAGCTGTTTTAGAACAATCTGGATTATTAACTGAGTTATCAGAGAGTAAAGATCCACAAGATGAGGTTAGAGTTGAAAACTTAGAGGAGTTAGTTGCAGTTGCAACTGAGTATGAAGAGGGTGAGGTTGATGAGGGAGAAGAAATTTCACTAGTAGGTTTCCTAGAGGATGTCTCACTTGTTGCAGATGCTGATCAAATTCCAGAGGGTGAAGATCATGGTGGTGTGGTAACAATGATGACACTTCACACTGCAAAAGGACTTGAGTTTCCAACTGTTTTTTTAACTGGAATGGAGGAGGGAGTATTTCCGCACTCTAGAACACTTGGTGATCCAGATGAGTTACAAGAGGAGCGCCGGCTGGCCTATGTTGGATTAACAAGAGCAAGAGAGAACTTATTTATTACAAGAGCTGAGTATCGCTCATCTTGGGGGGCGCCAAATTACAATGCAGCATCTAGATTTTTAAGTGAGATTCCAGATTCGGTGATTGAATGGAATCAAGCGCAAGAAAAAGCTTCACCAATTAAATCAACAATCAGGCGTTCATTTACCGCTCCTAAACCAACTGGCAAAGTTAGTAACACTATGAAGTTAGAGGTTGGTGAGCGGGTATCACATGACACCTTTGGTTTAGGAACTGTGATTGATGTGACTGGTGAGGGTGATCGAGCAGAGGCAACCATTAATTTTGGCTCATTAGGAGAGAAGCGGCTGCTGCTTAGATATGCACCAGTTGAAAAATTATAAATATATTGCTTATCTCATTACTATTACACCTTACAGAGTTAAATTTGATCGGGGATAATTAGTGGATCTTTTTGAGTATCAAGCACGCGATCTATTTCAATCCCATCAAATTCCAGTATTAGCTGGCGCGGTTGCTACTACCGCAGATGAGGCAGAGGCTGCTGCAAGTAAAATTGGTGGCAAAGTTGTTATTAAGGCGCAGGTAAAGGTTGGTGGCAGAGGCAAAGCAGGTGGTGTAAAGCTTGCCGATAATGCAGCTGATGCAAAAGAAAAAGCTAAAGCAATTTTAGGTATGGATATTAAAGGTCACATAGTTAATAAAGTAATGATTGCCCAAGCAGCTCCAATTGAATCTGAATACTATTTAGCAATTTTATTAGATCGCGCTAATCGAAACTTTTTAGTAATGGCATCTGTTGCCGGTGGTATGGAGATCGAAGAGGTCGCACATAAAACGCCAGAGAAATTAGCCAGAGTTGGAATTGATCCAAATATCGGAATTGATAAAGCCAAAGCATTAGAGATCGTAAAGGGTGGGCAGTTTCCAGCTGATGTCTTAGATCAGGTAGCTGAGGTTTTAATTAAATTATGGCAAGCCTTTGTTAAAGAGGATGCAACCTTGATGGAGATTAATCCGTTAGTTAAAACCAAAGATGGCAAAATTATTGCACTCGATGGCAAAGTAACATTAGATGATAATGCTGGGTTCAGACATCCAGATCATGAGCAGCTAGTAGATCATGCAGCAACAAATCCACTAGAAGCACTAGCGAAGGAAAAAGATTTAAATTATGTAAAGCTAGATGGTCAAGTTGGAATTATTGGTAATGGTGCAGGGCTGGTAATGAGCACCTTAGATGTTGTGGCATATGCCGGGGAAAAACATGGCGTTAAGCCCGCTAACTTCCTAGATATTGGTGGCGGAGCATCTGCTGAGGTTATGGCAAATGGTCTATCAATTATTTTAGGTGATGCTGATGTTAGAAGTGTTTTTGTTAATGTTTTTGGTGGTATTACTGCATGTGATGCAGTAGCTAATGGAATTGTGCAAGCACTTGCAATGCTTGGTGATAAAGCAACTAAACCTATTGTGGTTCGCCTAGATGGTAACAATGTAGAGCTTGGAAGAAAGATTTTAAATGAGGCTAATCATCCATTAATTCAACAACTTGACACTATGGATGGCGCGGCTGCAAAAGCAGCGCAGTTAGCAGCAATCTAATGGCAATCTTTGTAACTGAAAATACCAAGGTAATTGTGCAGGGTATGACTGGCTCTGAGGGAACTAAACACACAAAGCGAATGCTTAAGGCTGGTACAAAGATTGTTGCTGGGGTAACACCTGGCAAAGGTGGGCAAAGTGTTGATATGGATGGGGTTTTAATTCCAGTATTTAATTCAGTTAAAGAGGCAATTACAGCAACTGGTGCCAATGCCTCTGTTGTTTTTGTACCACCAAAGTTTGCAAAGGCTGCAGTATTAGATGCAATAGATGCGCTTATGCCGCTGGTAGTAGTAATTACTGAAGGCATTCCAGTACATGATGTGGCAGCTTTTTATGCCTACTCTGTTAGTAAAGGCACAACTCAGATACTTGGTCCAAACTGTCCAGGCATTATTAGCCCAGGTAAAACTAATCTTGGAATTATTCCAGCAGATATTACCGGTGCTGGAAAGATCGGCTTAGTTTCTAAATCTGGAACTCTTACCTATCAAATGATGTTTGAACTTCGCGACTTTGGTTTTACTTCGGCAGTTGGAATTGGTGGTGATCCAATTATTGGCACCACTCACATAGATTGTTTACGTGCTTTTCAAGATGATCCAGAGACCAAGGCAATTGTGATGATTGGTGAAATAGGAGGGGATGCGGAGGAGCGGGCTGCGCAATTTATTAAAGAGTATGTAACAAAGCCGGTAGTTGGATATGTTGCTGGCTTTACCGCACCTGAGGGAAAAACAATGGGTCATGCAGGCGCAATTGTCTCTGGTTCATCAGGTACTGCTGCTGCAAAGAAAGAAGCATTAGAGGCTGTCGGTGTTGCGGTTGGTAAAACACCAAGTGAAACCGCTAACTTGATGCGCAAGATCTTGAATGGATAAATTGCAGATAGGAAAATAATGGTTGCGCGTAGGCTATTGATAGCGCTGCAACAGGTGATCAGATCAGTCTTAATTATTTTATTTCCACTAGCTTTTATTACTTTATTTGCCTGGGCAACTGCAGGTAGTACCTACGGAACTACATCTGATCCATTACGTGCTGCGGTTTGGCTTTGGTTAGGTGCGCACCTAACTCCTTTTTATATAACCACCAATGAAATAACTGGATACCTTTCATACCTACCAATTGGGGTAGTAATTTTGCCATGGCTGACTATGCGAAATGGTTATAAACGAGTTTTAGAGGTATTTCAAAATAAAAAAATTAGTAGAGCCTATTTCATACTCTCCTATACCTTGGTATACCTCTTTCTTGCTGCAGTTTCTATTAATTCACAGGTATCTATTAATTGGCCCAGAGCATTAGTAACTTTATTTCTATTACTAATAAGTGTAACAACTCCAATCAAATTAGATCCCTTCTTAAAATTACCCGCACAGCTTTTTCTATTTATGTTAGGAGTTGCTGCCTTAGTATTTTCAATCTCGCTACTTTTTAACTTTACAACTGCAAAAAACTTAACAATTATTATTCAGCCGGGGATCTTAGGCGGTATTTTGTTACTACTTTTACAGTTGTTATATCTACCAAATATAGCTTTTGCTACTCTAAGTTATATTTTAGGATCTGGATTCTCCTTAGGAGATGCAACTAATATTTCACCATTCATATTTGATCTGCGTGAGATTCCAGCAATACCTGCCTTGGCAGCCCTTCCTAGTGGCAGGCATTTATGGGTTGGGGTTGGGAGTATTCTGATTGCAATTTACGGATGGATTAATCTTTATTTAATCTCAAATCTAAAGTTAAATAAAAAAGATATACAGCAGTTAAAACTAAGGTTCCTAGTTATCTCAATTAGTGGTTCGGTGATCCTGGCATTTATTACCTCCGGCTCCCTAATCTCTGCCAATATGTCACCAGTTGGTGTAAATCCACTTCGTATTGGTCTATTAGTAGCAGGGCAATTGTTACTAGTTATGTTAGTCATGCATTTGATCTCAATTATTTTAAAGAAAAAGCAGGACAAGGGTAGGCTTGCTTAATGAGCGCAGTGATTATGGATGGCAAAGCACTTGCCGAAAAGGTAAAGAGTAATCTGTTGTCTAATCTTTCTAAATCAAATAAACAACCAGGACTTGGCACAATATTGGTGGGAGATGATCCTGGCTCACTTGCCTACGTTGAGGGCAAACATAGAGATTGTGCGCAAATTGGAATTAAATCAATTAAAGTAAATCTTCCCGCTACCGCAAATACTGGGGAGATAATTAAGGCGGTTAAAGATTTGAATCAAAACACAGAGTGCACTGGATTTATCGTGCAACTGCCATTACCGAGTGGGGTTAATTCTGAAGAGGTTTTGTTAGCAATAGATCCAGATAAAGATGCAGATGGATTACACCCAGTTAATTTAGGGAAATTAGTACTAGGAGCAAAGAGCTTAGTTCCTTGCACACCAAAGGCAATTCTTGCTTTATTAAATGAGTATAAAATTAAATTATCTGGTTCAAAGGTTTTAATAATAGGCCGTGGTGCAACAGTTGGACGGCCGCTTTCAATTTTATTATCACAAAAACCAATCAATGCCACAGTCACCTTGGCTCATTCAGCAACTACTAATTTACTAGAGCTAATTAAAGAGGCAGATATTGTAGTTGCCGCTCTTGGCTCTGCTCACTTTATAAAGCCTGAGATGGTTAAGCCCGGTGCTGTCTTAATTGATGTAGGAATTACTAGAGGAGTAACTGGATTACTTGGCGATATTGATCCAACAGTAATTAAAGTTGCATCTTATTTTGCGCCAATGCCAGGTGGGGTCGGACCAATGACTAGGGCAATGTTACTTAGCAATGTAATTGAGTTGGCAAATTAAATGAAAGAAAGCTTCACCTTAGATCAAATTCGTAGATTCTCAATGGTAGTTGTTGTGGTTGGTATAGTTATTGCAATTAGTGGGGCGGTACGAACTGGTTCCATTATTTTATCTCTTGGCGCTAGCGCCTTTGCTTTAGCTAGGTATTCGCAATTAAAAGTTAAGCGAAATATTGAACTAATTCTGCCAATTGCAATCTGTCTTTTATTGTTTATTCTGGCACTTTCGCTGCCCAACGCAAGATAGATAGGCCGATTTAGTTCTTCCCGCATAAATCAGTAATATTGGCTCTATAAATTGAGAGGATCAAATTGAGCAGATCTGGAAAAGTTACTGTGGTAGGGGCAGGTTTCTATGGTTCAACAACCGCACTTCGCCTTGCTGAATATGACATATTTGAGAGTGTAGTTTTAACCGATATTGTTGAAGGAAAATCTGAAGGATTAGCATTAGATATAAATCAATCTAGATCAATTGAAAATTTTGAAACAAAGGTAATTGGTGCAACCACTACTACTGAAGGTGGCGGTTATGAGAAAACTGCTAACTCAGATGTTGTAGTAATTACAGCAGGCCTACCTCGTAAACCTGGCATGAGTAGAATGGATTTAATTGGTGTAAATGCGGGAATTGTTCGCGGAGTAGCCGAAAATATTGCAAAGCACTCACCAAATGCAGTAATTATTGTGGTCTCTAATCCATTAGATGAAATGACCGCACTTGCTCAAATCGCAACTAAGTTTGCCTATAACAAGGTTATTGGCCAAGCTGGCATGTTAGATACTGCTCGCTTTACTAACTTTGTTGCTGAAAAATGTGGAGTTGAGGTATCAGCAGTTAAGACGCTAACACTTGGCTCACATGGTGAAACAATGGTGCCAGTACCAAGCCGCTGCACAGTAAATGGCAAAGCATTATCTGATCTTTTATCAGCCAATGAGATTGCAGATTTAGTAGATAGAACTAGAAATGGCGGGGCTGAGATCGTGGCATTGCTTAAAACTGGTTCTGCCTACTACGCACCATCTGCTGCTGCTGCCCGAATGGCGAAAGCAGTAATCACCGATTCAAATGAGGTAATGCCAGTTTGCGCTTGGGTTGATGGTCAATATGGAATTACTGGAGTTTATTTAGGAGTTGAAGCACAAATTGGTAAGAATGGTATTAATAAAGTAGTTGAGACAAAGTTAACTGTCGATGAGCTCGCTAGCCTTAAGGTTGCAGCTGAAGCGGTTCGCACCAAACAAGCAGATGTTAAAGATTTGTAAGAGGAGAAATAATGAATAAAATCAAAGTCGAGGGAACAGTTGTTGAATTAGATGGTGATGAGATGACTCGAATTATTTGGTCATTCATTAAAGACTCTTTAATCCTTCCTTACTTAGATCTAAATCTTGAGTACTACGACCTTGGTATTGAGTATCGAGATAAGACTGATGATCAGGTAACTATTGACTCAGCTCATGCAATTCAAAAACATGGCGTTGGTGTTAAGTGCGCAACTATCACACCAGATGAGGCCCGGGTTAAAGAGTTTAATTTAAAGAAGATGTGGAAATCTCCAAACGGCACTATCCGTAATATTTTAGGCGGAGTAATCTTTCGTGAGCCAATTATTATTAAAAATGTGCCACGGTTAATTCCACACTGGACAAAGCCAATCGTGATTGGCCGTCATGCTTATGGTGATCAATATAAAGCTACAGATTTCCGAGTTCCTGGTGCTGGAAAGCTAACCGTTACCTTCACACCAGAGGATGGCTCAAAGCCAATGGAGTTTAATGTATTTGATTTCCCCTCCTCTGGCGTTGCCATGGCAATGTATAACCTAGATGATTCAATCCGAGACTTTGCTCGAGCATCATTTAATTACGGATTATTAAGGAAGTATCCTGTTTTTCTCTCTACTAAAAACACAATTTTAAAAGCATATGATGGCCGGTTTAAAGATATATTCGCTGAGGTTTTTGATAAAGAGTTTAAGGAAGAGTTTGCTAAAAATAAGTTGGAGTATGACCACCGTTTAATTGATGACATGGTAGCGACCTCACTTCGGTGGGAGGGTGGCTATATCTGGGCATGTAAAAATTATGATGGTGATGTTCAATCAGACACTGTTGCCCAAGGCTATGGATCACTCGGTCTTATGACCTCAGTACTACTCTCACCAGATGGTAAAACTGTTGAGGCCGAAGCAGCTCATGGCACAGTTACCCGTCACTTCCGAGATCACCAAGTAGGTAAAGCAACCTCAACAAATCCCATTGCATCAATATTTGCCTGGACACAAGGTTTGGCCCACCGAGCAAAGTTAGATAACACACCTAAGGTTGCAGAGTTTGCAAAAACACTTGAGCGAGTTTGTATTGAAACTGTAGAAAGTGGCAAGATGACAAAGGATCTTGCACTATTAATAAGTAAAGATGCCCCTTGGCTTAATACTCAGGAGTTTTTAGCAGCGATAGATGAGAACTTAAAAAAAGCTATGGCTTAAACTTTAAACAAAAAGCCCCACTCACTTAGAGTGGGGCTTTTTAATTTCTACTTAATTAATACGCTTACCAGATGTGGCATCAAATAGGTGAACTACATCGGCATTAACACCAACAGTTACTGTTTGACCAGCCTTAGGTGGATTCTTTGGATCCCATCTAATAATTATCTGACCAAGCTCCTCAGTTGTATTAGCAAACTTCAGCGCCTTATCTACTGGCTTGCCATAAACATAAGCATCAGAGCCAAGCTCTTCAACCACCTCAACTGCTACTTCAAAGCCAGTAGATGCTGGCGTTAAACCCTCTGGCCTGATTCCAACTGTGATAGATGAACCAGCAGATGATGGAACAGCAATACCAAGGTTTCCTAGCATCGCCTTTCCACCAGATACTGAAGCGGTTAATAAGTTCATCGCAGGAGATCCAATAAAGCCAGCTACGAAAACATTTTGCGGCTTCTCATAAAGATTTCTCGGGGTATCAACCTGTTGTAGTAAGCCATCTTTAAGAACTGCTACGCGATCTCCCATAGTCATCGCCTCAACCTGATCATGGGTTACATAAACAGTGGTAATTCCAAGACGACGTTGTAGCGCTGCAATTTGAGTACGAGTTGCTACTCGAAGCTTTGCATCAAGGTTTGATAATGGTTCATCCATTAAGAAAACTTGTGGCTCGCGAACAATTGCTCGTCCCATTGCAACCCGCTGGCGTTGACCACCAGATAGTGCTTTAGGTTTGCGATCTAAGTAATCCTCTAAATCTAATAATTTTGCGGCATCAAGTACGCGCTTATCTCGCTCTTCTTTTGAAACCCCAGCAATCTTTAAAGCAAAGCCCATATTTTCAGCCACCGACATATGTGGGTAGAGAGCGTATGACTGAAAGACCATTGCGATATCGCGATCTTTAGGTGCAACATTTGTTACATCTTTATCACCGATATGAATTGATCCAGTATCAATCTCTTCAAGGCCTGCCAACATACGTAGTGATGTTGATTTACCGCAACCTGATGGTCCAACTAGTACAAGAAACTCACCATCATTAACAGTTAGATCTAATTTATCTACTGCCGGTTTGGTAGTTCCAGGATAGATTCGTGATGCCTGTTTGAATACAACTGAGGCCATGGTTAGCACTCCTTCTTCCGGGTAGGTACGTACCCGACGATCCGTTGGATGAAGGTCTCACGGTTGTGAGAGTTGGCAAAGGTTACGACAGAAAGGATGAAAAGGGGAAGTGGCGCGAGGTTAGGCGCTCACTTAGCGGTACTGGCTTATCCACAGTTATCATTGGATATATGGCTGATGGCGCTTTAAAAAGCATCGCAATCGTTTTAGCTTTGATTGGGGTGGGCGGAATCTTTGTTGCCGCAGAAATTGCTCTGATCTCACTGCGTGAGTCTCAAATCAAACAGATCGCAAGTATGGGAAAACGTGGCGCCCGAGTAGCTGCCTTAACTAAGCACCCAAATAGATTTTTAGCTGCTGCTCAAGTAGGAATAACTGTTTGTGGATTTTTATCAGCCGCCCTTGGTGCTGAACAGTTAGGACAATATGTAATTCCAAAGTTTGAGCAGTTGGGTATCTCAAGTGGTAGCAGTGAGATTTTATCTATTGTCGGCATCACCTTAGTGATTGCCTATATATCCTTAGTATTTGGTGAGTTAGTACCAAAACGGCTTGCCCTTTATAAGACTGAGGCAATTGCGCTCGCCTCTGCTGCAACAATTGATCGAATCGCAATCGCATTTAAACCAATTATTTGGCTAGTCTCTCACTCAACTGATTTGGTAATGAAACTATTTCGTATCGATACAAAAACTCCCCGAGATCAGATTTCTGAAGCTGAGTTAATGGATTTAGTTAGTGGGCATGCAGATTTAACTAAAGAAGAGCGTGAAATTGTTACTGAGGTATTTAAATCTAGTGATCGATTAATTCATGAGGTAATGGTGCCAAGATCTGAGGTCGATTTTCTAGATGCATCATTAACTATTTCCCAAGCCAGAAAAATTGTAGTAAAACTTACCCATTCTCGTTATCCAGTTGTTCGAGGAAGCGGTGATGATGTAATTGGATTTTTGCATGCCAGAGATTTATTAGATCCAAAGTTAGATGATGCTCAACTAACAATTATGGAGATTGTAAGAAATATAATGTTTTTACCTAGGACTAGTGGGGTATTGCAAGCATTAACTGAGATGCGTAGTAAAGGGCAACATATTGCAATTGTGCTTGATAAAAATGGTGGCACAAATGGAATTATTACCCTTGAAAATTTAGTTGAATGTTTAATTGGACAGATTCAAGATGAATATGATGCTCATGAAGTAGCGCCACAATCTAAGGCTCAGGCTGGTGATACTGAAGTTAATGGCCAAGTTTTACTTGCAGAGCTTTTAGAATCTAAGGGTATTTTGTTGCCAGCTGGCCCATATGAAACTGTGAGCGAGTTTGTTACTCATTATTTAGGCCGAATTGCTCAAGTTAATGATGCGATTCGAATCAATGGGGCACGCTTTACAATTACTAGCATGAATGGCAAGCAGGTTGGCAAGTTATTACTTGCTAGAGATGATGTGAAGTGATGAGTAAAAAGCGAGTTCTATCGGGCATCCAACCAACCCATGATTCATTTCATCTTGGTAACTATCTTGGCGCCCTTAAGCAATGGGTGGCGCTACAGAAAGACAATGATGCTTTTTACTGCGTGGTTGATTTGCACGCGCTTACTGTAGAAACTGATCCAAAATTATTAGAAAGACGAACACTTTTATCGGCGGCTCAATTAATTGCTATTGGAGTTGACCCAAAACAGTGCACATTATTTATTCAATCTCATGTGCCAGCACATAATCAATTAGCCTGGGTGCTTGAGTGCTTAACTGGATTTGGCGAAGCAGGGCGGATGACCCAATTTAAAGATAAATCACAAAAGGGTGGAAATGATCGCACTAATGTTGGATTGTTCACCTACCCAATTTTGCAAGCAGCAGACATATTGTTATATCAGGCAGATTTTGTACCAGTAGGTGAGGATCAACGCCAGCACATTGAATTAACTAGAGACTTAGGACAAAGATTTAATAGTAAATACAAAGAGGTTTTCAATATTCCACAAGCTCAAATAATTAAATCACTTGCCAAAATAAATGATTTACAAGATCCAACTGCCAAGATGAGCAAATCTGCTAATTCTATGTCTGGTGTGATTGAGCTACTGGATTTACCTGAGGTAACAATTAAGAAGTTTAAATCCTCAGTAACTGATACAGGTAAAGAGGTTAAGTATGATGAGAAGGAAAAAGCAGGTATTTCAAATCTTTTAACAATTCACTCTGCATTCTCCGGTAAATCAATTAAAGATATTGAAAGTGAGTTTGCTGGCAAAGGGTATGGAGATTTTAAAACTCAAGTCGGCGAGATTGTGGTTGCCGCTTTAGATCCAATTCGTAAACGAACTGAAGAGTTGATGGGTGATCAAAGTGAACTACTTAGAATCTTAAAGAGTGGAGCAGATAAAGCAAATGAGGTTGCTAGTAAAACACTGGCTGATGCTTATGCTGCTCTAGGTCTGATTAAAAATGGCTAAACGATTTACAGCATTACTTATCGCAATCTTTCTAAGTACCACACTACTTTCTCCATCAACTCAAGCAGCGGGCATAAAGATTGCCATTGCCTATGAGGCTGGGGGCAAAGGTGATAACGGAATCAATGATCTTGCATCTTTGGGGCTAGAAAGAGCAATAAAAAAGAATAATCTCTCCCGCCTTGATGTAAGAGAGCAGATCACCGATGGCACATTAGGGGATCGAATTACTAGAGTTAGATTTCTAGCAAAAAATAAGTATCAATTAATTATTTGTGTCGGCGCAGGTTATGCTGACACAGTCAGGCGAATCTCAGTTGAGTTTCCTAACACCCAATTTGCAATAATCGATGATCAATCTGTGGCTATGACCAATGTTTCAAACCTCTCATTTGCAACCGAGGAGGGTATATATCTAGCTGCAGCCGCCCTCGCGTTGGCAAGTAAAAGCGGAAAGATTGGATTTATCGGTGATAAATCTGAGGTAAGTACAGTTAATTATGCCCAGGTATTTTCTAAGGGAGCGGTAGCTGCAAATTCAAAGATTAAGGTGAGTAGTAAATTACTTGATGAATCAGTTGCTGATGAGGTTAAGACTCAGGTTACAGCCGGCGTTGATCAAATATTTTCAACCTGGGCAAGATCAGATGAGGTTATCTCTACCATCGCCGCCAGTAATGGCAATAGTAAAAAGGTATTAATCTCTGGACTTCTTCCTGATCAGTACTTTTTAAACTTTCCGATTGGCAAAAAGAATCAATATTTAGTAGTTAGTAAGAGGTTTGATCTAGCGGTTGAACAGTTGATTTCAACTGAGATAGCAGGAAAAAGCATGTTAGATATCTTAGATAGTAAGAAAGGCATCTATGGCCACCGTTACAACCTTAAAGATGGCGGTCTATTGGTGAAGCTAGTTAGCGGATCGGTCTTACCGGCAAAAATTCTTACAATTTCTGCAGGAATAAAGGCTGGGAAGGTTAAAAACTTTAAACCCTAAAGTTAGGCTTTAATCTAATCTAAAGAAATCGTAATAATTCAGATTGAGTGCCTTTTAACTATCAAGGTATCTGCCCGCTAGAGTCACCCTACGATTACCCAAACCTTTTGGGTCCTAAGTCCTTGGGAGGGATTTTGAAAAAATCATATAAAGTAATTGTGGCTATAGCAGCCGCTTCATTAGTTACATCTGTAGCAGTTGCTCCAGCAAATGCTGCAACAAAACAGAAGGTTTGCATTGCGCTAGATACTGGCGGCATTAATGATAAGTCATTTAATCAGACCTCGTGGGCAGGTGCTACTGCCTCTAAGAAAAAGGGATGGGCATCAACTGTTGAGTACTTACCAGCAGCATCATCTTCTGAGTACGGCCCAAATATCAAGAAGTTTGTTGATAAGAAATGTACATTAATTATTGGTGTTGGCTTTGCAGTTGCTGATGCAATTATTGCTTCCGCAGAAGCAAACCCATCAGTTAAGTACGCAATTGTTGACCATGATGGTTTAAAGAATTTCTCAACTAAGATCCCAAATGTAAAGGGATTAACTTTTAATACAAATGAGAACTCATTCCTTGCTGGTTTCCTAGCAGCTGGATACTCAAAGTCAAACGTAGTTGCAACTTACGGCGGAGCACCATACCCAACAGTTACAATCTTTATGGATGGCTTTGCTAAAGGTGTTGCGTACTACAACGACATCCATGGTAAATCTGTAAAGGTTCTTGGTTGGGATCCTGCTAAACCAAGTGCTGGCACAATGGTTGGAGATTTTTCTAGCACTAATAAAGCGCTTTCAATCTCACAAAACTTCGAACTACAAGGTGCAGATGTAATTTTCCCTGTCGCCGGTGGTTTAGGAGCAACAACTGCTGAAAACAGTTTGAAATCTGGCAAGTCTGTAACTATCGGAGTTGACGCAGATTTCCACTTTACTGCACCTCAATATGACAAGGTCATTTTGATATCAGTACTTAAGGGATTGAGTGAATCTGTACAATCTGCTGTTAAAGAAGCTTATGACGGCAAGTTCACAAACGCGCTATATGTTGGAACACTAAAGAATAAGGGTGTTGGTTTATCACCATTTTATTCTCCAATGAAGGCATCTATCTCACCTAAACTAATAAGTGAGTTAAAAGATCTTCAAACTAACGTAGCGAATGGATATATCTCTGCTAAGTAATTGATCGACTAATTGATGGTCGATCGGTAAGATCGCTGGGTGAGTTAAGAAATTAACTCACCCAGTTTTATTTTAATGAACTTGAATTGAGGCATAAATGTCACTGGAGTTAAAAGCAATCACTAAAACTTTTGGTGATTTAACTGCCAATGATTCAATAGATCTTAAAGTTGCAAAAGGTGAAATCCATGCCATCTTGGGTGAAAATGGTGCCGGCAAATCAACTCTCATGAATATTGTTTATGGATTGTTACAAGCAGATTCTGGAAGTATTTGGGTAGATGGAAATGAAGTAAAGATAAATGAGCCATCTGATGCGCTTAATGTTGGTATTGGTATGGTTCATCAGCACTTTATGTTGGTTCCTGTATTTACAGTTGCCGAAAATATTGTATTAGGGCATGAAACTTCAAAGCGAGGATTACTTTCGCTAACAGAAGCAAAAGAGCAAATAAATAAAATTGCTACTGAATTTAAGTTTGAGATAAATCCTGATGATTTAATTGAAAATTTACCAGTAGGAGTTCAGCAACGAGTAGAGATAATTCGAGCCTTAATGTATGAAGCCAAAGTATTAATTTTAGATGAACCAACTGCAGTCTTAACTCCACAAGAGACCGATGAATTACTAAATATGATGAAAATTCTCAAAGCTAAAGGCACATCGATAATATTCATTACCCATAAACTTCGGGAAGTTAAAGCGGTAGCTGACCAAATAACAATTATTAGATTAGGAAAAGTAGTAGGTACTGCAACCCCTTCTACAACACAAGAAGAGCTTGCCAACTTAATGGTGGGACGCCCAGTTGATTTAACTCCAAATCGCTCAATTTCTACTGCAGGGGCAAATGTTTTAAGTGTTACTGATTTAAATATTCATGATTTTGCAGGACGTGCAATTATAAAGAATTTAAACCTAGATATTAAAGCCGGTGAGATACTGGCAATAGCTGGTGTGCAAGGTAATGGACAAACTGAATTAGTTCGGGCAATTATGAACCTAGGGGAGAATATAACTGGCTCTGTTAAGTTAGAAGGTGTTGAAATATTAGGCAAATCAGTTAATCAGACCTTAAATTCAGGTATTGCTTACATACCAGAATCTCGCGAAGTAGATGGTCTGATCGGGAGCTTTACAATTGCTGAGAATTTAATACTTGATACTCATGACACAAAACCATTTGCAAGTTTAGGGCAGCTATCCGCCACTGATATTGCAAGCAATGCAACAGCGCTTAAGAAAGAGTTTGATATCAGAGCTCAAAGCATTTTTGATACTGCGAATTCCCTCTCCGGTGGAAATAAACAGAAAGTTGTTTTAGCTCGTGAATTATCTAGAACAGTTAAGTTAGTTATAGCAGCTCAGCCAACTAGAGGACTTGATGTTGGATCAATTGAATTTGTGCATGAGCGCTTACTGGCAGAGCGAAATGCTGGGCGCGCAGTATTGCTTATTAGCACTGAGCTTGATGAAGTTACTGCACTGGCTGATCGAATTGCAGTTATCTATAAGGGTGAAATCCTAGGAGTAGTTGATCCAAGTGTTGCTAGAGAAAAGCTTGGTTTGATGATGGCAGGTATAAAGTAAATGGTTAAAATTGAAAAAATTAAGAACAATATATTGTTACCAATTTTCGCCTTTATTTTTGCGTTCTTTATTGGGGGTTTAATAATTGTATTTTCTGATCCTGAGGTAATGAGTAATATTAAATCCCCAGGTAAATTTTTAACTTCTGCAGGTGCAAAAATCGGTAACTCATACTTGGCTGTTTTTCAAGGTTCAATTTATGATATCAATCTGGCTAGAGGAGAATCCTTCTTTAAAGGTTTTTATCCTTTATCAGAAACTATTGTCACAGCCACACCATTAATACTTACTGGACTTGCAGTTACATTAGCCTTCAGATCTGGTTTATTTAATATAGGTGCACAAGGACAATTTATTTTTGGTGCAATCGGCGCCTCTTATGTTGGCTTTCACTTTGACCTTCCACCAGTAATTCATCCAATCGCCTCAATTCTAGCTGGCGTGTTTCTTGCAGGAATCTATGGTGGCATTGTTGGTTTATTAAAAGCTAAAACTGGCGCACATGAAGTAATTGTTACAATTATGCTTAACTATATTGCTGGATTTTTTATTCTTTGGTTGCTAAAGACAACATTTTTTCTGCGTCCGGGTCGAATTGATCCAATAGCCCCAGAGGTTAGTGAGAATTCCAGATTGCCCCTATTGTTAGGAAAAGATTTACGAATTCATGCAGGAATATTTATTGCTTTACTTGCTGCATTACTTGTTTGGTGGCTACTAACAAAGAGCACTTTAGGGTTTAAATTTAGAGCGGTAGGATCTAATTCAAATGCTGCAAGATCTGCCGGTATTTCAATCCCATTTGTAACAACTTTAACTATGGTCTTATGTGGTGCACTTGCTGGGCTAGGGGGCGCTGTACACGTTCTTGGTACTGAGTATGCATTAACAAGTGGAATAGGCGGCTCACTTGGTTTTGATGCAATTACTGTCGCATTATTGGGTAGAGCAGCCCCACTGGGCACTGTTGTAGCTGCATTTTTATTCGCGGCTTTGCGAACAGGTGGTGTCACACTTCAATCTAATACCGGTACCCCAGCAGAAATAATCCAGGTCATACAGGCATTAATTGTCTTATTTATTGCAGCTCCAGCGCTTATAAAAGGTATTTTCCGATTAAGAAATACTTCAGCAGAGAAGACATTAACTGCCAAAGGTTGGAATGGCTGATGAATAACCTAACCGTTCAACAACGTCGCCAGCTTCGTGGATTAATTACTATGTTTGTTTTAACGCTATTTGGGGCGTATGTTTTTTACTTCAATTCTGAGAAAACTGAACCAATTACATTTGGATTTATTGTTGGCGATGAGTGGAAGCTTATAAAAGAGTGGGTTATCGCTTCAAAAACAGGTGCAGGAATATTTCTTCTATTATCGGTAATTGGAGTATTAGTAGGGTATTTACAACTTAGATCAAAGCGCACCCTTAGCCTTTCCAGCTTTATCTTTGGTTTTAGCTTCACTATGGCATTTCTTTGCTGGGCAGCTAGCGGTAAATTCATTCCATTCACTGGTTTATTGCAGGGTGCGCTTATGCTTTCAGTGCCCTTAATTTTTGGTTCAATGTCTGGTTTGCTTTGTGAAAAATCAGGAGTAATTAATATTGCCATAGAAGGACAATTACTTGCCGCAGCTTTCGTATCAGGTATTGTCGCAAGTTTAACTAAGAGTTCAATTTGGGGGCTAGTAGCAGCACCATTTGCGGGTGCATTGATTTCCTTATTGCTTGCAGTATTTGCCATTAAATATGCAGTTGATCAGGTAATTATTGGCTTTGTTATAAATGTGTTAGTAATTGGATTTACTGGATTTATTTATACAGAGCTATTAATCCCTTATGAAGCAACTTGGAATACTGGACCAAGTTTTTCAGCGATAGCAATTCCGATACTTTCTAAGATTCCAATTATTGGGCCAGTGCTCTTTAATCAGACAATCATTATTTATTTTATGTATTTGATAGTAATTGCAATTCAGATTGCATTATTTAAGTCAAGATGGGGGCTGCGAACAAGAGCAATCGGTGAGATGCCTATCGCAGCTGATTCTGTAGGAATTAATGTGAATAGATTGCGATTTTGGAATGTGATATTAGCTGGATTTGTTGCCGGTATTGGTGGCGCATATTTCACAGTTGGCTCTGTAGGTGGCTTTACTAAGCAAATGACTGCTGGTGCAGGTTTTATTGCACTTGCAGGTTTAATCTTTGGAAAGTGGACACCAAAGGGTGCGGTAATTGCGGCGCTATTCTTCGGTTTTGCTGACAACTTACAAGGCACACTAACCATCATTGGCGTACCAATTCCATCAGAATTTATGTTGATGGTTCCATATGTAGCAACGATTATTGCTGTATCAGGGGTAGTTGGGCGTGTACGCGCTCCTGCTGCAGATGGAATCCCATATACCCGCGGTAATAAATAGTTAAGTTTCGTAGGAGAATTACCCCATGGAAATAAATTGGGATCAGCTGCATCAGGCCGCAAAAGAAGTTATGAAGAATGCTTATGCGCCATACTCAAAATTTAAAGTAGGAGTAGCAGGCCTAGTCTCTGATGGTCGAATTGTTGTTGGCTGCAATAGCGAGAACGCAAGTTATGGTGTTGGGTTATGCGCTGAGTGTGGATTAGTTTCCTCTTTAACTGCAACAGGTGGCGGTCGATTAATTGCGGTTGTTTGCGTTGATGGAAATGGAGAGTACTTATCTCCATGCGGAAGATGTCGTCAATTACTATTTGAGCATGGTGGCAATGAGATGTTGTTTATGACACCAGATGGGCCAAAACCTTTTTCAACATTGCTACCTTGGGCGTTTGGCCCTGAGGATCTGAAATAAATGAGTGAAAGATTTGCAGCGGTAGAGATAATTTCAGCAAAGCGTGACAAGCAAGAGTTAAGTAATGAACAAATCGACTGGGTAGTAGATGCATACACTCGCGGAATAATTGCTGATGAGCAGATGTCGGCTTTGCTAATGGCAATATATTTAAATGGAATGAATAATAAAGAGATCTCTCGCTGGACTGATGCAATGATTGCAAGTGGTGAAAAAATGAGCTGGTCGATGTTAGATCGACCAACAGTTGATAAACATTCAACTGGTGGTGTTGGCGACAAAATTACTTTGCCACTTGCGCCGCTAGTTGCAGCATGTGGTGCAGCTGTTCCACAACTATCTGGTCGTGGTCTTGGTCATACCGGTGGCACATTAGATAAGTTGGAATCTATTAAGGGTTGGAAAGCAAACCTTTCTAATAATGAGATGTTAAAGGTGATTCAAGAGTGTGGGGCGGTAATTTGTGCAGCTGGTGCTGGCCTTGCCCCTGCTGATAAAAAACTTTATGCACTCCGCGATGTAACTGGAACAGTCGAAGCAATTCCATTAATTGCATCTTCCATTATGAGTAAAAAAATTGCAGAAGGAACAAGTGCCTTAGTTCTTGATGTTAAAACTGGCTCTGGTGCTTTTATGAGTGATCCAAAGGATGCAGCTTTGCTTGCTAAGACAATGGTTGATTTAGGAAAACGTGCAGGAGTTACTACTAGAGCACTAGTTACTGCAATGGATATTCCATTAGGTTTAACTGTTGGAAATGCTTTAGAGATTAGAGAAACCCTTGAGGTGCTATCTGGTGGTGGACCTAGTGATGTTGTTGAACTTACGCTAATACTTGCTAATGAGATGCTGGATGCAGTTGGAATTAAGCCGAAGGTTGATCCGGCTACTGCATTAAAAAATGGAATGGCAATGGATGTTTGGCGCAAGATGATTAAGGCTCAAGGTGGCGATAATGATGCACCCCTGCCGGTTGCTAAGGAAAAGTTGGAGATTAAAGCAAATGCTTCTGGAAAATTATTAACTTTAGATGCAATGAAGGTGGGATTTGCTGCCTGGCGGCTAGGTGCTGGCCGGCAAAAACAAGGTGAAGTTTTACAACTTGGCGCAGGTATTGAGATTCATGCAAAACCAGGAGATATTGTTAAGGAAGGTCAAAGTATTTTAACTTTACATAGTGATGAATCGGCCAGGTTTGATCGAGCGAAAGAGGCTTTAGTTGGTGCATTTTCAATTGGTGACCAAAATGATCCAGTAAAGCGATTACCATTAGTAATTGAACGAATTGAGGGATAAGTGTCACTTACAAATACACCAACAGATGATCAAATAAAGCGAGTTCCAAAAGCGCTTTTACATGATCATTTAGATGGTGGCTTACGCCCGCAAACTATTATTGCACTTGCTCAGAAAATTGGTTATAAAAAACTACCAACAGATGATCCAAAGAAATTAGCAGAGTGGTTTGAAGAGTCCTGTAATTCACACTCACTAGTCCGCTACCTTGAGACCTTTGCCCACACAATTGCGGTTATGCAAACAAAGGAAGCAATCATTCAAGTAGCCAGGGAGTGCGCAATTGATTTAGCTAGAGATGGCGTGGTCTATGCCGAGGTAAGAGGAGCACCTGAGTTATTTACCGAAGCAGGATTAACTCTTGATCAGGTAGTTGAGGCAACTACTGAAGGTTATAAGCAAGGAATGGCAGAGGCTGCAAAAGAGGGTAAGAAAATAAGAGTTGAATCACTTTTATGTGGAATGCGACAAAATAACAGATCTCAAGAGGCTGCCGCTGCTGTAATTAAATATCGAAATAAAGGTGTGGTTGGCTTTGATATTGCAGGTCCTGAAGATGGTTTTCCACCAACTAATCAATTAGATACTTTTGAATACTTAAGAAAAGAAAACGCCCACTTCACGATTCATGCTGGTGAAGCTTATGGTTTGCCATCTATTTGGGAGGCAATTCAAATCTGTGGCGCTGAAAGATTAGGCCACGGCGTTCGAATTATTGATGATATTGATTTCTCAGGCAGCACTCCAAAACTTGGTCCACTTGCTTCTTATGTTCGCGACCGACGTATTCCACTTGAGCTTTGTCCTACATCTAATCTTCAAACAGGTGCTGCTAAAACATACGCAGAACATCCAATTGGCAAGTTAGCCAAACTTCGCTTTCGGGTAACACTTAATACCGATAACCGTTTGATGAGTAATACATCTATGACACATGAGATGAGTCAATGTGTTAAATCATTTGATTGGAAGTTTGCTGATCTGCAACGAGTAACCGTTAATGCACTGAAGAGTTCATTTATTGCCTTTGAGGAACGGCTTGAAATAATTGAAAAGATTGTAAAGCCGGCATATACAGCAATATCTGCTGAATAAGTTTAAAGACCTATTGGGTGCCAGACTGTTTTTTGTTCCATAAAACTTAAAATACGCTCTGGGTTATTAGTAGGGGCAAATCTAAATACTCGCTTTAGATTATCTGCGCCAACAAGCTTTAACTCCTCTTCCTGCTTTTTAGAAAGCCCAGCAACATCAACACCATCTATCTCCATATGAGAAGCTACCCAAGGGGCTAACTCAGCGGTTTTACCAGTTAATATATTTACAACTCCTCCTGGAATATCACTTGTGGCAAGTGCTTCACTTAAAGTAATTGCTGGAAGTGGGTAACTCTCACTAGCTATTAATACTGCCGTATTACCACCTGCAAGTACCGGGGCTAATGTTCTAACTACGCCAAGGAGTGATGGTTTACTTTCAGCAAATATCGCTACAACACCAAGTGGTTCAGGTGTTGTGAAGTTATAAAATGGACCAGATACTTGATTAAGTGAGCCAGTAACGGATGATAATTTGTCGCACCATCCTGAGTACCAAACCCAGGTATCAATTGCCTCAGCCACCTGAATCTTTGCAGCCTTATTACTTACTCCCTCAAGTGCACATATCTCATCGACAAATTGTTCACTCCGGCCCTGCATAATCTCAGCGATACGATACAAAATTTGTCCACGATTAAACGCTGTTGCATTTGCCCAACCAGATTGAGCGGCTTTAGCTGCCACTACAGAATCCCGCAAATCTTTTCTAGATGCCATGGCAGGGTTTGCAATAAATTTCTTATTAGCACCCTTTATTTCATAAACTCGACCAGATTCACTCCTTGGGAATGCACCAGCTATAAATAACTTATATGTTTTATTAATATCTAATCGGCTCATTTGCTTGCCTTCGCATCTGAGGCTAAGTAACCGGCAAGTCCATGTCGGCCGCCCTCACGTCCCCAACCAGACTCTTTATAACCACCAAACGGGCTAGCTGGGTCAAATTTATTAAAGGTATTAGCCCAGATAACTCCAGCCTTTAATTGCTTAGCTGCCCATAAAATCTTTGCACCCTTATCACTCCAAATTCCAGCGGACAATCCATACATACTGTTGTTTGCCTTTTCAATTCCTTCAGCAGGAGTTCTAAAGGTGAGTACAGATAAAACCGGCCCAAATATTTCATCCCTTGCAATTCGATGAGATTGTGAGACTCCAGTAAATATTGTTGGCGGATACCAGTAACCTTTTGCTGGCAATTTACACTCAGGTGACCATCGATTAGCACCTTCAGCATCTCCGGTATTTGAAATCTCATGAATTCTCTTTAATTGCTCCTTTGAGTTAATTGCACCAAGATCGGTATTTTTATCCATTGGATCACCTACTCGAATTAAACTCATTCGTTTCTTTAATTTTTCAATAACCTCATCAGATACATTTTCCTGGATAAGTAGACGTGAGCCAGCACAACAAACATGTCCTTGGTTAAAGAAAATACCATTAACAATTCCCTCAATCGCTTCATCAATTGCCGCATCTTCAAAGACAATATTGGCAGCCTTGCCACCCAACTCTAAGGTTGCACTCTTCTTAGTTGCAGAGATTGAACGTGCAATTGCTTTACCCACCTCAGTTGAGCCAGTGAATGCTATTTTGTTTATATCTGGATGGTTTACTAAGGCAGCACCAGTTATGCCATCACCGGTAACAATATTTACTACACCATCTGGCAAACCCGCTTGTTGGCAAACTTGGGCAAACAATAATGCGGTAAGTGGGGTTGTCTCTGCCGGCTTTAATACAACAGTATTACCTGCTGCTAATGCTGGCGCAATTTTCCATGCAAGCATTAGTAATGGAAAGTTCCAAGGAATTATTTGACCAACTACGCCAAGTGGTTTTGGTTTATTACCAACGCCGGCATACTCTAATTTATCTGCCCAACCCGCATGATAGAAAAAGTGAGCTGCAGCAAGTGGAATATCGGTATCACGGGACTCTCTAATAGGCTTGCCATTATCTAATGTCTCAACAACTGCAAACTCTCTAGCTCTCTCCTGCAAAATACGAGCTATCCGATATAGATACTTGCCACGCTCTTTAGCTGGCAGCTTTGACCAAACCTTAGTAAAGGCTGATCTAGCACTTTTAACCGCTGCATCAATATCTAATTTATCGGCATATCCAACCTTAGATAGTAGCTCCTCAGTTGCTGGATTAATTGTGTTAAAACTCTTTCCCTTTTTAGGTTCCACAAATTTGCCACCAATAAATAATCCATATGATGATGCAATATTTGCGATTGCCTTAGACTCAGGTGCGCTGGCGTACTCAAAGCTGCTCATGACACCACCTAATCCATCGTTACGTAATTAGCACTAGCGTAGTGCCCAGTACGTAACTTCATTCGCTGCATTAATAAATCGTTTAAAAGTGCACTTGCACCGATTCTAAATAGGGATGGCTTAAGCCACTCTGGCCCTGCTGTCTCATTTACTAAGACCAGCTGCTTTATTGCATCCTTAGTAGTTCTAATTCCTCCTGCTGGCTTAACGCCAATTCTGGTACCAGTCAGTGTGAAGTAATCTCTAACCGCCTCTAGCATCACCAAAACTACTGGAGCAGTAGCAGCAGGTGCGACCTTGCCGGTACTTGTCTTAATAAAATCAGCACCCGCAAGCATTGCAAGATAAGAAGCTTTTCTAACATTGTCATATGTAACTAACTCACCAGTTTCTAAAATTACCTTTAAGTGAGCTTTATTTCCGCACAACTCTTTAATAATTTTAATTTGATCAAAAACCTCACCTAGGTGACCAGATAGAAATGCACCACGATCAATCACCATATCAATTTCATTAGCACCAGCATCAATAGCATCTTGAGTATCTAACTTTTTAACGTTAAGAGATGCCCTACCAGATGGGAAAGCGGTCGCAACCGCTGCAACTGCAACTTCACTGCCACCAATTGAATTTAATTCGGTACGAGCAATCTTTACCATGTCATTGTAGACACAGATTGCGCCAACTGAAGGAACTGTTAAATCAGTTGGATCTGGGCGAACTGCTTTTGCACAAAGTGCTTTAACTTTTCCGGCAGAATCAGCACCTTCTAAAGTTGTTAGATCGACCATGCTAATTGCCATATCAATTGCCCAAGCTTTACTTGTTGTTTTAATACTCCTAGTAGCAAGCATCGAAGCTCTTGCCTCTGCACCAACCTGATCAACAGGGGGTAGCTCAGATAAAAACTTCTTTAATGAGCTCTCACTGCCATCGATAATCATGAGAGTACTTTAGTCAATGCCTGCTTAATTTGCGAGATCAATAAATTAGCCTCAGATTTACTATTACAAACAACCTCGATGTAACACTTTAACTTTGGCTCAGTGCCGCTAGCTCTAATAATTACTCTGATCTCACCGGCATACTTCATTCGAATTCCAGGCGTTGGCATAGTTTTAGATAAATTTAAATCTTCAACTGATTGCAAGGCAAAGCCAGATAACTCTTTAGGAGGATTTTTGCTTATTTTACTAAGCAGGCTATCAATCGCTGCTGAATCAGTAAATCGGATAGAAATTTGATCTGTAGCATGAAAACCAAACTCATTGCCGATACTTTGGAGGTAATCATTAAGTGAAGTGCCAGATTGTTTTAATTCACTAACTAATTGAGCAAGTAGTAATGCTGCGCTAATTCCATCCTTATCATTTACATAATCTGGATCCACGCAGTAGCCAAGAGCCTCTTCATATCCATAACCCAGGTTTTCAACTTTAGAGATCCACTTAAAGCCAATTAAAGTTTCGTGAAATTTGACACCATTTTTCTTTGCAATCTTGGCTAGTAATGAGGATGAGACAAGTGAGTTAGCAAATGCTTTACTGGTAGATATATTTTTCTCAACTAAATACTTTCCCAGAATTACTCCTACCTCATCACCACGTAGCATTCGCCAGCCACTCTCTGGGTCATTTACTGCAACAGCGCATCTATCTGCATCAGGATCATTTGCAATTACTAAATCAGCATTATGTTTTTTTGCGTACTCAATTGCTAAATCAATTACTCCAGACTCCTCTGGATTTGGAAATGCAGTAGTAGGAAAATTAGGATCTGGTTCATTTTGCTCACTCACAAGAATTAGGTCATTAAAGCCAGCTTTTTGAAATACTGAAATAAAGGTCTCAGCCCCTACTCCGTGGAGTGCGGTATAAATAATCTTTAACTTACCTGCAGATGTAGATAATCTTGTAACCGATGAAATGTAATCAGAGATTACTGACTCATTAACAGTTTCAAAAGAGCTTGATCGATTAGGTGCTAGATCTGCCTTTGATATCTCATCTGAGATCATCTGGTCAACGGGTGAGGTAATTTGAGAGCCTCGGTAATTAACACCTAAAACCGTGCCACCTAAATAAACCTTATAGCCATTATCTGCTGCTGGGTTGTGGCTAGCAGTAACCATAATCCCAACATCTGTCTTTAATTTATTAACTGCAAAGGCTAAAACTGGGGTTGGCAGCATTCTTGGCAGTACATAAGTTTTTATTCCACTTCCAGCAAATATCTCAGCACTATCTTGCGCAAACTCCTTTGATCCATGGCGGGCATCTCTACCAATTACAACTGAGGTTAAATTATTTTTCTTCATAAATGAAACAATGCCAGCTGCTGTTCTACTAACAACTGCGCGATTCATGCAGGAAGGTCCAGGACCGACTGGACCTCGTAATCCAGCAGTACCAAATTGCAAAAAGCCATTAAAGCAGCGGTTTAAATCTTTCTCATTATTCTCTGCTAACCACCTACTTAACTGTTCTGAAGTTTTCTTATCTGGATCATTTTTAATCCACTCTTGAATCTCAAGACGCAGCTGATCTGAGATCACAGCTTAGGCAACACCTTTGCTAAGAGATTTCCCATGCGATCTGCGGCAGCTTTTCCAGCAGCAATTACCTCAGCATGATTTAACTTCTCACCAGTTACACCAGCTGCAGCATTTGTTACTAGTGATATTGCAAGAATCTGTGCACCGAGTGCATGTGCAGCAATCGCCTCTGGCACCGTTGACATACCAACTAGATCTGCGCCCATTGTGCGCATCATCTTAATTTCTGCTGGAGTTTCATATGAAGGTCCACGCCAGTGCACATAAACACCTTCGGCAAGTGATGGATCCTCTGCCTTCACTAACTCACGTAGTCGCTTGCTATAAAGATCGGTCAGATCAACAAAATCTGCGCCAATTAAAGGAGAGGCAGCAGTTAATGAGATGTGGTCTTTAATTAAAACTGGCTGGCCTACTTTGTAATCGGTATTAATACCACCACAAGCATTTGTTAGAACAATTGTCCGACAACCTGCTTTAACTGCAGTTCTAACTGCATGAGCAACTGGCTCCATACCTAAACCTTCATAAAAATGAGTTCTACCTAAGAAAACTAATGCATTTACCGAGTTTGCTAATTTATATGACCTAACTTTGCCACCATGACCTAAAACAGTTGGAGCTGGAAATCCGGGCAGATCAGTAACTGCAAATTCATGTTCTGCCTTTCCAAGTGCATCAGCAGCTGAGATCCAACCTGAGCCCATAACCAAAGCCACATCATGTTTTTCAACACCAGTTATCTTTGCAATTACTTTTGCTGCAGCTTCTGCAGTGCCAATTGGGTCTTTATAAAGATCGCTCATAAGCCAAACTTATCCTAAATAATTACTTATTTTTTAGTTCTGGCCAACTATATCCAAGTGAAATGATCATCTTTCGCAGTAGCGGCAGGGATAAGCCAATAATTCCACTTGGATCACCCTCAATATTTGTAATGAAGGGTGCGCTTAATCCATCTAATGTAAAACCACCTGCTACATGCAATGGTTCGCCAGAGTCAACATAATCAATTATTTCTTCCTCGCTCATCTGCGCAAATTGCACCTTAGCAGTAGATCTTTCACTTAACTCAATGCCTTGCTTTAAATCTATTAAACAATGACCTGTATGTAGATAACCAAATTGCCCACTTAACTGCCTACATCTAACAATTGCACTCTCTCTATTTCCAGGTTTACCAAGTGACTTATGATCAAACTCAAATGTTGAATCACATCCGAGAATTAATGAATTAGCAGGTGCCTTATCTTTAACGGTATGAGCTTTTAAAATAGCTAAGGCAATAACAAGTTCGGCAGGAGATAGTGATAATAACTCTTGTGCCTCTTCATCAACGCCACTGACCATAACCTTTGGTTTAATTCCAGAACTCTCAAGAAGCCGCAATCTTGATGTTGAGGAGGAGGCGAGAATTATTTGAACCATTATGCAGGTAACCTTATTACATGACATTCCCGATTGTTGGCCTAATTGCAGGTGACTGGGCGAGGGCAGTTTATGAAAATGAGGGGCGCAAACTTGGGGTAGGAATTAAATTTGGGCCAAGCCATATCAGTCCAGATCAATTAATTGAGTTTTCTAAAGATTGCCAACTGCTCTGTATAGAGCCAGATCTTCTTGCAATCTCGACCATTAAGACAGTTGAGCGCTCTGGAGTGCGGATATATCCATCGAGTAAAACCTTGGAGCAACTATCATTAATTGAGAAAACTCCAGTAACTGGTGATTGTTTTTCAATTCTAATTGCAAGATCTGCTCATAATCAGATTGCATGTTGGCCAGCAACTTTAGTTACTAATAATTTAACAATCACTCCACCACCTGGAGTAAGTGATGATCAACTAGAGCAAATACAACTCTCAGCTTTCAAATTAGTAGGTGAGATTGGCTTAGTTGGAGCATTTGAATTATTAGTCGATGCTGCAGATTACAAAAAATTAGTTAAAATTAATTGGTTAACTCCACTTGCCCAATATTGGAGCCAGATTGGTTCAGTAACAAATTACTTTGAGCAGTATTTGCGAGCAGTATTAGATTTACCATTAGGAAGCACAAATGCATTTGAAAACTTTGTAATTACAGGAAAGTTAATAACTGATGAGGCAAGTGATGATTATCGCCCATACCTACATCTAATGGCACGTAATCCAGATTTAAAGTTTGACCAATCTAGTAAGCAGGTGGGTATAGCTGGCAATAATTTAGAGAAATTACTTACTGAAATTATTCATGCGCAGCAGTACTACAGCGGTGAGATAGATGAGTAATTAAACGCGCTTCTTATACTCAATCGCAGGACATCGGTTCATAACTGTAAGAAGACCGGCATCTTTTGCTCTAGAAACTGCTGCAGCATCTATTACATCTAACTGCAACCAAACACCCTTTGCACCAATTGTAATTGCTTCATCCACCACATTGCCAGCTAAATCAGAGTTAACAAATATATCTACTACATCTATAGATACTGGAATGTCAGAGAGTTTTGCATAACCTTTCTGACCATGCACGCTCTCTGCCTTTGGATGAACTGGAATTACAGTATGACCTTTCTCAATTAATAGCTTTGCAACACCATATGCTGCACGCTCTGAATTATTACTTAAGCCAACTACCGCCCAAGTTTTTAAGGCAAGTGATTGATCTATTTGATCACTCATTATTTGCTCGCCCAAGTGCCCTAAATTTCCAGCCAGCACTTTGCCAAGTGGTGCGATCTAATGCATTTCGGCCATCGATCATGATGGCACTCTTTACTAATGATTTTGCCTTAACTGGATCAATCTCTCGATAAATCTTCCACTCAGTTAGGTGTAAAACTATTTCAGCATCTTTAAGTGTGTTATCAATATCTTCAGCAAATTTTAAAGCAGGAAAGCGCTTCTGCGCATTTACTATTGCCTTTGGGTCATGAACAGTAACTACCGCCCCTGCTGCTTGAATTTGGGCAGCAATATCAAGTGCTGGAGAGTCGCGCACATCATCACTATCAGGTTTAAATGCTGCTCCTAAAATTGCTACCTTTTTGCCTTGCAAATCATCTGATAAATCTTTTCTTACCAACTCAATAATCCTCTGTCTTGCTCGTAGGTTTATTGCATCAACCTCTTTTAGGAACTCAACGGCTTGGCTAGCACCTAACTCCTCAGCCCTTGCCATAAATGCTCGAATATCTTTAGGTAGACATCCACCACCAAAACCAATACCTGCTTGCAGGAAACGGCTACCAATTCTTGGGTCGTAGCCAATTGCTTTAGCTAAAACTGTTACATCACCACCGGCTGCCTCACATATCTCAGCCATTGCATTTATAAATGAGATTTTGGTTGCTAAAAATGAGTTAGCAGCCACCTTTACTAATTCAGCAGTGGGCAGATCAGCTCTTACCCATGGTGTGTTCTCCTTTAAATTTACCGCATAAACCTCTTTTAATATTTTCTCTGCCTGATCATTTACAACTCCAACTACTAACCGATTTGGATGGAGTGTGTCTTCAACTGCAAAACCCTCTCGCAAAAACTCTGGGTTCCAAGCTAAATCAGCCTTTGGATTTAATTCAATTAATCTATTTCGAAGTCTTGTTGCAGTGCCAACTGGAACTGTTGATTTACCAACTACTAACCCACCTGGCTTTACTACCTTTGCAATACTTTCTAAGGCAGAGTTCACATAGGTTAAATCAGCGGCATTTCCACCTTTTACTTGAGGCGTACCAACACAAATAAAGTGCACATCTGCATCTGCTAAATCAGTAATATTTTTAGTAAATTTAAGCCGGCCAGATTTAATTTGAGCATTAAGTAAATCCTCAAGCTCTGGTTCATAAAAAGGCACCTTACCGTTTGCAAGTAAATCAATTTTTGATCCTTCAGTATCAAAGCCAATAACCTCAAAACCAAGAGATGCCATGCATGCGGCATGAGTTGCACCTAAGTAGCCGGTACCAATTACTGAGAGCTTTAATGCCATTAGAAGAGCCTACCTAAGAATCAATAAATTACCGACAGATATTATCCTCTGCGGTACGGGTTTTAAATTTATCAACCACATCAGCCTTCGCTTCTTTTGATGAGGATGGCGAAGGAGAGGGTGATACTTCATCAACTATCGCCCGATCTTGTCGCAAGCGATCCCAGAGTTGTGGTGCAAGTATTGGATCCCATAAAACTGAAGCAGTAACGCCATTTGCATAGTAGTTTAAATCTGAAAGTGGCACAGTAAGTGTGCGCACACTTGCAGCGGATAGTGATTTTATCTGCTTAGCAAGTGTAATTAAATCCGAATTTTTTAAGTCTTTATCAGTTGTCATAGCTGAAAGTGCTGAGTTAATAAAATTTGCCACTGTAATTGGATTTAGTAAAACTCCAGCACTTGTAGCTTTTTGTATAACTGATGACATAAATGCTTGTTGCCGTTGCATTCTTCCGATATCACCTAATCCATCAAACTCTCGGGTACGAACATATTTGAGGGCTTCAATACCATTTAATGTGTGAACACCAGCTGGTAGAACTAAATGGCTCTTTGGATCATCAATATCTTTTTTAGTACAAACTTCAATCCCGCCCAGAGAGTCAACTACCCTGGCAAAACCTGCAAAGTTAATCTCAATGTAATGGTCAATTTTTAATTGCGTCATATTTTCAATTACTTCAATTAATAAAGGTGCATCACCCCAATTAAATGCGGAGTTAATTTTTGAGTGCACTGCTGGTTTAACTTTTCCTGCCGTTGTAGTGTGCTCTGGTATTAATGCATAACTATCTCGCGGAATTGATATTAAGACCGCTTTATCTCTCGCCTTAGAGATATGAACTAGCAACATAGTGTCTGATCTTTTTCCAGCAGCGGTAGCAACAGAGCCAACTCGCAAGGCTTTTAACTCTTCCTTACTTAATCCCTCTCTGGTATCAGAGCCAACTAGTAGGTAATTAACTGCTGATGATTGTTTATCTGGTCGTTTATCTAAACCAGCAAATGCATCTACCTTGTTGGTAAAGGAACTGACTGTGCCAAAAGCGAGGGAACTAATTGCAGAAATTGCCAGAATTGCGATCGAAATACCAGTAAAGATCCTGATACTGCGAGCAGATTTCATCTTCTTATCCTAGATTATGGGTAGGGAATAGTTGTAATCAAATAATGATCGGAGTGGTTATGAGAAATTCATCATTTCCAGCGGTCTCAGTTATTTTGCCAATTCTCAACGAAGAGAGGGATTTAGCTAACTGCATCTCAGCAATTCTTCAGCAAGATTACCCTAGTGATATTGAAATTATTTTAGCCCTTGGTCCTTCAAAAGATAAGACAAATCAAATCGCTAATCAATTAGTAGCAGCAGATAGCAGAATTAAATTGGTTAATAATCTAACTGGACAAACTGCAGTTGGCTTAAATCTTGCAATCGCCGCCGCTACTTATGAAATTATCTGCCGAGTTGATGGACACTCTGAAATTTCAAATTCATATATAAAAACCGCAGTAGAGATTATGCAGCAGCAGGGCGCAGTAAATGTTGGTGGGTTAATGTATGCCGATAGTGAGTATGGCTTGCAACGAGTGGTTGCCTTAGCAATGCGCTCCAAGTTAGGAGTTGGTCCATCTAAGTTTCATACCGGTGGAGTAGCTGGGGCTACTGACACGGTTTACCTTGGCACATTTAATAAATCTGCAATTCTGGCAGCTGGTGGTTTTGATGAGCGATATATTCGTGCCCAAGATTGGGAGTTAAATCATCGCCTGCGAAAAAACGGTGGTTTAGTTTGGTTTGATCCAAGATTAGTTGTTACATACCGACCGCGAAACACTTTCCTAAAGTTAGCTAAGCAGTATTTTCAGTATGGCCGCTGGCGCCGAGTAATCTCTCGCCAACATAAAGGAACTGTTAATTATCGCTACTTAGCTCCGCCAATTACTGTACTAATTACCACTTTATCCCTGCTTTGTGGATTAGTAATTAACCCAATATTTACTACGCCGGCACTGATCTATATTTCACTTATAATTTTTGGTGGCTTTTTAATTGGACGAAAACTATTTGATCGAGTACTTATGCCATTTGTTTTATTAACCATGCATTTTTCTTGGGGAATTGGCTTTATTACCTCGCCAAAAAAATTATTTAAAAGTTAGTTCTTGTGTAGAACTGAATTTAGGCCGCTCCAACTACCAGTTTTAGCAAGTGCTTCTAGGGCCCCACTTTGTGAGTTTCGTCGAAATAGCAGGTTATTACCCCCGCTTAACTCCTTTGCCTTGATTACTTTTCCATCTGGCAAGGTAATTTTAGATCCAGCTGTTATATAAACCCCTGCCTCAACAACACAATCATCACCCAGACTTATTCCAACCCCAGAGTTAGCGCCAAGAAGTGTGCGCTGGCCAATTGATATTACCTCTTTGCCACCGCCACTTAAAGTTCCCATAATTGATGCACCACCGCCGATATCACTGCCATCACCTACTACTACACCTGCGCTAATACGTCCCTCCACCATTGATTTACCCAGAGTACCGGCGTTAAAGTTAACAAAACCTTCATGCATAACAGTTGTGCCAGGTGAAAGATAAGCACCAAGGCGAACCCGATCACCATCTGCAATACGTACGCCCTCTGGAATTACATAATCAATCATTCTAGGAAATTTATCCACCGCATAAATAACTAGATTGCCATACTTACTTTGTAGTTTTGGTCGAATTTGTTCAAAGCCCTCTACCGCACAAGCTCCCACCGATGTCCAAACTACATTAGGAAGTATTGCAAATATTCCATCAAGATTTAAGCCATGTGGCTTAACTACTCTATGGGAGAGTAGATGCAACCTTAGATAGGCATCTGCCACATCCTTTGGTTGTTCTGTTAAATCAATTTTGACTACTACCGCCACCTTCTTAACTCTGCGGATCTGATCATCACCCTCTAGAGATTTATAATCATCGCTGCTGCTAGCTGCTGGCGCACTCCCTACTCCTAAGGAGTAAAAAAAGCACTCAAGTATCTGACCAGATTGTGTTTGGGTAGCGATACCAAAGCCATAGGCGCTTTTTTGATTGCTGCTCATTAGATAACGGTATCAAAGTGTGCGCAAAGCAATAGACTAATTACATGCGCGTAGCTGTTTTCTGCTCATCTGCTCCTAATATTCCAGAAAGCTCACTGGATTTAGCATTTAATATTGGCAAAGCAATTGGTGAACAAGGCTGGGATCTTGTTTGGGGCGGTGGCAAGGCCTCAATGATGGGCGCGGTTGCAAGAGGGGCAAGAGCTAGCGGAGTTGCAACTATTGGCGTAATTCCGGAGCCATTAATCAATCTTGAGTTTGAAGATAAACAGGCTTCGCAAATGCATGTGGTTACTAATATGCGAACTAGAAAAGCTAAAATCGAAGATCTCTCAGATGCTTTTATAGTCTTACCAGGTGGCATTGGAACATTAGAGGAGTTTTTTGAAATCTGGGTAGGTAGATATTTAAAGTTTCATAACAAACCTATTGCCATCTGTGATCCAACTGGAGTTTATGATCCAATGCAGGTTGCACTTGATCACCTTGCAACCCAAAATTTTATGAAAACTGGTCAATCTGAGCTAGTCAATTGGTGTAGAGATATTTCAACAGCCATAGATTCAATTAAGAAAAAATGAGAAAACTTTCTGATTTATCATTGACCATAAAAGTTAACAAACCAGTAGAGATGGTTTGGAGCTCATTAGTTGATTGGAGTTCGCAAGGTAAGTGGATGTTACAGACAAAGGTCTGGTCTGAGTTAGATCAGGATAGAACTGTAAAAAATGGCAAGGGAGTTTTAATTTTTGCCTTTACTGGATTATTTCCAAGTCTTTATCCAAAGTTACGTTTAGGTATTTTAGATACTATGGAGATAAGAAAATGGCACCCACCATTACTATGCGAAGTTGATCATATTGGAAGAGTAATAAGAGGTAGTGGTAAGTTTGAATTAAAGAAAATAAAGGGAGGAACAATTTTTTATTGGCATGAAGAGATCATCGCTCCACCGATTGTTTTACTCTTTGTTAAGCCAGTATTAATGGCGGGAGTTTGGCTCTCCCTCCGCCGATTTGCAAGGCAAGTATCCGCATAAGGTCGAAAGTATTGGCTCTGCCCAGTAATCTTTAGGCATGGCAACTGATAACAGCGGTAGGACGATCGCTGAATTAATTGACACCCTGCCAGATGAAGAGCGATTGATTCTGACTTTGCATTTGGTAAATATGATTAGTGTTAATGAGATTGCAGAAAAACTTGGAGTGCCAGAGCGAGCAGTCATATCAGTTATTCAGTCAGGCAGATCGCGCTTAATTGGATTGATTTCTTAAGGGTATTTATAGGATTTCCCACCCGCAGGCATATGAGGGATAATTACGCCTCTAGCGGGACGATGATTAAATTTGTAGGGGAGAGCTAAATGGCAGCGATGAAACCAAGAACTGGTGATGGTCCAATGGAGGTCACTAAAGAGGCTCGCTCTATGGTTATGCGAATTCCACTAGAAGGTGGCGGGCGATTGGTTGTTGAGTTAAATGTTGAAGAGGCAACTAATTTAGGAAATGTATTACAAGCAGCTGTTGCATTAGTAAAAAAGTAATCGACTGATTTAATTCAAAGCAGGGTTATGGTCTATAAAATCCTAGGTCTATATCCAAAACTCACACATCTAACAAAATCTAATTTAGATTTTAATGGCATTACCGCCTTTGCAATCCCGGTAATCATGGGTGAGAAAGTCGAAATCACTAAAACCGAGTTTCTTAATAAAATTACAGCTTTAACCAAATTAGATTTAAATATTGAGTTAGCTAACTGGCCAGAGTTCACTGCTAAAGCTGGTGAAATTATTGAGGTGCCAATTACTTTAGACCAATTAACCAGAATTTATTTAGTAGGTGTGGGCGAGCAGAGCGATGATGATATTCGTAAGGCGGCTAGTGCACTTGGTCGTAAGGTAAAGGGGTCAAACTCTGTCGTACTATCTGGCCTAACTAGTGAACCAAAGTCAGTCGTCACACAAGGTGTTGCCTTTATATTATCTAATTATCAATTTTCATTAAAATCTGAGAAAAAAGATAAAAAGCCAGAGTTAGTAATTTACGGTGAGTTTTTGGAAGAGATTGAGTATGCAAATATCTTAGCGACAGCGGTCTGGCAATGTAGAAATTTGATTCATACTCCGGCTAATATAAAAAACCCAGTTTGGCTGGCAAAGCAAGCAACAGAAATGGTATCGGCTGCTAAAACCTCAGATCTTTCAATCTCAATTAAATCTGGCCGCGCAATTAAAGAGTTTGGTGGGTTAGTTGCAGTTGGTAATTCAGCTCCTAATCCTGGTCCAAGGTTAATTGAAGTTACATACGCTCCCAAAGGATCTAGTAATTGGCCTCATGTTGTTTTAGTTGGAAAAGGAATTACCTTTGATACTGGCGGTGTATCACTTAAGCGTCCATATGAGAGCATGATTGGAATGAAAAGTGATATGGCAGGAGCTGCCGCCGTACTTAGCGCAATAGTTGCGATGGCAAAGGTAAAGCCAAAGGTAAAAGTTACTGCGCTTTTAATGGCAGCAGAGAATGCTTTATCTGGTACAGCACAACGGCCCTCTGATGTGATTAAACATTTCGGTGGTACCACAGTTGAGGTATTAAATACTGATGCTGAAGGAAGATTAGTTTTAGCAGATGGACTTGCCTATGCAGATCTAGAGTTAGAGCCAGATTACTTAGTAGATGTAGCAACACTTACTGGCTCAGCTACTTTGGGGTTAGGTAGGCAGTATGCAGCGATGTATACCAGGCAATCTTCACTTGCTAAAAAATTACATGAGATTGGAAATAGAGTCGGTGAAAAAGTCTGGCATATGCCATTAATTGATGATTACGCAGTGGCGTTGGAGAGTGATATCGCTGATTTAAATCACTTAGCCGATAAGTTTGGCTTCTCAGCTGGCTCGGTAACAGCCGCATTATTTTTGGAGAGGTTTGTGGGAGATCGCAATTGGGTTCATTTAGATATTGCCGGTACCGGCAGATCTGAGGTAGATGCTGGTGAAAATATAAAGGGTGGGACTGGATTTGGTACGCGCCTGCTAATCGAGTGGCTTGGTGCATTTTGAACTCTCAAACCCCAGCTCGTGGTGATATGAATATATTTGCTGAAAGCTTTGCTGTCGAGGATTACTTTATGCAGCAGGCAAGACTTAATGGGCAAGAGGTTGGCGCCGTAGATTCAACTGTTGCCGTTGGAAACTTTTTAAAATTCATAGCTCAATTTTCTAATGCAAAATCAGTTGTTGAGATCGGCACTGGATCAGGAGTTGGCGCCCTTTGGCTACTGCAAGGAATGCCAGCAGATGGAGTATTGACAACAATTGATTCTGAGCGTGAGCACTCAAAAATTACAAGAAATATTTTTGAAGAGGCGGATATTGCAGTAACTAAGTATCGAGTAATTACTGGGAAATTAATTGAAGTTGTTGGAAAACTTGCTGATAATGCATATGAATTAGTAGTTATTCGAGCAGCTGTTGATCTGTTTGAAATAGTTCATGAGTCATATCGTTTACTAAAGCCTGGTGGCTTACTATTAATTGATCATGTGTTAAGTGGTGGCAAGGTGGCAGATCCAACCCAGCGTGATCCAGAGAGCATTGCCCGCCGTGATGCAATTAAGGTGATAAAAGAGGATGATCGTTGGGCTTGCACTGTGATTCCAATTGGCGCAGGTCTATTAGTAGCAAATAAACTTAATTAAATGAGGCGCACATCTGATACTCCTTGGTGGCAGCCCAGCCAGCCAGTTAGCCGTTTTCAAGTTGTTGAAAGGCGCAATACCCCAGCTCTCTTTGTGATGGCAATTGTAATTGCACTAGTTGCTGGTGGAATTGGTGCAACTATTGGTCGTAACTCTTCAACAAATCTTGGCACTAATTTTGTTGATACTAAAAATACTGTGCAGCGAGCACCTGATTCAATTGCAGCTCTAGCGGCCCGGGTTATCCCAGCGGTAGTTTCAATTGAAGTTAAGGCATCTGCAGGATCTGGCACAGGATCTGGATTTTTTCTAGATAGCAATGGGATTATTTTAACAAATAACCATGTGGTTGCAGCTGGTGCAAATAACGGCACAATTACTGTGGAATTATCTGATGGTAAAAAATATTTAGCTAAATTAATTGGCCGAGACAACTCCTACGATCTTGCAGTTCTAAAAATTGATGTTACATCAGCACCTACACTGCAATTTGGTAATAGCGATCAGGTGCAGGTAGGAGATGCAGTAATTGCTATTGGTTCACCTCTTGGTTTAGCTGGGACTGTTACCTCTGGAATTATTAGTTCAAAGAATCGAGCAGTTACTACAGGTAATGGCATTGGCGAGAGTTCATTTATCAATGCGCTACAAACTGATGCTGCAATTAATCCTGGTAACTCAGGCGGCCCATTAGTAGATGCAACTGGTGCGGTAGTTGGCGTTAACTCAGCAATTGCCACCCTTGGTGCTGGTAGTCAATCTGGTTCAATTGGTCTGGGCTTTGCTATTCCAATAAATCAAGCAAAGAAGACAGCTGAACAATTAATTAAAAATGGCTTTGCCACCTATCCGGTTATGGGAATCTCTGTTGACATAAGATTTACTGGTACTGGTGCATTAATTTCAAGTGAAGGAGTTGGTATAACTCCTGGTGGGCCAGCTGATAGAGCAGGACTTCGCGTAGGAGATGTGATCACCTCATTAGATGGAGTCGCTATTAATAACTCTGATGAGTTAATTGTGGTAATTCGCAGCCATAATGTTGGCGATTTAGTTAAGGTTAAATATACACGTAACAGTATTTCCCGAGAGGCAACTGTAACCCTTGCCGCTTCTAAGAAATAATTATGTTTAATATCGGTGGGGGTGAAATAGTTGGATTACTTGTGCTTGGCATGATTTTAATTGGTCCAGATCGAATGCCAAATGTGGCAGCAGATAGTGCTAGATTTTTAATCAAGTTAAAAAATATGGCACAAAATGTCACTAATGAGTTAAGAGAAAACCTTGGACCAGGTTATGAAGATTTACAGGTAAAAGATCTACACCCAAAAACCTTTATTAAAAAGCATTTTAATGATGTTATTGATAAAAATGATTTTGATATGAAGTCAAAACCAAAGATTGATCCAGATCTACTATGAGTACAGTAGAGCTGATTAATACCGCATTAGCAACAGTTATAGATCCAGAACTCCATAAACCTTTACCAGAGTTGGGAATGGTTGAGTCTGTTGAGTTTTCTAATGGCTTAGCAAAAATTGGTATTTTACTTACCATTGTTGGCTGCCCAATGAAGGATCGACTTAAATCTGATATCACCAAATCATTAAGTGAAATTAATGAAATAAAGAGTATAGAGATTAACTTTGGTGTTATGAATGAGGAGCAGCGCAATAATGTTAAAAAATTAATTAGAGGCGGACGAGAAAAGTTTATTCCTTTTGCCCAACCTGACTCACTTACTAGAGTGCTAGGAATTGCATCTGGCAAGGGTGGAGTTGGTAAATCATCAGTAACAGTAAATTTAGCGGTAGCAGCAGCAGCTCGCGGCTTAAAGGTGGGAATTTTAGATGCTGATGTTTATGGCCATTCAATCCCGCGACTAATGGGAATTTTAGATAAACGTCCAACCGCAATTGATCAAACCTTTATTCCAGTTGAAAATTACGGGGTCAAGGTAGTTTCAATGGAGATGTTTAAGCCAGAAAGATCTGATCCAGTTGCATACCGCGGACCACTGCTGCACCGCGTACTAGAACAATTATTAAGTGATGCTTATTGGGGGGATCTAGATCTTCTCCTTCTTGATTTACCACCAGGTACTGGTGATATTGCAATCTCACTTGGCCAATTAATTCCAACCTCAGAAATTATTGTTGTTACCACCCCTCAAATCGCTGCAGCTGAGGTTGCCGAACGTGCTGGAAGAATTGCCCATCAAATTAAACAACCAGTTATTGGTGTTATTGAAAATATGTCAGATACGGCATGTTCTAAGTGTGGTGAAAAGATTTCAATCTTTGGTAGCGGCGGTGGAGAAGAGACATCACGTAGATTAAGTGAGCTAGTTGGTGCGGATGTTCCATTGCTAGCAAAAATTCCTTTTAATTCCAAACTCCGCGAAGGTGGGGATGAGGGTAATCCCATTGTTTTAACTGATCAAAAAGTAATGGCAATTTTTGATGGGATATTAGAGAAAATAATTATTCGCCCTAAATCCTTAGTTGGAGTTAGATTAAATATAAATACTTAAGACTTTTTGTTTAGTTTATTAACAATCTCTTCTATTGCATCACTAATCTCACTATGCAAATAATCTCTTGTTGTCACCTCACCAATTGCAGTACGCAAGCTAGCTAATTCACGAGTTAAATATTCAGTATCAGCAATATTGCGCTCTTCTCGCTCTCGGTCCTCGTTGGCTTGGATACGATCCTTATCTGCCTGCCTGTTTTGGGCTAACAAAATAAGCGGTGCCGCATATGATGCTTGCAGAGATAAAATCAAGGTTAAGAAAATAAATGGATAATGATCAAATTTTAATTCATCTGGCGCTAATGAATTCCATAATACCCAGAATAAAACAAAGCAGGTCATATAGACCAAGAAGCGTGCAGTACCTAGAAAGCGCGCAAACCGCTCAGACCAGCGACCAAAAGCATCTGGGTCATAGGAAGGCTTAAGTGTTCTGCGAGCTTCACGTGGAAACTCAAGTGAGTTTTTATTTATCTTTTGCTTTGCCATGGTTATCGATTCTCACTCTCTCGTCTTACCGATTCTTCATGTCGCCAATTTTCAGGAAGTAAATGATCAAGCACATCATCAACTGTTACTACGCCAAGTAAGCGCTCATTTGCGTCAACAATAGGAACTGCTAGCAGGTTATAACTTGCTAGATATGATGAGACCTCATTTAATGTTGCCTCAGTTGATAACGGGGCAATATCTGAATCAAGAATTCCGCCCAGCAATGTGGCTGGTGGCTCACGTAGTAATCGTTGGATATGCACAACACCCATTAATCGCCCGGTTGGGGTTTCAGTTGGCTGACGGCAGACAAATACTTGAGATGCAAGACCGGGGGCAACCTCAGATAATCTAACTCTAGAAAGTGCTTCAGCAACAGTTGAATCAGCGGTTAAAACAATTGGTTCAGTTGTCATCATGCCGCCGGCAGAGTAATCCTCATAATGCATTAACCGCTTAACATCAGCGGCATCTTCTGGCTCCATTAATGCCAACAGTGTTTGTGCACGCTCTTGTCCAACCTCGCGTAGTAAATCTGCAGCATCATCTGGATCCATCTCCTCTAATACATCTGCTGCTCGCTCACCCTCAAGCTCTGCAAGTAATTCAACCCGAGATGCTTCATCCATCTCCTCTAATACATCTGCTAACCGTTCATCATCTAATGCCCTAGCAACCTCTACTCGACGCTTAACAGTTAGGTCATGTAATACCGATGCCAAATCAGCTGCACGTAGATTTGCCAATGTACTAAGTAAATTACTCACACCTTGATTTGTTTCATTGATTGCAATTCCTGAGATTTCAGCCCAAGTAACAGTGGAGGAAGCACCACGTCGTCGAAAGCCACTACCTCGCTTCATCACATGCACGCGTTCAATAAACCAATCACTAGTTTTTGATAACTCCATAGCAATATCTTCAACTACAACTTTTTCATTTGTTTCGATTAAAGTTACGGTGCGATCTAACATCTCTGATAAAACAGTGATCTCATTGGTGCGTGGTTCAAAACGTCGCATATTCAATAACCCAGTAATAATTACATGGCCGTTATCAATTGAGGTTACACGGGTAATTGGAACAAAGATTCGCTTGCGTGGGGGTACCTCAACAATAAAGCCCAAAATTCTTGGTGGTTGATTGTTACTACGCAGGTTTGCAACCGCATCCCTAATCTTGCCAACTTGATCACCGTTTGGGTCAAAGACCGCAGTACCAGCTAATCGGGCTAGGAATATACGATTTAGGTTTGCACCTTTACTTGTATTCATAGGCTTAGGGTATCGGCTTGATACCAATTCATAACAATAATTAAATTACAGATAGGTTTTACCCCATGAAATATCAGGATCACACCAAACTGCCAACGGGGCGAGATATCCCATTCCTGATTTTTGGAGTCCTTGGTATCGGCTCTTCAGGTCCAATAATTGCCAAGGCCACAATGCCTATTCCAACAATGATTTTCTGGCGAAATTTAGTGGGTGCTTTAGTGATGATGCCATTTGCGCTCGCACGGAAAGAGTGGAAAACCAAAGATCAACTTAATGCCATTAGATGGTCAGTATTAGCTGGCACACTCTTAGCAACTCATTTTGTTTGTTTCTTTTGGGCAATGAAGTTAACCAGCGTTGCAACTGGTACCGCTTTAACTGCGACTCAACCAATTTTTGCTGCTCTATTTATTAAATTAGCAGGCGGTCATATTCCTAGAAAATCCATCGCTGGAATGATAATTGCATTTATCTCAGTAATTGCTATTACTGGAATTGATTTCAGTGTTTCAATTCAGGCTTTCCAAGGAGATCTTCTAGCAGTATTTGGTGGTGCGGTAGGAGCTACTTACATGATTATTGGTGCAAACGCACAAAAAGTAATATCAACTTCAACCTTTACAACCGTATGTTATTCAACATGTGCCATTTTAATTTTTCCATTAGTTTTACTTACAAAGTCTAATCTAACTGGCTATTCATCAACTGAGTGGCTTCTCTTAGCAGGCTTAATTATTGGTGCGCAATTCTTAGGTCATACATTATTTAACTTCACTCTCAAGCGAGTTTCACCAGCAGTAGTTTCATTGGTTGTATTTTTTGAGGTTCCAGTAAGTGCAATTTTGGCATTCATTTGGTTAGGTCAACAACCACCTGCCGGCACAATTCCGGGAATTATCGGTTTACTTTTTGGCTGTGCATTATTTGTTTTGCGATCAAATCAACCTGAAGAAGATAAGAGGGTGAATTAATGGTAATTGATCTGCATACTCACACTAACTTTAGTGATGGTACTGACACACCAACTGAGTTAATTAATAAAGCATTAGCAGCTGGGATTAAGGTAATTGGGTTAACCGATCATGACTCAACTGGTGGCTGGCAAGAGGCAACCGCTGCGCTTCGGCCCGGCATTGCATTAGTACCAGGTGCTGAAATTTCATGCCAAACTACAGATGGCATAAGTGTGCATATCTTAGGATTATTATTTGATTCAAGTAATACCGAGTTGATGAATACACTTGAAAAAACTAGAGAAAATCGCCACGGCCGAATGGAAAAGATTATCGCTCGAATTAATCAAGCTGGAATTGATATTAGTATGAAAGATGTTTTAGAGCAGTTATCAGATGGCGCAACATTAGGCCGTCCCCATCTTGCTGATGCTTTAGTGAAAAAGGGTGTAGTTGCTAGCAGGGATGAGGCATTTGCTCAGATGTTGCATAACAACTCAAAATACTATGTTGCCCACTACTCACCAACTCCTGAAGCTGCTATTAAGTTAATTAAGGCAGCAGGTGGTGTCTCAGTTATTGCCCATCCAATGGCATCGCATCGAGGTCGAACAATCTCACTAGAGACCTTTGGTTCATTAATTGAAGCAGGTTTAGATGGTATTGAGGTAGATCATCGCGATCATTCACCAGATGAGAAAGCTCAATTAATCGCCTTAGCAAGGCAAGCTAACTTGGTTATGACTGGTGCTAGTGATTATCACGGCAATGGAAAGTTAAATCAATTAGGTGAATACACCACAGAGCCTGCGCAATGGGAGCGACTAGAGTCAACTGCTAACGCTAGGAGAGTTCTGGCTATCTAGTTAGTAATTTTATTGACTTGCAAAACCAACTCGGCGATCAGCAGATTGGCCAACCTCAACATAGCTAATCTTATTGTGAGGAACTAAAATCTCTCGCCCTTTGCTATCACTTAAGGATAAAACAGAGGAAGACTTAATTGCCTCATTTACTTTAGCAACTACCTCCGCTTGAGTATTTGCACAATCGATATTTAACTCATTTGAACTATCAGAGATGCCGATCTTAACCTCAGTTCGGGCTGAACTCTTTACTGCTGCTTTTACAGTGGCCATAACTTAACTCTATCTATTTGCTAGCGAGTATGCGAATTTAAGATTGTGACTTAGGAAACCCAGAGATTCCCCGCCACATTAAATTCATAACTAATTCAGTTGCCCGCTGGCGATCTATTTTGCCATCTCGATCTAACCAGTGACGAGCAGCTATTTGGACTGTTCCGATAATTCCAACTGCCAGCATCATTGACTCCTCTTTACCTAGCCCAGTTTCAATTGATATCACCGCACTAACCGCCGCAGCGTTGTCATAGGTCATACGATTTAGCCGCTCTCTGACCTGTGGCTCTAAACTCATATCACTTTCAAATAGCAATCTAAATGCTTCACCTTCAGAATCAATAAATCCAAAGTACGCCTCAACAGTTGCCCCAACGCGAGAGGAGTTCTCTCGGTTAGCGGAAATTGCTTTTTGAATTGTAAAAACTAGAGAATCAATATGAATATCTAATACTGCAAGGTAGAGGTCTAACTTAGATGGAAAGTGCTGGTATAAAACTGGCTTACTAACATTTGCATGATCTGCAATCTCATCCATCGCTGCTGAGTGGTATCCAGCTGTAGTAAATACTTCAAGGGCTGCTGTAAGCAGCTGTGCTCTACGTTCATCGCGAGGTAAGCGATTGGATTTATCATCAGTCATTTGTTAATTCTAATCTGATACACACAGATTGTCAGGTTTTGTTACTTTTACAGTTATATTATGCGGGTGAGTGCAGCGAAAAGATTGTTATTAGTTCATGCCCATCCAGATGATGAGACTATTGGTAACGGTGTAACTATGGCTAAATATGCCACTGCCGGTACGCAGGTAACCTTAGTAACCTGCACCAGAGGTGAAGAGGGTGAGGTTTTACTTTCTGAACTGGCAAATTTAGCTAGTGATAAAGATGACAAATTAGGTGAGCAACGAATAATTGAATTAAAAAATGCCATGCATGAACTTGGTATTAAAGATTATAGATTTTTAGGTGCACCAAATAAAAAGTGGCGTGATAGCGGAATGATGGGAACACCACAAAATGATCGTAACGATGTTTTCTGGCAAACTGATTTAGATGAGGCAGCTCTTGAATTAGTTAAGATTATTTTAGAGACTAAACCACAGGTTCTAATTACCTATGATGAGTTTGGTGGCTATGGCCATCCTGATCATATTAAAGCTCACCGAGTTGCAATGCGTGCTGCAGAGCTTGCCATCGATCAAGGATGGCAAATAAGTAAGATCTATTGGAACACCACACCAAGATCGGTAGTTCAAGAGGGAATTGAGAAGATGAAAGAGGTTGGTTCTGATTTCTTTGGCGCAGAAAGTGTTGAGGATTTGCCTTGGGCAAAGCCAGATGAGTTAGTCACCACTGTTATTAATGCTCCAGAGTTTGTGCCACAAAAACTTGCCGCCATGAAAGCTCATGCCACTCAAATATCAATAGATGGTCCATTTTTTGCACTCTCAAATAATCTTGGCCTAGAAGTCTGGGGAGATGAGTACTACACATTGGTAAAAGGTGAGGCAGCAGCTCCCTTTGATACAAAGGGTCGAGAACTAGATATCTTTGCTGGAGTTAATTGAAGATAATTAAAGCAGCCCTACTTGGCTTATTAATTGGCTTTAGTGCAACCCTTTTACATAACGCCTTTGAACCATTTGGTTTTATTTTATCTCTACTACTTACCTATTTAGGAGTGCTCTTTGTTGGTAAAACTTTTTTTTACCTCAGATACCAGATAATTGCATCAGCTGCTTGGTTAGCGGTAGTGCTCAGGGGTGGAACAGCTGGGGTTGGGGATGAGCTATTAATCTATGGAAATACCTATGGAAATTTATTTCTAATTGGCGGATTTCTCACTTTATTAGTGGCTTTAATATCAGGAAAGAGTTATCGCAACTAAATTAGATAATCCCAACTCTGGCCATCCTTGCTATCTCTAACAACTATCCCATCCTTTGCCAGCAGATCACGTAATCGATCACTTTCCACAAAATCTCCAGTAGATCTAGCAACAGATCTTGCATCAAGCAGCTTTTGTAACTCTTGCGGCAATTGACTCTTAACTACTGCAGGTTTAAGTAGATCTAAGCCAAATAAAGGATCAACTACCTTAAAGATCTCAAGTTTAACGCCATCACTTAAGGTTTGCGCTTTTTCAATGCTTCTTAGCTTTTGCAGCGCCCGTGGTGTATCAAGATCGGTGGTGAAATCATTAATTATTTCATCAATAAAACTTACCGCCGGCTTAGTATCAGTAACCTTAGCCAACCGCCAAACTGCAGTTTTCTCCCGCCAACGCTGAATTAATAGATGGGCTGCTTTTAAACTGTCCCAACTTAGATCCATCTGACTGCGATAACGGTTCTCTAAAAAACACAACCGTAGTGCTAGTGGATCTAAATGTTTTGCGATTAAATCAGATACCAAGACTACATTGCCGGTGCTTTTAGCCATTTTTCGCCCCTCAAATAATAGGTGCTCACCATGAACCCAAAGAGCCACCGCCTCAGAATTTATTGCTGCATTAGATTGTGCTCGTTCATTTTCATGATGTGGAAAGCGCAGGTCAATACCGCCAAGATGAAGATCAACAAATTTATTTAAGTAGTGCAGTGACATGGCAGAACACTCAATATGCCAACCAGGAAAACCTGGCCCCCATGGTGAATCCCAAATCATTTCAGTACGCCCAGCAGCTGCTTTCCAAAGCGCCCAATCTGCGTGAAATCTCTTTGCCCCATCCTCGGTGTATTCAAATTTATGGCCAGGCTTTAGCGCATCTAATCGATTACCACTAATTGCGCCATAACTTGAATATGACTGGGCAGCAAAGTAAACACAATTATCACTACCTAAATATGCATGATCGGTATCAATTAGTTTTTTAATTAAATCATGCATCATCGCAATGCACTCACTTGCCTTTGGATATAAATCAGCTGCAGTAATATTTAAAGATTTAAGATCATTATGAAATCTACCCTCATAAGTTCGAGCAATCTCAAATGGATCCTTTGATTCTGCCTTAGCTTGAGCCAGTATCTTGTCCTCTACAAAATCCTCTGACATATGGCCCACATCGGTAATATTTTGAATAAACTCAATCTCATTACCAAGATACTTTGCGAGCCTAGTAATTAGATCACCAAGCAAGAAGGTGCGCATATTGCCAACATGGGCATCTCGATAAACAGTTGGGCCACAGCTGTAGATTCTTATTTTTTTGCCATCACTGCTTTGCAATGGTTGTAGTTGGCGTGATTTGGTATCAAATAATTGGATCTGAGTTTGATTCATTTAGTTGGCACAATCTTCCATACCGCTATCTTTGCTGGATCAAAGGTAACAACTGTGCCATCCTTCTTTCGCACTGTGTTTTCGCTCTCTAAAATGCCCAAAATATCCCGAAAGCCACCCGATGGATCATGCAGGCGAATACTCACTCGCACTCCTACCTGCGCCGCTGATGGCTGCATTTGACCCCCTCTATTAAACTTACCGTTGTATCTGCCGCCGCTGATGGCAGTATTCTCTACCTATATCGGCTTTAATAACTATAAGGAGAAGCGTGACCTACATAATTGCTCAACCCTGTGTTGATGTGAAAGATAAATCTTGCATCGAAGAGTGCCCAGTGGATTGCATCTATGAGGGCGATCGTATGCTTTATATCCAACCCGATGAGTGTGTTGATTGTGGCGCTTGTGAGCCAGTCTGCCCAGTTGAAGCGATCTACTATGAGGATGATGTTCCCTCACAGTGGAAGGATTACAGCGAGGTTAATACTAAGTTTTTTGTTGAGATTGGATCACCGGGCGGGGCGGCAAAGCTTGGTCCAATCGGTAAGGATCACCAGATAGTGGCAGCCCTTCCACCACAAGAGAAGTAAATTTTGCGCAACCTGCCAGATTTTCCTTGGGATCTTTTGGCACCTTACGGTGATAAGGCAAAAAAATACTCCGATGGTTTTATAGATCTCTCCCAAGGCACACCGGTTGATGCCACACCAAAATTTATTCAAGAGGCACTCGCTACAGCAAGTAACTCTCCTAGTTATCCCATAGTCGCAGGTAGCGAGCAACTGCGTAGTGCTATGAGAGATTGGGCAATTAAAAACCTAGGTGTATCTGGTGAGTTTGATGTAATGCCGGTAATTGGTTCAAAAGAGTTTATTGCGCTACTGCCAACATTTTTGCAAAGTAAAAAGGTTTTATATCCAAAGGTTGCTTATCCAACATACTTAGTTAGCGGATTAATGGCATCAGCAGAGACGATCGCAGTAGATATTGATGCTGCTAATTGGCCAAAAGCAGATCTCACTTGGCTTAACTCACCATCTAATCCAACCGGTCAGGTGCAAAGTGATGGCGAGATCTCTGCGGTAATTAATTGGGCAAGAAAAAATAATGCAGTTGTAGCAAGTGATGAGTGTTATCTAGGTTTTGCTAAGGATGCTAAATCTATCTTGGCGCTCGCATCTGGTGATAATACAAACCTACTTGCGGTCCATTCACTATCTAAGCGTTCAAATCTAGCTGGATATCGCGCAGCTTTTGTAGTTGGGGATAGTAAATTAATTGATCAGATTCGCCAGATTAGAAAACATGCTGGCCTGATGATGCCATTACCGGTACAGCATGCAATGATCGCAGCGTTATCAGATGAAAAGCATGTGCAGGAGCAGGCAGAGCGATATAACAACCGGCGTACTTTACTGAGTGCAGCATTGGTAGCTGTTGGATTTAGGATTGAGCATAGTAAGGCTGGTTTATATATTTGGTGCACCAAGGGTGAGGATGGGTATAAAACAGTAGATTGGTTTGCATCTTTTGGCATTTTAGTAACCCCAGGCAGCTTTTATGGCAGTGATAACTTTATTAGAATTGCTCTTACAGCCACTGATGAAAATATTGCAAAAGTTGTAGCTCGGATTAAGTCATGAGTACCTCAGCAATTTTATTAGTTGGGGGCATGGGAACCCGGCTGTTGCCGCTAACTTTAAAAACTCCCAAACCAATGCTTGAGGTAGCAGGAGTTCCTTTTACTGAGCACCAAATTAGAAAAGCTGCAGCGGCAGGTATTACTGAGATTATTTTAGCTACCTCATATAAGGCTGAGCTTTTTGAGCCTTACTTTGGTGATGGCACAAAGTTTGGTATAAAAATTAAGTACGCAGTTGAAAAAACCGCACTTGGCACTGGCGGTGGTATAAAAAATGCTGCCGCATTACTTGATCCATCTGATCAGGTAGTAGTTTTTAATGGGGATGTCTTAAGTGGGCATGATCTAGTTGGGCAACTTAAGTTTCATATTGAAAATAAGGCAGATATAACTCTTTATCTAACCGAGGTAGCAGATGCCAGAGCTTATGGGTGTATTGAAATGGGTGAAGGCAGAAGAGTTAAATCATTTCTAGAGAAGATGGATAAACCAGTGAGCAACTTTATTAATGCTGGGTGTTATATCTTCAATCGCAAAGTAATTGATCAGATTCCAAGTGATCAGGTGGTTAGTGTGGAGCGAGATACTTTTCCAAAGTTATTAGCTACTGGAAGTAAAGTTTTTGGCTACCTAGATACTTCTTATTGGCTTGATATCGGAAATCCGGCAGCGCTAGTTAAAGCCTCCGCTGATTTAATAACCGGCAAGGTGCAATCTGCTGCTACCCCAAAACACTCAAATGATCATCTGATATCACCAACTGCTCAAGTTTCTAGCACTGCAGTTATAAATCTAGGCACAGTCATTAGTGATAATGCTTCGATAGCCGCTGGTTGCCAAATAAGTGGCTCCATAATTGGCAAAGGTGCAAAAATTGGGGAAAATTGCCGCGTAATTAACTCAATTATTGCCCAAGATGCCCAAATTGCTGCAGGAATGGTGGTTATCTCCAACTATTTAGGGTTTTAATTTCCCCAATTCCCCCCACTAACGACTTGACTTAATCGAGTTACAAGCGTGTAATTATCCCATTAGCGGGCAACCGAGCCCGAAGTAGTTGAAGTGCTAGCCAAAGTTTAGGGAGAGATATGTCAGATCAAAACGCAGAGCTTGCAGCCTTGGTAATTTCATCGGAACAGCTTTCATGGCAGGAGCGGGCTTTATGTGCTCAAACCGATCCAGAGGCTTTCTTTCCTGAGAAGGGCGGCTCGACCCGAGAGGCTAAGCGGGTTTGTCTATCCTGTGAGGTGCGCGCTGAGTGTCTTGAGTATGCCCTAGCTCATGATGAGCGTTTTGGCATTTGGGGTGGCTTATCAGAACGCGAACGCCGACGCTTAAAGCGCCGTAGCGCATAAAATAACGGGTGGCTGAAAAAGCGATCACCGGGGCGCAAGCCCAAATAGAAGATCAATATGTAACAGCAATTATTGTTACACATGACGGTGTTACCTGGCTACCAGAGGTTGTTGCAGCATTATCTGCACAGAAACATCAACCAGATGAAATTGTTGCAGTAGATAATGGATCTAAAGATGGCTCAATAAAATTATTAAGTAATGCTGGTATTTCAGTAATTAAACAATCGCGCACCGCAGGCTTTGGATCTGCAGTTGCCGCTGCGGTAGCAAAACTTCCACCATTCATAACAGAATCTGGTGAGCAGGAGTGGCTCTGGATTTTGCATGATGATTGTGCGCCAGATCGATATGCATTAGCTAAGTTGTTAGATGCGGTTGTGCAGCGACCACAAGTTGGCATTGCTGGACCAAAGATTTTAGGTTGGTATGACCGTAAACATATTTTAGAGGCTGGAATTAGCATCACCGAAAATGGCACTCGTTGGAGTGGACTTGAAAAGCGTGAGCATGATCAAGGGCAATACGATGAGGTTATTGATGTACTAGCAGTTAGTACCGCTGGAATGTTAATTAAAAGATCACTTTTTGAAGATCTTGGTGGTTTTGATCCCAGCCTTGAGTTATTTAGAGATGATATTGATTTAGGTTGGCGAGCTCATATCGCTGGCTACTCTGTTGTTTGTGTTGGAGAGGCTGTGCTTTATCACGCGCAGGCCTCATCTTCAGAGCGCAGATCAATTGATGTTAAAGATGCGATTTTGCATCGCCCATTGTTATTAGATCGAAGAAATGCAGCTTTTGTTTTACTAGCTAACTCAAGTTGGTGGATCCTGCCTTGGGTAGCAATTCAATTGCTAGTTACCTCATTAGGTAGATCAATTATTTATTTGTTAGCCAAACTACCTGGTTATGCAGGCGATGAGATTGCTGCGATTGCGCTTTTGATTTTTAAGCCAGCAGATTTAATTAAATCACGTAGATACCGCAGATCTAATCGAGTTTTAAGTGCTCGAGTAATAAAACCATTTATTCCACCCCGTGGAGTTCAGGTTAGATCGATATTAGAGAGAATCTCATCCTCACTACTTAACGCTTTTAAATCAAATAAAAATGAGCTAGATATAACTCGGGCTAGAAATTACTCCGATATTGGTGTAATTGATGAGAGCTTTGATGAGATGGAGTATGAAAGTGTTAAAAAATTCAGCAGATTAAGGGCGTTGGTTAAGCAACCATTTTTATTTGGGTTTTTACTAACTTTTACCTTCGCGATCATTTACTCCCGTAACCGTTTTGGTTCTTTATCAGGTGGTGCCTTACCAATTTCTCCTGATAGTGGGATGAAGCTAATTCAATCCTTTGCCGAATCCTGGCATCTAATTGGCTTAGGTAGTAATGATGCAACTCCGGCTTGGATTCCTATTATTGGTGTTGCCTCAGCGATTACGGCTGGTAATCCACAATTATTTATTGCCCTACTCTTCTTTTTAACACCAACCCTATTATTTGTAATCACCTATCTGACTTTTCGCCATCACAGTATTAGTAAGTACTCTGCAACATTTGCATCATTTTTGTACGCGTTTTCACCAGCTGTAATGACGGCAATTAATCAAGGCCGACTTGGCACAATTGTGGTGGCAATTATTTTGCCCATGCTATTAGCGCTACAGGGCAGAGATTTTGGGTTACTTGCAGTTAGGTGGCGGAAGATATTTGGTATCTCACTGCTAGCAGCTTTAGCTACCACCTTTTCACCAGTATTTCTCTTTAGTTGGTTATTACTCCACTCATTCATTTTTTTGAACAATTATTTAACTACTTTAGCTCGGAATAAGATTACTTGGCGAGAGATCTTTAATAATTTAAATAATGATGAAGTAAAGAAGCGATTTACTCTGTTTATTACACCAATTTTAATGAATGTGCCTCTCTCACTTTCATTTTTCCTGCACCCGATATCTAGATTAAAGGAGCCTGGATTATCAGTTGCATCTGGTGATCAAATCTCTACTTTGCTCTTTAATCCAGGGGGAGAAAGTGCGCCAGCGATCTTTATCGCTGCTCCATTTGTAATCTACCTACTAATCGGATTAATCTCGAGTAAGTATAGAAAACCAGCCGCACTAGCTTTAATGGCAATTGCACTAGCCGCCACCTTAAGCTCCTATTACATAGTTGGAAATAGCAGCGCAGCTGAACGTATTTGGGTCGGCCCACTAATTATATTTTCACAACTTATTATTTTATTTTTTACTTTTACAATGGCTGATAACCTAATGCCACAACTTAGAAGATCAAACTTTGGCTATAAACATATTGTTTCTGCATTTACCGTTATCGTTACTGCGATATCAATAATTATTTTGCCACTTTGGGCAATTACAGTCGGTGCTAACTCACTCGTGCGCACCGATCAGGAGCAGGTAATCCCAGCATTTATTACCGACTTAGGTACTACAAGTGCTAAGCCAAAGACATTAGTAATTCGCAAGGGGAGTGAGCAACTAAAGTACTTCATAACTAGGGGCGGTGATCTGCAATTAGGAGATCCAGATATTGGTGGTACCACACCAGATTTAGTTCACACAGCAATTGTTGAATTGGTCAATGGCATTGGCGCTACTAGTAGTCAAGTCCTAGGCTTTTATGGAATTCAATATGTATTTATGAAAAACCCAGTCGATGCTGCATTTGTTAGAACAGTTGACGGTATTGGTGGTTATACCCGAAGCTCAGCAACTAAAGATGGTGTGGTTTGGAAGGTTAATAATTCACATGCCAGAGTCACATATCAAAGTAATTTAGGTCAATATTTTGGATTAGATTCAACTGAACGTACCTCATCTGCATTCATACCAGGATCAGGTTCAGTCGTTTTGGCAGAGAAATATGACTCAAATTGGCAATTACTTAAAGATGGCAAAATTATTAAATTGGAAAAAAATCAATTTGGCCAGCCGATATTTAAAATTAATGAACCAGGTGAAATATCGCTAACTCATGATGGCACAACGCGGCGGGCATGGATCTCACTACAACTAATCGCAATTCTTGTAGTTATTGTGTTAGCACTCCCAGCCGGGCGCAGGCGCCGAGAGGTGCCACTTGAGGAGTTAGTATGAAAATCAAAGCTGCGTACTTAAAATCCTTAAGCTTTATATTGTCACTGCTTTTACTTGCATTTATCGCCTACTCCGCGCCAACCCGTAGTAAGCAGATTAAATTAACCTCTAGTTATCCCGCCACTGTTTGCCCTGCACTTGGCGGCGAGATTACCTCTACCGCTGCTTTAACTAATTCAAAAATAAGTAGGCGTCAAATTGATGGCAGAAGTAAAAAACTAAGTGTTGGAAAAAGTAATGCGATCTCCTTAAAATCTGATGCGGTTTTAGTTGAGGGTAATCCAGGAACAGCTCTGACCTTTGCGATTAATAAATGGAAAGCGGTTGTGCCATGTTCAGTAAGTAATGGTGAGCAATGGTTTGCTGGTGGATCTGGTGCATTAACAAGTAAGTCGGTTTTGCATATTATCAATAGTGGATTTAGTGAGGCATCAGTTGATATTGAAGTTTTTGCACCTAATGGCGCTCTACCACCTAGCACTGTTTCTATCCCGCAAAATTCAACCAAAAAGATCTCGGTAGATACATTAATTCCTGGTGAAGAAGTAATCATGATTGCTGTTAAAACTAAATCTGGCAGAGTTAGTTCATACCTTTTTGATGAGCGCAAGAAAGGTCTTAAATCGCTAGGAGCTGATTTTGTAGCGCCAGTTGCTGCTCCCACAAAACATTTAACAATCGCTGCCATCACAGGATTGACTGGAAAGTTAATTGATAGAAATAATTTAATCAATCATTCCATGCGCTTATTAGTTCCTGGAAAAATTGATGCTGAGGTTGAGGTAATTATTAATTCAAAAGATGGTAATTTTGTGCCAATTGGGCTTTCGCAATTTTCCGCGGCTAGTCAGCGTGTCTTAAATATTCCACTTACCTTTGCTCCAAGCAATCAACCTTTTTCAATAATTATAAATTCAACTCAACCAATATTAGCTTCGGTGCTGACTAACTTAACATTTAGTAAGAGTGAAGAATTTGCCTGGGCAACTGCATCTGATCAATTGACTCAGTGGAGTGCTAATTTAATTGGATCAAAACCAACCCTTACCTTCTCTGGAGATCGAATTAATGTCTTGATAACTGCAGTCAGCATTAATGGAAAGAAGATTGAAGAGCGAATAAGTGGAAGTAATTTCACTACCTGGCAAGCTCCAACTGGTTTAAATCGATTACAGGTAGTTGCTAAAGGTAAGGGGATAAGTGGCGGTGTAATTCTATTTCCAGAATCTGGCAGTATTGGAAGTAGCTATATTCCGATGAATAATGGTGCTAATTTAGAAACGGCCGCTGAGCCAATATCAGATGCAGGTGTTATTACACGGGGCTAAATCCCAACTTTTTGCTACTTACTCCATTAACCTTTTGATATGAGGAAGTTGACTGGCCGCCGATGCTCTAGAGCAAGCTGTACTAGCTCTGCAATTAAAACTCTCACATATATTTACTCTGATTCAACAGCGGTACTTGGTCCACTCTCAACATATGCTGAGCCGCACAATTATGATCTTTGCCAATTACATAGCGAACGGTTAACTGCTCCAGTTGGTTGGAGTGTAATTAAGGAAGAGATTAGTAATCATGAGGTTGGTCCGACCGATGAGGATTTAATGGCGATTGCAAATGCGGTGCGCGAGGTAGCTAACTCTGATGTAGATACTCGCTCAATGTCACCTGAGTTAGGCCGTCGTGGGCACCTGCGAGTACTGCCATCTAATTAATTTCAAAAAATCTGTTTTAACCTCTAAGTTAAGAGTCTTATGTTAGAGAAAATAATCAAGGCCTATGACATCAGAGGCCTAGTCAAGGATGAGGTAACACCAGATTTTTCATTTTCACTCGGTGTTGCTTTTGCTAAATTTTTAGAACAAGAACGTGAGCCAGCAACAATTGTAGTTGGCGAGGATATGCGGCCCTCTTCACCATTACTTGCCGATGCTTTTACTGATGGTGCAACTAGTCAGGGTATGGATGTAATAAGACTTGGCTTAACATCAACTGATATGTTGTATTTTGCCTCAGGTAAATTAAATCTACCTGGCGTAATGTTTACTGCCAGCCATAATCCAGCAAAATATAATGGCATGAAACTATGCAAAAGTGGAGCTCGACCAATTGGACAAGATTCTGGATTAGCGAAGATACGTGAATTAATTCAAGAGGGTGTACCAATTTCAAATCGCCCAGTTGGTTCAGTAAGGAAACAGGATTTACTAAAAGAGTATGTTGATTATCTTTTGGCGAGTTTTCCAAAAAATACATTTAAAAAGCGCAAACTAAAGGTAGTCATTGATGCTGGCAATGGAATGGCGGGCTTTACCGCCCCAGCTGTGATGGCTCGCTTAAATGTGGAGTTAATTCCAATGTACTTTGAGTTAGATGGAAATTTTCCAAACCATGAAGCAAATCCCATTGATTCAGCTAACTTGAAGGATCTACAAAAGCGGGTTAAAAAAGAGAGGGCAGATATTGGTTTAGCCTTTGATGGTGATGCTGATCGATGCTTTTTAATTGATCAGGCGGGTGAGTTAGTTAATCCCTCTGCTTTGACCGCTTTAATTGCAGTCCGTGAGCTAAAGGCGAAACCGGGGGCAACTATTATCTATAACCTGATCTCATCAAAGGCGGTTGCTGAGGTTATAGCCGAGCATGGTGGTATTGGAGTGCGAAGTCGGGTTGGCCATTCTTATATTAAAAACCTCATGGCAGAGTCTGGCGCAGTATTTGGTGGGGAGCACTCTGGTCATTTCTATTTTAAAAATTTTTGGCGGGCAGACTCTGGGATGTTAGCTGGGTTATATGCGATAGCGGAGTTGATGGCGAGTAAGGGTAATCTCGCCCAGCTGCTGGCACCTTATAACCGGTATGTAGCAAGTGGTGAGATAAACAGCAAGGTTAAAGATGTCACAAAATCTATTGCAAAGGTTCGTGATAAATATCATGGTCAATATCAAATAGATGAGTTAGATGGCTTAACTATTACTGCAGATAGTTGGTGGTTTAACCTGCGGGGATCAAACACCGAGCCATTACTTAGGTTAAATGTGGAGGCAAATACCCAAAAAGAGATGGTTAAGATCAGAGACGCCGTACTCTCCCTGATTAAAATTCGATAAAGAGCTATAAATTTAGGGTATCTTTATCCCCTAACCATTGAGTAATAAACCGATATTAAGTAAATAAACACATAGGAGAGTAATGAGTACAACAACTGCGATTAAAAACGATGTTGCAAATCCAGCGCTAGCGAGTGAGGGTAAGAAGCGGATTGAATGGGCAGCTCGTAATATGCCAGTGCTTGCGCAAATTAATGAGCGCTTTGCAAAAGAGAAGCCATTTGCGGGAGTCCGTATTGCAGCATGTATGCATGTTACAACTGAGACTGCAAATTTAATGTTGGCATTAAAAGCAGGGGGAGCAGATCTTGCACTTTGTGCGTCAAACCCACTTTCAACTCAGGATGATACTGCTGCTGCACTTGTCTATGAGTATGGAATTTCAGTCTTTGCTCGTAATGCAGTTGACCGAGATGGCTACTACAAACATTTAAACGCTGCTCTTGATATAAAACCACAATTAGTTTTTGATGATGGCTGTGATTTAGTAAATGTACTTCACACAACCCGCACAGAGTTAATCGATGGAGTATTGGCAGGTTGCGAAGAGACTACAACTGGCGTTATTCGACTAAGCCAAATGGCTAAAGATGGTGCCTTAAAGTTTCCAATGATTGCAGTTAATGACA
>JAEMTE010000030.1 GCA_016462445.1 Candidatus Nanopelagicus sp. | reverse complement strand
TTGTTCTAGGTGCTGGTTCATTTTTACACTTTGTTATTGGTTTTATTTTATTACTAACTCTTTTTACTTCCGCTGGCGTGACTGCGGTAACTAGCACAGTAGATAAGGTAAGTGAGTGCATTCCACAAACTGCAACTGAGGTTTGCTCTGCTAAATCAACACCCTCACCTGCAAAAAATGTTGGCATATTAGCTGGAGATAAGATCACAAAGGTTGATGGCGTAACTTATAAAGATTGGGCTGATGTTGTTAAGAAAATCAGAGCATCTGCTGGTAAACAAATTGAAGTAACTATTGAGCGAAATGGAATGCCGATTAATATCTCAGTTACTCCAGCAGGCAGAGATGTAGATGGCAAAGTAATTGGTGTACTTGGGGTAGTAAATAAAGTTGGAACTATCACCTATGGAGCGGGTGAGGCAACTATTAAAGCAGGTAAATTTACTGGGGAGATTTTACAAAATAGCCTCACCTCTTTGATTTCTTTGCCATCTAAGATTCCAGATTTAGTATCTCAAACATTTGGTGGCCAAAAACGTGATGCCGAAGGCTTAGTTGGAGTAGTCGGTGTAGCCAGAGTAAGTGGTGAGACTGCAAATACGAAGGTATTAACTACACGAGAGAAGATTGCTACCTTTATTTTAATTATTGCATCCCTTAATTTATTTGTTGGCATGTTTAATCTTTTGCCACTTCTGCCGTTAGATGGTGGACATATGGCAGTTGCTCTTGCAGATGGTCTGCGTAATTTTCTAGCTAGAAGGCGGGGATTACCAAAGCCTGCACCCTTTGATGTTGAACGGCTCACACCAATTACCATGGCAGTCTTTGTATTGATGGCTGGTTTATCAATTCTCTTACTAGCCGCAGATATCTTTAACCCAATTAGAATGAATTTCTAGATAGGCTTTACTCATGGTTGATTTAGGAATTCCTTCAGCTCCACCTGCAACACTTATGCCACGTCGCAAAAGTAGACAGCTAAAGGTTGGTTCAGTTTTAGTAGGTGGTGATGCACCAGTCTCAGTGCAATCTATGTGCACCACTCTTACTGCAGATGTTGACTCCACCTTGCAACAGATTGCTGAGTTAACCGCCTCTGGTTGCCAGATTGTTAGAGTTGCTGTTCCCTCCCAAGATGATGCTGACGCACTTGCTCAGATTGCTAAGAAATCACAGATTCCAGTAATTGCAGATATTCACTTTCAACCAAAGTATATTTTTGCCGCAATTGATGCTGGCTGCGCAGCAGTTAGAGTAAATCCTGGAAATATTAAACAATTTGATGACAAGGTTAAAGAGGTTGCAAAGGCTGCTGGGGATGCTGGGATTCCAATTCGCATTGGTGTTAATGCTGGATCTTTAGATCCAAGATTGCTAGCAAAGTATGGCAAGGCAACACCGGAGGCTCTCGCTGAGTCGGCGCTATGGGAGGCATCTTTATTTGAAGAGCATGGCTTTAGTGATATCAAGATTTCAGTAAAGCATCATGATCCAGTAACAATGGTGAAGGCTTATCGCTTACTTGCTGCAAAGTGTGATTACCCATTACATCTTGGTGTTACTGAGGCTGGACCAATTTTCCAAGGAACAATTAAATCTGCTACCGCATTTGGCATATTACTTGCTGAAGGAATTGGCGACACAATCAGAGTTTCACTCTCTGCCCCACCAGTGGAGGAGGTAAAGGTTGGTATCTCTATTTTAGAATCACTTAATCTGCGCCAACGTAAGTTAGAGATTGTCTCTTGTCCTTCATGTGGCAGAGCCCAAGTTGATGTTTATACCTTGGCTGAAAAAGTTCAAGCAGGTTTGCAAGGAATGACTGTGCCACTTCGTGTTGCAGTAATGGGCTGTGTTGTTAATGGACCAGGTGAGGCAAGAGAGGCAGATCTTGGTGTGGCATCTGGAAATGGCAAGGGACAGATATTTGTTAAGGGTGAGGTAATTAAAACTGTGCCAGAGGCACAGATTGTTGAGACATTAATTGAAGAGGCGATGCGCCTTGCGGAGGAGATGGAGGCAGCTGGGGTGGCATCGGGTAAACCATCAGTTGCAGTTTCCTAATTCTTATAACCTTTTAAATATTACTTTTCCAAAACGCATACCAGATATAAGCCATCGCAAAGATAAAAATAATTAAGATAACATCCCAAAATCTTCCACCTGAATCAGAAGTAAATGCCAATTTAATTGAGTATAAGCCAAGGCAAATAATTACTACAAAGCCTGCGATAGCAAAAATTGCCATGTATAAATGTTACGCCTCATTTTTTACCGCTGTAAAAGACCAGCCGAGCATCTCAGGCTTTTAATCTGCAGTATCTTCTGCCTGAGCGTAAAGATTTTTGCCTAAATTAGAATAATTACAGATTAATTGGGGCACTTTCTACCCCGCCTCATTAATCCACTCCTGTTCAGTAGGTAGGCTTCACCCATGTTAAAGATGTCCACCTTATTACTTCGCACACTGCGTGATGATCCTGCAGATGCTGAGGTGGCATCCCACCGGTTATTAGTAAGAGCAGGTTTTGTGCGCAGAATTGCCGCTGGTATTTACTCGTGGCTGCCACTTGGTTATCGCACATTTAGAAAGATTGAACAGGTAGTTCGTGAAGAGATGGATGCAGCTGGCTTTCAAGAGGTGCACTTTCCAGCACTGCTACCAAAGGAGCCATATGAATCAACAAATCGTTGGAGTGAGTACGGACCAGATTTATTTAGATTACAAGATAGAAAAGGTAATGATTATCTTCTAGGACCAACCCATGAAGAGATGTTTACCTTAATGGTTAAGGGTGAGTTCTCATCCTATAAAGATCTGCCACTTTCTATTTATCAGATTCAAACTAAGTATCGGGATGAAACACGTCCACGGAGTGGAATTATTAGAGGACGAGAGTTTGTTATGAAGGATTCATACAGCTTTGATCTAGATGATGAAGGACTTGAAGTTTCATATAACAAACACCGGGAAGCTTATATAAAGACCTTTGACAGATTAGGTCTTAAATACAACATTGTTTCAGCAATGAGTGGCGCGATGGGTGGATCAAAATCTGAGGAGTTTTTAGCACCATGCCCAACTGGTGAAGATACCTATGTGCTTTGTAATTCTTGCGGCTATGCGGCAAATGTGGAGGCGATGGTTACCAAGGTTGCACCATTTAAAGGTGAGAAATCACCTGCAATTGAATTACTAGACACCCCAAACACTCCAACCATTGATTCATTAGTTGAGGTACTAAATAAGAAGTACTCAGCAAATATCACAGCGGCTAATACTTTAAAAAATATATTACTCATGGCAGATGGTGCGCCAATCTCAGTATTAGTACCGGGTGATCGTGAGGTTGATTTAAAGCGGCTTGGCGCAAATCTACCTGGAGTTAAAGATTTAAATTTATTTGAGGATGCAGATTTTGCTAAGTATCCAAAATTAGCTAAGGGTTATGTCGGGCCACAAGATGCTAAATCATTTGGTTTAACACTTTATGCCGACCCAAGAGTTGTTGAAGGCTCATACTGGGTAACTGGTGGAAATAAAAAGGATGTGCATGCTAGGTATGTAACCTGCGGGCGAGATTTTAAGGTTGAGCATTATGTGGAGGCAGCTGAAGTGAAAGCCGGAGATAGCTGTCCTAAATGTGAGAAGGCGGTAATTATTGATCGAGCAATTGAGATTGGCCATATTTTTCAACTAGGTAGAAAGTATGCACAAAGTTTAGGTCTTACAGTTTTAGATAAAGATGGTAAGCCAAAGGTAGTAACAATGGGCTCTTATGGAATTGGAGTATCAAGGGCGGTTGCAGCAGTTGCTGAGCAAACTTATGATGAGATTGGTTTATGTTGGCCAGCAGAGATCGCACCAGCTGATGTTCATATTGTGGCAACTGGTAAAGAGGATCAGCCATTTGATGTGGCGGAGAAGATTGCTAAAGATTTAGAGGCAAAAGGTTTAGAGGTCTTACTTGATGATCGACGTGAGGCAAGTGCTGGTGTTAAGTTTAAAGATGCAGAATTAATTGGTATTCCTAAGATAATTATTGTTGGCAAAGCATTAGTAGATGGCAAGGTTGAGATCAGAGATCGCAAATCCGGAGACAAACAAGAGGTGTTACTAGCTGATGTAGTTAAAACATTAGTTAAGTAAGTTATGAGCGTTGAGGTCTTAATTTTTTTGGCAATCGCCTCAGGATTTGCTGGCTTTGTTGATGCGATGGCAGGTGGCGGCGGATTAATTCAATTACCAGCATTAATCATTGGTCTACCTAACAAAGAGCTGCCGTTAATCTTAGGAACTAATAAGGTGCCATCAATATTTGGTACAAGTGCTGCTGCCCGTAATTACTTTAAGAATTTAAAGCCAGATATCCCACTGACCATCACCATGATGGTGCCAGCATTTATTGGCTCAATGGCTGGGGCAGCCTTTGCCGCCTCAGTGCCAAAGGAGTTTTTTAAACCTTTTATTGTTTTGTTACTAACATCGGTTGCAATCTATACCTGGCGCAAACCAGATCTAGGGATGAGTGAGAATTTAAAGTTTACCAATCAAAAAAGATTATTTCTGGTGGCGTTAATTGGATTATTAATTGGTTTTTATGATGGCATCTTTGGTCCAGGAACTGGCACATTCTTAGTATTCTTTTTAGTCTCAGGCATTGGTTACGCCTTCCTTAAAGCCTCTGGCACTGCCAAGTTAGTAAATATTGCAACTAATGCAGGTGCTATCTTAAGTTTTCAAATAACTGGCCATATCTGGTGGCAATTAGGTTTACTACTGGCCATTGCAAATGTGAGTGGGGCAATACTTGGCTCTCGTCTTGCAATTAAAGGTGGATCACCTCTAGTTCGTAAAGTTTTTTTAGCGGTTACCTTCCTGCTTATCACCCGCGTTGCTTGGGATACCTTTATAAGTTAAACTAATCTCACAACTTAATATCGAAGAAGGAAATTATGGGAAAGAAAGAAGAAATATCGGCGGTGATTACTCCCGCATTGGCCACACTTGGATTTTATTTAGAGGATATAACAATCACAACTGCTGGCAAGCGAAGCATGCTGACCGTAATTGTAGATGGTGATACTCATCTATCACTTGATCAGGTAACCGCTGCAACTAAAGCAATTGGTGAGTTAGTTGAAAATATTCAAAGTCTAGGAGATAGCCCATTCACACTTGAGGTGACATCTCCTGGTATAGATCGCCCCCTTACAAAGCCTCGTCATTGGCGTAAAAATATTGATCGACTTGTAAAGATCGTTTTGCAAGATGGTAAAGAGGTTAAGGGCAGAATTAAAGATGCTTCGGAATTATCTGCAACAGTTGATCAGCAGGTAATTTTATTTACCGATATCAAGCGAGCCACACTTGAGATTGAGTTTAAGCAGGTGGGCAAGTGAGTGTTGAGATTGAAGCACTTAAGATTTTGGCACAAGAGAAGAAGTTGCCACTTGAGCGATTAATTAATGCAATTGAAAATGAGGTGGCAGCAGCTTATGCAACCTTGCCAGATGCCAAGCCACATGGGCGAGCGGTTTTAAATCGCCAAACTGGTGAGTTAGTTATTTATGTGCCAGTGCTAGGACCAGATGGTGATCGCATCGATACCGTAACTGATAATCCAGATGGCTTTACTAAGTTGGCAGATAAGACTGCGCGAAAAGTTATTAAAGAGAAGATGCGAGAGGCTAAAGATCTTGAGGTAGTAACTGAGTTCTCTGGAAGTGTTGGTGATGTAATTGGTGGTGTGGTGCAGCAAGGTAGAGATGCAGAGGTTATTTATGTAAGCCTGGGCAGAGTTGAAGGAAAGGTGCCACCAGCTGAGCAGGTAAAGGGTGAGGTATATAAACATGGAGATCGTATTAAATGTTTTGTAGTAGATGTTAAGCAGGGAGAGAAAGGACCTGAGGTAACACTCTCTCGCTCACACCCAGCATTTGTAAAGATGTTATTTGCACTTGAAGTCCCAGAGATTAAAGATCGAGTAGTAGATATTGTAGGAATTGCAAGAGAGCCAGGGGCTAGAACAAAGTTATCTGTTAGAACTCATCGCGCAGGAGTTAGCGCAAAAGGTGCACTAATTGGCCCACAAGGAAGCCGTGCACAAAATGTAATGAATGAGTTAAATGGTGAAAAGATTGACATTATTGATTTCTCTGAAGATCCTGCAACCTATGTTGCAAATGCGTTAGCACCAGCTCGGGTAAGCTCAGTTGAGATTGTTGATTTAGAGGCTAAATCAGCAAAAGTTATCGTGCCAGATTTTCAATTATCACTTGCAATTGGCAAAGATGGCCAAAATGCCAGACTTGCCGCCCGGCTTACCCAATGGCGAATTGATATCCATCCAGATAATCCAGTTACGCATATTAAGGCGGAAAAGGCAGAGGAAGCGCCAACTATTTCACCTAGTGAAGGTGCTTAGGGTAGGGTTGGCATGTTCAGTAAAGAGCAACCACAGCGCAGTTGTATCGCCTGTCGAAGCCTGGAGAATTGGACAGATTTAATTCGCACGGTTTTACTCGGCAATGAAATAAGGGTCGATATAAATCATCGAATGGCTGGTCGGGGAGCATGGCTGCATAGCAAATGTTTTTCGGTAGCAATCGAGCGAAAAGCTTTTAATCGTTCCTTCAAATTTGAAGGAGAGATTAAATTTAAAGAGTTAGAAGATTACTTAAAAAATTTAGGTAATTAATAAAAGTATGGAGCGAGCGAGAATGACACTCTAATGAGCACTTCAAGATTATGAGTAGGTCTATTTAGGCTCGCGCGTAAATAACGCGGGGCCAGAAGAAGGAGAAGTGTGGCCAAGGTCCGCGTTTATGAATTAGCTAAAGAGTTAGGGCTTGAAAGTAAAGAGCTGCTAGCTAAGTTAGCAGAGGTCGGCGAATTTGTTCGCTCAGCATCTTCAACTGTTGAAGCACCGGTTGTGCGCAAGTTGATGGATAAATTTCCAAATTTAGTACCAGCTGAGGCTGCGCCAAAAGCTAAGAAGGCACCTGCTAAAAAGGCAGCGGCAAAGAAAACTGTAAAGGTTGAGGATCTTCCTCCCGAATTACAACAGATGATTGAGGATGCAACACCAGCGGCAAGACCAGTAGCACCAACAGCACGTGCTGCCAATAATCCATTTTCTACAACACCAACCACACCAACTGG
>JAEMTE010000029.1 GCA_016462445.1 Candidatus Nanopelagicus sp. | reverse complement strand
GGAGAAATTTATGGAAGTTTATAAGAATCTAGGTAAGAAGAAAAAATTTGCTGATGCATTTAAAACTGCCACCGGTGTTGAATTAACTGATTTCTACACAATGTTTGAAGAGGTACGCCTAGTTTTAGGAATTCCGCGAGGTTGATACACATCCAAGGTTTGGATATAGCCCTCGGATTTACCTACATAAGTGGGTTGTGAGGGACTCGAACCCCCGACCCGGTGATTAAGAGTCACCTGCTCTACCAACTGAGCTAACAACCCGGTCTTTTATTACTGGCCGACCCTATCAGCGATTTACCTAAGGTAAATTTTTAATAGGAATTAATGCTTTTTATAGCGGGCGTAGGAGGCATTAATTTCATCCTCAGCCGCCTTATGATCAACCCAATCACCACCATGAACTACCTTGTTTGGCTCAAGTGATTTATAGACCTCAAAGAAGTGCTTTATTTCTTCTAGCTCAAAGCTGGGCAGATCTGAGATATTTGTTAGGTAATCCTTACGGATATCACCGGCGGCAACGCAAAGTAATTTGTCATCTCCTCCTGCTTCATCACTCATTCTAAGCATGCCAATTGCCCGTACTGAGACAACACAACCTGGAAAGGTTGGCTCATCAAGCATTACTAAAGCATCTAGTGGGTCACCATCTAATGACAATGTGTTTTCAACAAAGCCGTAATCATATGGATAACGAGTTGATGTGAAGAGCATTCGATCTAATCTAATCTGACCTGTCGCATGATCGATCTCATACTTATTACGAGAGCCTGCTGGAATCTCAATTACAACATCAAAGATCATCGGCTTCATTTAATACTCCTTGATGTTTTAGTTGCTACTTTGGTTAGAGAAATAGTGGGGTGAGCGACGGGGCTCGAACCCGCGACATCCCGGACCACAACCGGGTGCTCTACCAGCTGAGCTACGCCCACCATGTTTGTGCTGGGGTAATGATACGGCAAATACCAACTACTTACTTTTACCTATTTACTACTGCGTGATTAGGGGATAAATATTGCGCTGCGGTAGTAATCAAGCTCTGCTATTGAGTCTCTGATATCACCTAACGCCCGGTGGTTGCCATCTTTAGCAGGGGCGGCAAAGTAGGTTTTAGGGTGCCACCTTCTGGCTAACTCTTTAATGGTTGAAACATCAATGGTTCGATAATGCAGATACTTATTTAATAAGGGTAGATCTCTGGCAATAAAGGCGCGATCAACATAGACCGAATTCCCGGCCAGCGGTGATTTTCCTGCAGCTGGTGCATACTTTTTTAGGTAGGCGATGATCGCCTCATCTGCCTTTTCCAGGGTTGTGCCATTTGGGATCTCTTTGATTAACCCAGAGTTAGTATGCATATCTATTACAACCTGTTGCATATTTGTTAATTTGGCTGGGTCACATTTAATAACTAGATCAACACCCTCACCTAGTACATTTAACTGAGCATCTGTTACTAAGACTGCGATCTCAACTAGAGCATCACTTTGGATATCAAGACCCGTCATCTCACAATCGACCCAGATTAGGTTTGGCAGATCGGCGCTCATATGGGGTAAGCCTATTGGATGCCACTCACGCTTGATTTCATCTCTCGTTCACCTTGTTTTAACCCACCTGCCTTACTAATAATGCGGCTTCAGGGGAGGATTCACTCATGTCCGCAGCGGTAGTTGAACAAAAGCAAACCCCCCAACCAAGAGTTATTACCACTGAACCAAGGTTTACCGACAAGGTTTTTAGATCGGTTGTAACAAGTGGTGGATTAATTGCCGGATTACTTCTTGGCTTAATTGGATTCTTTTTAATCTATAACGGCTTTGAAGCGATTCGAGCTGCTGGTCTTTCTTTCTTAACCGGTTTTAATTGGGTCGATGCTGTTCCAGAGGATGGTCAAGCTGCCTCGTATGGAGTTGGCGCGATGTTATATGGAACTATGGTTACTGGAATTTTGGCAATGCTGATGGGTGTGCCGGTTGCAGTTGGTACTGCATTATTCCTTTCTTATTACGCACCAGAGTGGATTAAAAAGCCAATGGTGGTAGTAGTGGATGTAATGGCAGCAATTCCATCAATTGTTTACGGATTGTGGGGCTACTTTGTTTTAATGCCACATGCTGAGTACTGGGCCAAACTAATACATAAGTACTTAGGCTTTATTCCATTTTTTGATATGCCAGCTCCAGTATTTACTAGATCACCATTTATTGCTGGATTAGTACTTGCGATCATGATTATTCCAATTGTTACCGCTGTATCACGTGAGGTATTTGCGCAAACTCCACTTGAGCGAATCCAAGCAGCATATGCATTAGGTGCTACCAAATGGTCAATGATTAAAGCGGTGGTTTTCCCATATGGCAGAGGTGGCGTAATTGGTGGGGCGATGTTGGGCTTAGGCCGCGCCCTTGGTGAAACAGTTGCGGTTTACACAGTTTTAAACCTGGTCTATGACATAAGAATTGAAGTACTACTAAGTGCTGGTGGCTCAGTTGCCTCCATGATTGTTAATAAGTTTGGTGAGGCAGATCCAGTTGAGTTACAGGCGCTTATGGGCGCAGGTTTTGTGCTCTTTATGGTCACATTATTAGTTAATTTCCTAGCTAATTATATTATTAATAAGACAGCAAGGGAGTAGGGATGAGCCAAGCTATCCTTGATGTAAAGCCTGAATATCCTTGGAAATTAACCCCTAAGGATTTAGTAACTGATTTTCTTGGCGCCTTATTCACATTGGCTAGCACATTAGCAATCGTTGGATTTAGTCCATTAAAAGGCAAGTTGGGTTTTGCAATTACCTTAATATTTATGGCAGTAATTACCACCACAATTATGAGCTGGATTAAATTGGATCGAAAAGCTGCATTTAACTCGGCAACTACTGTGCTGGTTTATGTCACCGCCTCCTTTGTAATAATCGCACTCGCCTCAGTTTTATATGAAATTATTCGATTGGGTGCACCAGGCTTTTCATTCTCAATTTTTAGCAATGATATGTCGCAAACCGCATCAGATATGCCACTTACTGAGGGTGGATTACTACATGCTGTAATCGGCACCGCCTACATTGTTACCTTTGCTACATTAATTTCAACTCCAATTGGAATTTTAACCGCACTTTATATTGTTGAGGTCAAGGGCAGATTTGCTGGATTGGTTAGATTTTTTGTGCAGGCAATGAGTGGTGTGCCATCGATTGTGGCTGGCCTATTTATCTTTGCGCTCTGGATGATTCAATTAGGAAATGCCTATAGCGCAGTTGCTGGTGGATTTGCCTTAACAGTATTAATGATTCCAACAGTTGCTCGAACAGCGGAGGAGGTATTGAAGTTAATACCAAGTGATCTGCGTGAGGCAGGACTTGCTTTAGGGGCTACCCAATGGCGCACCGTGGCAATGGTGGTAATCCCAGCTGCTCGAAGCGGCTTAATAACAGCGGTGATTTTAGGTATTGCCCGGGTTGTTGGTGAGACCGCCCCTTTGCTATTAACAATTGGCGGGGCAGATGCGATAAATTTAAATCCAACTCAAGGCAATATGTCTGCCTTCCCATACTATGTTTGGAAGAATTTATTGATCGGTAGTGAGAATGCAATTAGTAGAGCATGGTTGGGTGTTTTTGTCTTAATGATTGTTGTTCTAGTCTTTTTTACCTTGGCTAGATACTTAGGAGCAGCTAGGGGTGGTAGAAAATGAGTAATGAGAATATTTCAGATAAAAATAATAATCGAGAGGAAAATATGAGCCAGATGACAGGAAAGCAAGAAACAGCCACCGATCGCAATACAAGTAATACAAGCAACACAAAAGGTGCATCTGCGACTCGTTCCTTAGGAGATGTTGCAGCGGGCCGTGAGGCCAAAGTTGGGAAAGCATTTACTGGCGGTAGTGGGTTAGAAGCAAGAGGTGTTCATGCATGGTTTGGTAAGAAACATGTTTTGCAAGATATCTCCTTGGAGTTTGCCACCGGCACCGTCACTGCGCTGATTGGTCCCTCTGGTTGCGGTAAATCAACCTTTATTCGCACACTAAATCGAATGCATGAATTTATTCCAACCGCCGCCCTTGCTGGTCAGGTATTGCTAGATGGTAAAGATGTTTATGAACCAGGTGTTGATGTCACCAAGATTCGGTTAAAGGTCGGTATGGTTTTCCAAAAACCAAATCCATTTCCTTCGATGACCATCAAGGAGAATGTCTTATCTGGTTTAAAGCTCTCTCAAATTAAAATTCAAAACTCTGATGAATTACTGGAAAGTTGTCTGCGAAGAGCGGGTTTGTGGGATGAGGTTAAGGATCGTTTAAATGAGTATGGCGGTTCATTATCAGGGGGACAGCAACAACGTTTATGTATTGCAAGATCACTTGCAGTAAATCCTCAGGTGCTCTTAATGGATGAGCCATGCTCAGCGCTAGATCCCGGCTCAACTCTTCGAATTGAGGAGACTATTCGTGAGTTAGCAGACACAATGAGCATTGTGATTGTGACTCACAATATGCAACAAGCAGCGCGGGTCTCTGATTACACCGGATTTTTCCTATCTGATGGTGGTCCAGGACGGCTGATTGAGGTTGCGAGCACAGTTGAGATATTTACCAATCCCAAGGAGAAGCGCACAGAGGATTATGTCTCTGGCAGATTTGGTTAATATTTAATCACCAATTGTTAACTTACTTTACACCTGTAGTTAACCGAAAAAATGTTAGAAGTTACCCTCACTTAACTAGGTTTGCCTCACCAATCTATTCAAGGAGGCATATGAAGTTTTATAACAAGATGGCAGTAGTAGTTCTTGCCACTTCAGGTTTAGTACTTTCCTCATCCCCAGCATTTGCTGGCCAAATCAATGGCAGCGGCGCAACATTTGCACAACCACTTATCGATGTTTGTAAAGTAGAGTTCACAAAAGATACTGGACACACAATCAATTACACCGCTGGTGGTTCAGGTAAGGGACGAACAGATTTTACAAATAATTTAGTAGATTTTGCAGCCTCAGATGCCGTATACACCTCAGGCTTCCCAGCTAACTTAGAGTATGCACCAGTTTATGCAGCTCCAATTGCAATTTTTTACAACCTACCAACTGTTAAAGAGCCAATTAATTTAACTGCAGCAACAGTTGCTCAAATCTTTGGTGGCCAAATTACAAAGTGGAATGATCCACAAATCATTTCCGATAACCAAAAGCGAACTATTAAAACTCCGGTCTATAAGACCAAGCAAGAGGTAGTTACTGTTGGTGGTAAGAAAGTTACTAAAACAGTTCCAGTTCTTGATAAAAATGGTAAGCCAACAGTTTTAAGAACAACCTCTAAGACAGTTGATATCGCACTACCAAGTACTCCAATCACTGTTTACTACCGCACCGACTCATCTGGTACATCAGAGCAGTTTGGTAAGTACCTACAAGGTACTAATGCTGGTGCAAACGCAGACCTGTGGCCAAAAACTGCAAGTGGAACATTTGCTAACTCAACTCCAATTAATCTCGCAACTGTATTTAACTTCCAAGGTGCATCTGGTTCAGCACTTGTAGCACAAGGAGTTAAGGACAAGATTGGTGGGGTTGGTTATGGTGAGCTTTCTTGGGCAACTGATAACAAGTTGGCAGTAGCCAATATTGTTAATCAAGCTGGTGAGGCCGTTGCTCCATCATCTGCTGGAACTTCAGCATTCTTAGGTGGCGGAACTATTCAAGCTAACGGATCATTAGTTGCCGATTACAAGAAGGTAATTACTGGTGCTTACTCAATTGGTACTGCATCATATGGTTTGGTTTATCCAGAGGCAGCAAAGAAAAATGCTGAAACACAAAAGATCGTAGCCGCCTGGCACACCTATCTATTAGAGCAATGTCCAAAGAAGTTTCCTGAGAAAGGCTATGTCGCACTCACAGGACCTTTATATGACAAAGCAAAAGAACAAATCGCCAAGATCAAGTAATACTTAAATAACCTAAAACCCCCGCACTTCCTAGAGTGCGGGGGTTTTCTAATTTCCCCACAACTTCATGAAGTGTTTACCAAAACCAACTCAGCCCTTAGCCAATAATTTAATTAACTAGGTAACAGTACTGTTATGAAAATGCATCCACACTTGGTCAATCTGCTAGAGATACTCTTTCCAATTGATAACTCCTACCAAGAAAGTGACCCGCAAATTACCGCTTTAAAGGCCCGCCAAATTGAGGATTATCGATACCTGCACCTACTAGATAAGTATCGCCACCAGTAGAAATTAGATATTGGCGGCAGCAAATTATATTTAGCCAGCTTGGTTTGAAGATAAAGCTCATGTTTATTGCAATAGGTTTGTTGATTACTAGCAACTATTGAAATTTACCTTCACTTAGCCATTTATCACCCAGCAGTTCATTCCAAACCTGTTGATTCTTAATACAAAATTTTGGTTTCATTCACATACCTAAAGACTCTTGTTCATATATCTACTATTTAATTCGAGCACTTCCCACAAGCTAATATAAGAAAAGGATTAATTGATGCAAAAGAGCACAAAAGTTTTAACTACTTTAATCTCAGCATCTATGCTGATGATCTCAACAGTAATTCCAGCAAATGCAGCTGCTGGCATTACCTATATGGAGCCAGTTGCAGCTGGTGTGAGCCTTGATCCGTATGCAACTGCAGGTGACTCAGTTGGCGGCTACCTAATTGGTGGCATTCCAGATGGCATGGGTGTTATCCCAGTAAATGGCAAGCTTCGCGTACTTACAAATCATGAGTGGAGCAATGCAAATCCAATTGCAGCAGCTCGCGGCTCAGCTAATGGTATGACAACTGCATCATATGTGAGTGAAATGCATTATGACCTAAAGACGAAAACAGTTGTTGCTGGTAAAGATTTTATGGAGTGGATCGAGTGGTATGACTACCAGAGCAATAAATTTGGTGTTATTCCAACTGCGCCAGATGGTGCAGTTTTGGTTGACCAGTATGGCTCCCAAGCACATTCATACTTAATTAATCGCTTCTGTTCTTCAACTTTGGCAGATGCTGGTGAGTTTTACAACAAGACGACAGGTGCTGGCTACAAAGGTGCGGTCTATCTAACTGGTGAAGAGGGCGGAGATGAGTCTCGTGGCTTTGCTGGAAATCAAGATGGTGAGTTTGTTCAGGTTCCTGGCTTTGGTTTAGCTGCTTGGGAAACTTTTGTTAATGCACCAACTACCTCAAATG
>JAEMTE010000053.1 GCA_016462445.1 Candidatus Nanopelagicus sp. | reverse complement strand
CCAATCGGCAAGATATTTTCAGCATAATGACTTACCGGCTCATTATTTTTACTTAAGGTAGCAGTTGGTATATTTGTAAAGGCTGATTGCGCTCTAAATGGATTTAAATCCTTAATCTGATTATCTAATCTATCTAAAACAGATTCACCTGAGATAATTTTTTGAACATCAAATGGAATGATAGTTGCAACTACTCTTGGAAGTTGTGAGATGGGGCCAGCAATAGTTTCAGCTGTTTGATCATGGAGTAATCTGCCTAAAAACTTTGAGTAAGCTCTTCGTGGTAAAAGTAGAGTTAACTCCACATCAGCTAGCGCAGTTACCTTAAGTGCGTAATCAACTACTGCATTAGGTAATCTTCGATCTGGGCAATCAATTAACTCAAGCGATACATCATCAAATGCTGGGTTTTTATCCCACTGGTTTGCCAGCTCCTGAGCTCTTTGATCATCTATTACAAAATGCACCGCATTTAGATTTCTAGGACTTAAGCTCCTGGCGTATCTAACGGCTCCTACTGTGGCAATATCAATTCGATCAACTAAAACTGTTACAGCGTGCCTGGTAATTGAGGTTGCTCTTGAATCTTTGGCGCTTAAAAGAAGTGCCTTACTCTCCTGGGAGTACTTATTATTGAATTTAAGCATAATGATTGCAACTATTGGTGTACCAATTACAACTAGCCAGGTGCCCTCTGTGAACTTAACTAGAGATAAAATTATTACAGTTGCAAGTGATATCAACCCTGAGCTCAAATGCAAAGCGTATTTACCCTTATCCGCCTTGCGTTTTTTAGCCATGCCAAGTCCCGTTAAAGCAAAGCCAATAAAGACTGCAAGTGCGTAAATCGCAGCCAAGGTAGTAATACTGGCTCCTGTGGCAAAAACCAAGACTGCAGCAGAGCCTGAGATAAAAATGATTCCATTTGAAAAAGCTAACCTGTGACCACGCTTTGTTAACTGCTTTGGCAAAAAGCCATCATTTGCCACAATATTTACCATATTAGGAAATGCGTTAAAGCAGGTGTTTGCTCCGGCAAATAAAATAAATGTGGTTGCAGCTTGGACAAAGTAGTAAAAACCCTGGCCAAAGGCAGAGTCACCTAAGGCAGCTGCGGCAACTAGTGAGATTACAGTTGGCGTTCCTGATTGGTATGGAATTGCAACCACTTGATAGGCAAGCCAAGCAATGCCAAGAATTAATGTCGCTAAAACGCCGCTCATAATCATTAAGGTTTTACGAGCATTCTCATGCTCTGGTGATTTAAATAATGCCACGCTATCTGAGATCGCCTCTAACCCAGTTAAAGAAGCACTGCCATTAGCAAATGCTTTCAAAACCAACAAGATTGCTGCAACTGTTAACAACCCTTGGGATTGACCAAGTGACATCAAGCCTGCGGTATCGGTTGGGTATTGGGTAAGTGAGCCAGTTAAATTGCGATAGATACCTAAGATAAAGACGGTAAACATTGCAATAATAAAAAAGTAGGAGGGTAGAACAAAGATCAAGCCAGCATCTTTTACTCCCCGTAGATTTATAAAGGTTAAGATTGAAATGATAAGTAGTGTAAGAATCACTTTATTGTCAGATAACTCAGGCAGCGCTGAAACAATCGCAGCCACACCCGCTGCAGTTTGTATGGCAACTGTAATGATGTATCCAAAGATTAACTCAATGGCTGCCACTTGAGAGATAACCTTGCCAAAGTTTTCTCTTGCCACCACATATGCTCCACCAGTTCTCATATAGGTATTGATTACATCTCGATATGAGAAGGTGATGATTAGAAGGATAATTAAAATTAAGCCAACAAGTGGTGTAAAGATAGTAAAAGCAGCTAGTCCAAAGGCTGGAATTAAGGCCACAAGTATCTGCTCACCGCCGTAGGCTGAGCTTGAGATGCAATCTGAGGATAAAATTCCAAAGGCATTCCGTTTAGATAATCGCTGCTCACCTAACTCATGACGGTTAATTGGCTTACCCAAAAATCTAACCTTTAACCTATATAAAAAAGGATCCTTAAG
>JAEMTE010000012.1 GCA_016462445.1 Candidatus Nanopelagicus sp. | reverse complement strand
GATGAACCTATCTGTGTTAATGGCTTCTTAGATGTTGAAATCGAGGCAGATGATGGTGTGAAGAGTTTTAGAATTGAAATTGAACGTGTACACATGGAGGAGGACACTGGTAAATCACTTCATGTTGGTGGTTCAACTGGGCGCATTCACGGCGCTGAGTACTCACTCTTAGATTACAACCGAGCTGGCATTCCATTGGTTGAAATTGTTACCAAAATAGTTCCTAATACTGGTAAGTATGCACCGCAAGTTGCCCGTGCTTATGTGGCTGCCCTACGCGATATTTTGCGCAGCCTTAATGTCTCTGATGTAAAGATGGAGCAAGGCTCACTTCGTTGTGATGTTAATTTATCTTTATCAAAGATTGGTAGCGGAAAACTTGGTACAAGGAGTGAGACTAAAAATGTTAACTCACTGCGCTCCGTAGAACGGGCAGCAACTGGTGAGGTAATCAGGCAGGCAAATCGGTTAGAGGCTGGTGAGCGAATTGTTCAAGAGACTCGTCACTTCTTAGAGGAGAGTGGACAAACTCGCCCTGGCAGATCAAAGGAGCAGGCAGAGGATTACCGATATTTTCCAGAGCCAGATTTAGTTCCAGTTGCACCAGATGCTAAATGGATTGAAGAGCTTAGAAAAACATTGCCAGAAAAGCCAGCAGAGCGGCGCAAGCGATTACAAACTGCTTGGTCAGTTCCTGATAAAGAGATGGCGGCGATGGTTAATGCTGAGTTACTAGACACAGTTGAAGAGACGGTAAAACTTGGCGCAGATCCAACTAAGGCACGAAGTTGGTGGCTGGGAGAGGTATCTAGAGTTGCAAATGATCGAGGTGTTTTGCCTACCGAATTAATTTCAGTTAAAGATATTGCTCAAGTGATTGCATTAATAACAAGTGGTGAGTTGACCGATAAGTTAGCTCGGCAAGTAGTTGAAGGAGTTATCGCTGGGGAGGGTTCACCAAGTGATGTGATTAGTAAGCGTGGATTAAAGGTTGTCTCAGATGACTCTGCATTAATGAAGGCAATTGAAGATGCGATCACCGCGCAGCCAGATACTGCCGAGCGGGTGCGGGGTGGAAATATTCCAGCAGCCGGAGCGTTAATCGGCGCTGTGATGAAAGCAACTGGTGGGCAAGCTGATGCGGCTAAGGTGCGTGAACTATTACTAAAACACTTAGGGCAATAAACTAATCTTATGAGCGATAAAAATCCGCCAAATAAAATGAAGCCAAGATCTGGCTTAGTAACTGATGGTATGGAGCGTGCTCCTGCTCGGGGAATGCTTCGCGCAGTTGGTATGAAGGATGAAGATTTTGCTAAACCACAGATTGGTATTGCATCCTCTTGGAATGAAATTACTCCATGTAATTTATCTTTAGATCGCCTAGCTAAAGCATCTAAAAAAGGTGTGATTGATGCTGGCGGCTTTCCAATGCAATTTGGAACTATCTCTGTCTCTGATGGCATCTCAATGGGTCATGAAGGAATGCATTTTTCTTTAGTATCTCGTGAGGTAATTGCTGACTCAGTTGAAACTGTTATGCAAGCAGAGCGGTTTGATGGCATGGTTACATTTGCAGGTTGTGATAAATCATTGCCAGCGATGATGATGGCAGCAGCACGCATGGATGTGGCAAGTGTCTTTGTTTACGCCGGCTCTACTATGCCTGGAAAAGTTGATGGCAGAGATGTAACAATCATTGATGCATTTGAAGCGGTTGGTGCGTGCGCGCGTGGATTAATAACGCAGGATGAGGTAGATAAAATTGAACGAGCAATCTGTCCAGGTGAGGGTGCCTGTGGTGGTATGTACACCGCAAACACTATGGCTGCAGTTGGTGAAGCAATTGGTTTATCACTTCCTGGCTCAGCTTCTCCTCCCTCTATTGATAGGCGCCGTGATGATTACGCGGTTAAATCAGGGGCAGCAGTTGTTGAGTTAATTAGAAAAGGAATTACAACTAGACAAATTTTGACTAAAAAAGCATTTGAAAATGCGATCACAGTTGTTATGGCACTAGGTGGTTCCACAAATGCTGTTCTGCATTTGCTTGCAATTGCGCACGAAGCTGAGGTTGATTTAACACTAGAAGATTTTCATCGAGTCGGATCTAAGGTACCGCTGCTTGGCGACTTAAAACCATTTGGTAAGTATGTAATGACAGATGTAGATAAAGTTGGTGGAATTCCAGTAATTCTTCGCGCCTTATTAGATGCCGGCTTATTACATGGTGATTGTTTAACTGTTACGGGCAAAACAATGGCGGAGAATCTAAAGGATATAACGCCACCAGATCCAGATGGTGAAATTCTTAAAGCGGTAAGTAATCCACTCTCTCTAGGTGGTGGTATCACAATTCTTAATGGCTCATTTGCTCCAGATGGCGCAGTTTGTAAGACAGCTGGAGTTGGTGTTGATCTATTTGAAGGCCCAGCCAAAGTATTTGAACGTGAACAATCTGCAATGGATGCACTTGAGAATGGATCAATTGTTTCAGGTGATGTAGTTGTTATTCGCTATGAAGGACCAAAGGGTGGTCCAGGCATGAGAGAGATGTTAATGATTACTGGCGCAATTAAAGGCGCCGGTCTTGGTAAATCTGTTTTATTAATTACCGATGGCAGATTCTCTGGTGGTACAACCGGTCTTTGTGTTGGCCATGTTGCTCCTGAAGCTGTTGATGGCGGGCCAATTGCATTTGTTAAAAATGGTGACCGAGTAAGAATTGACACAAAAAATCGAACTTTAGATTTATTAGTTGATGAAAAAGAGATGAGTGAGCGAAAGAAAAGTTTTAAACCAGTCCCACATAAATATCGCCGTGGGGTATTAGCTAAGTATTCAAAGTTAGTCGGTAGTGCTGCAAAGGGTGCGGTCTGCGATTAATTGCAGTTTTGTTATAGTTACGCTCAAATATTGAGACCTAAATCTGCCAGGTTGACTAGACCCAACTACACCTGAGAAACTACCGTCATGAAGAACACTTCGCTAATCTCACAAATCGCGATCACATCTGTGGTCGTGGTGATTATCGAGCGTGCGCGCTAACAGCAAAAGTTAGTTCGCACCCCTCAGATAAAACTGGGGGGTTTTGTTTTAGATAAGTGACTAGTTAAGAGAGGAAGCAATGAGCAAGATGAATGGTGCGCAAAGTTTAATCAACGCACTTGAGGCTGCCGGTGTTGATGTCATGTTTGGCATCCCAGGGGGCGCAATTCTTCCTGCCTATGATCCAATTTTTGATTCAAAGATTCGCCATATTTTAGTTCGCCATGAACAAGGTGCAGGTCATGCTGCAACTGGTTATGCCCAAGCAACTGGTCGAGTTGGTGTTTGTATTGCCACCTCAGGTCCTGGTGCCACAAATTTAGTAACACCACTTGCTGATGCCCAGATGGACTCTGTTCCAATTGTGGCAATTACTGGGCAGGTTCCATCTGCTGCAATTGGTACCGATGCTTTTCAAGAGGCAGATATTCGCGGCGTTACCATGCCAGTGACTAAACATAATTATTTAATAACTGATCCAGCAGATATCCCGCGGGCAATTGCAGAGGCATTTCATATTGCAAGTACCGGTCGCCCAGGAGCTGTTCTAGTTGATATCGCCAAGGATGCATTGCAGAAAGAGACTACTTTTAATTATCCAAAAACTGTCTCACTAGCTGGTTATAACCCAGTAGTTGAACCAAAACAATCTGCCGTACTAGATGCAGCAGCGTTAATTGCCCAATCTAAAAAGCCTGTGCTCTATGTTGGTGGTGGAGTAATTAAAGCCAATGCTGCAAAAGAGTTAATGCAACTTGCAGAGATTACCGGTGTGCCAGTTGTAACAACTTTAATGGCGCGGGGTGCTTTCCCAGATTCTCATAAGCAACATCTTGGTATGCCAGGTATGCATGGCACAGTTGCTGCAGTTACTGCGCTACAAAAGGCAGATTTATTAATTACCTTAGGTGCTCGATTTGATGACCGAGTTACTGGAAAACTATCTACCTTTGCACCAAAAGCAAAGATTATTCACGCCGATATTGATCCAGCAGAGATTGGTAAGAATCGCCATGCAGATGTTGCATTGGTGGGAGATCTTAAAAATATCTTGCGAGCATTAAATCCTGCTACTAAAGCAGCTCTTGCAAAATCTGCGCCAGATTTAACACCATGGCTTAATGAGGTTTATGGCTGGAGATCAAAGTTTCCACTTGGTTATGACAAACCATCTGATGGCTCTGTCTCACCACAAAATGTAATTGAGCGAATTGGCAAGATCTCAGGTCCTGACACAATATTTACGGCAGGTGTTGGCCAACATCAGATGTGGGCATCCCAATTTATTGGTTATGAAAAGCCAAGAACTTGGCTTAACTCAGGTGGATTAGGAACGATGGGTTATGCAGTACCTGCTGCAATGGGGGCAAAGGTAGGAGCTCCTGACACAACTGTTTGGGCAATTGATGGTGATGGTTGTTTTCAAATGACAAATCAAGAGTTAGTAACTTGTGCAATAAATAATATTCCAATCAAGGTTGCGGTAATTAATAATGAATCACTAGGAATGGTTCGCCAGTGGCAGACTCTGTTTTATAACCAGCGTTATTCAAATACCGATTTGCACTCAAAGCGGATTCCAGATTTTAAGTTGTTAGCAGAGGCGATGGGTTGTGTGGGACTTCGATGTGAGCGACCTGAGGATGTTGATAAGACAATTGAGGCTGCAATGGAGATTAATGATCGACCAGTTGTAGTTGATTTTAATGTTCACCGCGATGCAATGGTTTGGCCGATGGTGGCAGCTGGCACATCAAATGATGATATTACTGTTGCTAGATCTATGGCTCCAGTATGGGATTCACAGGAGTTGTAATGGCAATCCACACATTAGCGGTTTTAGTTGAGAACTCACCTGGTGTTCTAGCACGGGTTGCTTCATTGTTTTCTCGTCGTGGTTACAACATTGATTCACTTGCTGTTGGTCCAACTGAGAATCCAAAGGTTTCTCGCATGACTATTGTTTTAAATTTAGAAGGGCATGCTTTAGATCAAGTGAGCGCGCAATTATTTAAATTAGTAAATGTAATTGGTATCTCTGAGATGAAGGATTCTGATTCACTAAAACGAGAGATCTTATTAGTTAAGGTGGCAAATAATGCTGCTAATAAAGAGATTGCAGGTAAGCATAAGGCGGTAATTTCAGATGAAACAACAACAACTATCTCAATAGAGGCGGTTGGGCAATCATTTGAGATTGAAGCACTACTTGCAGATTTAAAGCCAAATGAAATTCGAGAGTTAGTTCAATCAGGCTTGGTGGCATTAGAGCGGGGCGCCAGCACCTTGGCAGACCGTACGCTAAGCACCATGGGAACTGCTAACGAGTCAGATCCAAATAGTTCCACAGCTGATTACCAAAATTAATTACCACCAAATAAACCAACAGACATAAGGAGAACCACAGTGGCAACGATGTATCACGATGAAGATGCAGATCTAGCAATTATCCAATCTAAAAAGGTTGCGGTAATTGGCTACGGCTCACAAGGACATGCACACGCCTTATCACTTCGTGATAGCGGTGTTGATGTAGTAGTTGGTTTAGCTGATGGTTCTAAATCTCGGGCAAAAGCTGAGGCAGAAGGACTTAAGGTAGCAACAGTTGCAGAGGCAGTTAAGGGTGCTGATGTAATTATGTTGCTAGCACCTGATCATGTGCAGCGCCATATCTATAATGATTCAATTGCACCAAATATAAAAGATGGTGCAGCCTTATTCTTTGGTCACGGCTTTAATATTCGTTTTGGTTATATCAAGCCATCTGCCAAGGTAGATGTTTGTATGGTTGCACCAAAGGGACCAGGGCATTTAGTTCGCCGTGAGTACACAGCAGGTAGAGGTGTTCCAGTAATTGTTGCAGTAGAACAAGATGCAACTGGAAACGCTTGGCCAATTACTCTCTCATATGCAAAGGCAATTGGCGGCCTACGTGCCGGTGGAATCTTGACTACATTTACTGAAGAGTGTGAGACAGATTTATTTGGCGAGCAATCAGTTCTATGTGGTGGCGCTTCCCAATTAGTTATGTATGGCTTTGAAACCTTAATTGAGGCAGGCTACCAACCAGAGGTTGCTTACTTTGAGTGTTTGCATGAGCTAAAACTTATTGTTGACCTTATGTATGAAGGTGGAATTGCAAAACAACGTTGGTCAGTATCTGACACAGCAGAGTATGGCGATTACATCTCAGGTCCTAGAGTTATTGATCCAAGTGTTAAAGAGAATATGAAGGCAGTACTTGCCGATATTCAATCTGGTTCATTTGCTAAGCGCTTTATTGATGATCAAGATAAAGGTGCTCCTGAGTTTAAATCACTACGCGCAAAGGGTGAAGCACATCCAATTGAGCAGGTTGGTAGAGATCTGCGCAAGCTGATGTCGTGGGTTAAGTCTGATAAAGATGATTACAAAGAAGGAAATGTAGCGCGTGGCTAAACCCGTTGTACTAATTGCTGAGGAGTTAAGTCCTGCGACGATAGATGCGTTAGGGCCTGAGTTTGAGGTACGCAATTGCAATGGCGCAGATCGAGGTGAGTTGCTCACCGCTCTTTCTAAAGGAGTAGATGCGGTATTAATTCGCTCTGCTACCAAGATGGATGCTGAAGCCATTGCAGCTGCACAAGGTTTAAAAGTAATTGCCAGAGCTGGTGTTGGTTTAGATAATGTTGAAATAGCTGCGGCAACTGCTGCGGGTGTAATGGTGGTTAATGCTCCAACTTCAAATATTGTCTCAGCCGCTGAGCTTGCAATTGGATTACTACTTGCATCTGCCAGATCAATCTCACCAGCACATGCCGCCCTTCGTAGTGGCAAGTGGGCACGCTCTAAATACACAGGTGCAGAATTATTTGAGAAGACTTTAGGAGTTGTTGGTTTTGGCAAAATTGGACAATTGGTTGCACACCGAATGCAAGCCTTTGGTATGGAGGTAGTTGCATATGATCCATACCTACAGCCTGCAAGAGCTGCGCAATTAAATGTGAGATTAGTTGAGTTAGATGAGTTACTAAAGGTAAGTGATTTCATAACTATCCACCTACCTAAAACTAAAGAGACCGCTAATTTAATTGGCTCAGAAGCTCTTAAAAAAGTTAAACCATCGGTGAGAATTATTAATGCTGCTCGTGGTGGTGTGTTAGATGAGGCCGCACTTTATGAGGCATTAAAAAATGGCAAGGTGGCAGGTGCTGGCCTTGATGTCTTTGCTACTGAGCCATGCACTGATTCACCACTATTTACTTTAGATAATGTTGTTGCGACCCCTCACTTAGGTGCATCAACAGATGAGGCACAAGAGCGGGCTGGAATTGCAGTTGCTATATCAGTTCGTAAAGCATTATCTGGTGAGTTAGTTCCTGATGCAGTAAATGTTAAGGGTGGTGCAATTGATCAAGCAGTTCGCCCTGCACTGCCACTAGTTGAGAAGTTAGCTCAGGTTGCCACCGCACTTGCAACAGATGTGATCTCATCTATAGATGTTGAAGTACGAGGTGAGATTGCTGCCTTAGATGTTTCAGTACTTTCCACAAGTGCACTAAAGGGCGCACTACTTGCAATGGGAGCTGAGGATGTTACCTATGTAAATGCACCTGCATTAGCTGCTGAGCGCTCCCTTACCTCAAATGTTTCAACAGATACTGAAAGTCCAGATCATCGTAATTTAGTTTCAGTAAGAGCTGCATCTGCTGATGGCACTCAAGTTTTTGTTAGTGGAACTTTGATGGGTATTAAGCAGGTTCAAAAGATTGTGGCAATTGATAAGTTAGATCTTGATCTTAAGCCAACAAATAATCTTTTATTCCTACGCTATACCGACCGCCCTGGTGTAGTTGGTGTAGTTGGAAACTCACTTGGAAAATTAAAGATTAATATTGCCGATATGCAGGTTGGTCGCACCCAAGAGGGCGGCCAGGCACTTATGGCATTAACAGTTGACTCTGCAATTCCTAATGATGTAATTAAGGTTATTACTAAAGAAACTGGTGCATCTTTGGTCCGCTCTGTGAATTTGGCAAGTGAATGAAGAGTTTTAATTTAGCAGTCATACCTGGTGACGGCATTGGACCTGAGGTGGTTGGCGCAGGCCTTAAGGTATTAGATGCGGTTGCTAAAAAATATGATTTAATTTTTAACAAAATAAATTATGAGTTAGGCGCTGCTTATTGGCATAAGACTGGTGAAACCTTGCCTGATTCAGTAATGGCAGAGCTTGCAAAATCTGATGTAATTTTATTGGGCGCGGTAGGAGATCCAACGGTGCCAAGTGGAGTTTTAGAGCGGGGATTGCTACTTAAATTACGGTTTGCTTTTGAACATTACATAAATCTACGCCCAGCAAAATTATTTCCTGGAGTTACCTCACCAATTGCAAATAACAAGGGTATTGATTTTGTAGTGGTCAGAGAGGGAACTGAAGGTTTATATGTTGGTGCTGGCTCAATAAAGGATGAGGGTACAAAAACTGAGTTAGCAATTGAGGAGTCAATTAATACCTATAAAGGTGTAGAGCGAGTAATTAGAGATGCATTTGGTAGAGCGATGGCACGTCCTCGTAAAAAACTTACCTTAGTTCATAAGAACAATGTATTAACTAGAGCAGGTGGTCTCTGGACTCGAGTATTTAATGAGGTAGCAAAGGATTTTCCGGAAGTTACAACTGATTACTTACATGTTGATGCTGCCTCGATGTTTTTTGTAACCAATCCAGAGCGATTTGATGTAGTGGTGACTGATAATTTATTTGGCGACATTATTACTGATATTGCAGCGGCTATCTGTGGTGGCATTGGACTAGCAGCTAGTGGCAATATCAATCCAACCGGTGCGTTTCCATCTATGTTTGAACCAGTTCATGGCTCAGCCCCTGATATTGCTGGAAAGAACTTAGCTGATCCAACTGCAACTGTATTATCTATTGCCATGATGTTAAATCACCTAGGGCAGAGCCAAGCTGCAAGTGATGTTGAAAAGGCAGTTGCGGCTGATTTGTTAAGCCGAGGAGAGAAGAAGCGCTCAACTACTGAAATCGGTGATGCATTAGCTAAGGCAGTTTTATGAAAATAATTAAGTCACCAAACACAAAGCCATTAGATAGTGCTGAGCGGACAAACAGAGTTGCCGAGCCAGGCTTTGGTAAGTACTACACCGACAATATGGTTATTGCCCAGTGGAATGAATCAAGCGGATGGTCTGATGCAACATTGCAGGCCTATGGTCCACTCTCATTAGATCCAGCCACAATGGTTTTTCATTATGGCCAAGAGATATTTGAAGGAATGAAGGCTTATACCCAACCAGATGGTGGTATTTCATTATTTAGGCCAGAGGCAAATGCAAAACGATTTGCAAAATCAGCTGCCCGCATTGCACTACCTGAAATGCCAGTTGATTTCTTTGTGCAAACAGTTGAAGAGTTAGTTAGGCAAGATAAGGGTTGGGTACCAAAAAAGAGCGGTGAGTCTTTATATCTTCGCCCATTTATGATTGCAACTGAGGTTGGGCTTGGAGTTAGGCCATCAAATCAAGCAACATATGTATTAATTGCAACGCCAGCTGCTGCTTATTTTGATGCATCAAAAGCAGTAACAGTTTGGATCTCAACTGAGTATGTCAGAGCAGCATTAGGTGGCACAGGGGAGGCAAAGTGCGGTGGAAATTACGCAGCTTCCCTTCTTGCACAAAAACAAGCAGCCAAAGAGGGCTGTGATCAGGTTGCATATATTGATGCAGTAGAACGCAAGTGGGTAGAGGAGATGGGTGGAATGAATCTCTACTTCATTAAGGGAAGTGGCAAAGCTGCCAAGATAATGACACCAAAACTAACTGGCACATTACTTCCTGGCATAACCCGTGATTCAATTTTAACGCTAGCTAATGATCTTGGTTATAAAACTGAGGAAACTATGATCTCAATTGATGATTGGCGTGATGGTGTTAAATCTGGTGAGATAACTGAAATCTTTGCTTGCGGAACTGCTGCTGTTGTCTCTGCGGTAGGGGCAGCAAAAAGTATTCATGGCACATGGCAAACAGGGGATGGTAAGCCTGGGGTAATTACAAATGAGATTCGCACAGCACTTCTTGGAATTCAACATGGAACTGTGGCAGATAAGCATGGCTGGAATAAGCGGGTTATCTAATGACAATTAACGATTCATTTCATATCTATGACACCACACTTCGCGATGGCGCCCAACAAGAGGGTTTAAATCTTTCTGTCCACGATAAGTTAACTATCGCTCGTCATTTAGATGATCTAGGTGTTGGTTTTATTGAGGGTGGCTGGCCTGGGGCTAATCCTAAGGACACTGAGTTTTTTAAATTAGCTCAAACTGAGTTAAAGCTAAAGAATGCAACCTTTGTTGCCTTTGGTGCCACACGCCGTCCCGGTGTAAAGGCGGCAGATGATACTTTGCTTCGCGCATTACAAGATTCAAAGGCGCCGGTAGTAACTTTGGTTGCAAAGAGTCATGATCGCCATGTAGATCTTGCACTTAAAACTCATCTAGATGAAAACCTTGCAATGATTTCAGAGTCAATTAAGTTTTTAAAAGCAGGCGGGCAAAGAGTTTTCTTAGATGCAGAACACTTCTTTGATGGTTACCTATCTAATAAGGCATACGCACTTGAAGTAGTAAGAGCTGCGGTTGAGGCAGGAGCTGACGTTGTAGCACTTTGTGACACAAATGGCGGAATGCTTCCAGATGAGTTATCAAATATTGTCCATGAGGTATTAACCGCTTCATCTGCTCGGCTTGGTATTCATTGCCACAATGACACAGGCTGCGCAGTTGCTAACTCACTTGCTGCAATCTCTGCAGGTGTTACCCATGTGCAGGGAACATTAAATGGTTATGGTGAGCGAACAGGAAATGCTGATCTAGTAAATATCATTGCAAATCTTGAGCTTAAGAAAGATAAAGCAGTACTTCCTGCTGGCAAATTACAAGAGGCATTTCGTATCTCTCATGCTGTTGCAGAGATTACAAACGTGGCACCAAGTGCGCGCCAGCCATATGTTGGCACCTCAGCCTTTGCACATAAAGCAGGATTACACGCCTCTGCAATCAAGGTAGATCCAATGATGTATCAACATGAGACTCCTGAATCAGTTGGTAATGATATGCGGATGTTGGTATCGGAGATGGCAGGAAGAGCCTCAATCGAACTTAAATCAGTTGAGCTTGGAATTGATTTAAAGGGAGATAAAGATTTAGTTGGCAGAGTTGTTGAGAAGGTTAAAGAGATGGAAGGACGCGGCTTTACCTTTGAAGCAGCAGATGCTTCATTTGAATTACTACTCCGCACTGCGGTAGAAGGAAAGCGGCCAAGCTTTTTCACAATTGAAGATTGGCAAACTACAGTCCATCAAGATGAGTCTGGAAAAGTAACATCTAAGGCGACTGTTAAAATTAAGGCTAATGGAGAAACAATCTCAGCCCAAGGCGTTGGAAATGGCCCGGTTAACGCAATTGATAACGCACTTCGCTCAGGACTTGAGAAGTTTTACCCAGAGCTTTCTAAATTAGAGCTAACCGATTATAAAGTTCGTATTTTAGAAGGCCGGCTTGGCACAAGTGCGGTTACTCGGGTTTTAGTTGAAACTAGTGATGGATTAGGTGAGTGGAGCACAATTGGCGTGCATGAGAACGTAATTGCAGCCTCGGCGATGGCATTAGATGACGCGGTTACCTATGGCTTACTCAGACAAGGGCGCAAACCCGAGTAATCTGCTGATCATGTCCGCCGCGCTAATCACCCAATATGAAGAGCATCTGGCCTTGGTTAGAAATTTATCTGATAACTCAATTAGAGGTTATGTCACAGATTTAGAATCTTTTCTTAAGCATATGGAAAAGCTTGGAATTGTTGAGTTTAATCAATTAGAGATAGAACATATTCGATCCTGGCTTGCTAACCTGCAAAGCACTGGTGTTGCCAGAGCAACCTTGACTAGAAGAATTGTTTCAATCCGGGCTTTCACAAATTGGGCAGCAGCAAGTGGTTGGTTAACCTCTGATTTAGGAGCAAACCTGGCAATTCCTAAGCCACATAAAGTGTTACCAGAGGTGTTAAATATTGAAGAGGCAACTGCAGTATTAAAAGCAATGGAGGTTAGAGCTGGTGAGGATACAACAGCAATTAATCTGCGTGACTTAGCGATGTTAGAGGTCTTATATGCATCTGGAATTAGAGTTTCAGAGCTGTGCGGATTAAATATTAGCGATATTGATGCTAGTCGAAATACCTTAACTGTGATTGGCAAGGGCAATAAGCAGCGAGTGGTGCCACTTGGAATTCCAGCAATGGCTGCATTACAAAATTACTTAACAGCTGCCCGAAATGAGTTTGTTAATCAGCTATCACAATCTGCTGTCTTCTTAGGCTCTAGAGGTAAGAGGATTGATCAACGAACAGTGCGTGAGGTTGTTTATGAAGCGATGAAGGCGGTGGGGGCAACAATGGGACCACATGGTCTGCGCCATAGCGCAGCCACACACTTACTTGAAGGTGGAGCAGACCTGCGAACTGTGCAGGAAATATTAGGTCATGCATCTTTATCTACCACTCAGATCTATACCCATGTTTCCCCTGAGCGTTTGCAATCTGCATACAAACAAGCACATCCAAGGGCATAAGTTAATAAATGAAGATTGAGTTACCGCTTGCAATAGCGCAAATAAATGCACGAATTAAATCTGAACAATTTGTTAGAGCGGTTCTATCTGGCCAAAGGCGTAATATGCAAACAGAGTATGAACGAGTTGATATAAAGCCAGTATTAATAAAGGATGAAATAAAACTGCAGATAGTAAGCAGTAATGGCAAGCAGGATATAACTAAAAATGTTGAGTTAGATTTTGATTTTACCTCCCTCCTAAATAATGGCTTTGCCAATCTACAAGCAGATACCACCACTGAGTCGTACTCGATTCAGATATCTAAAAAAGATGAGGCGATTGTTTCAGTAGGTAAGGTTAAGTTAAGTAGAGATTTAACTCATGACCGGCAGAAGGAGCGGATGCTGGCGGAGAGTAATCAGATATTTAAAGCGCTAGATATGTCAGATCTACTGGGCCGAATTAAACCTAGCAAGATGGATAAGTACAAACAGGTGGATGAGTTTTTAAGATTACTAGCTCAAGCAGTAGATGGACAATTTACTAACCAAGATCAATTATCAGTTGTTGATCTAGGTTGCGGCCATGCCTACCTAACCTTTGGTGTTGGTGAGTACTTTAAAGATAAGTATAAAAATATTGTAATTTTAGGAGTTGATGAGCGAGGTGAGTCAAAGGAGCACAATGAGAGGATTGCTAGCAAATTAAATATTGATGCAAAATTTATTGCAGCCAAAATTGCTGATACACCAAATCAGAAGGTTGATATCGCAATCGCACTCCACGCCTGTGATACCGCAACCGATGACGCAATTTTCTGGGCGGTTAAAAACGGCGCCAAAGTAATTATGGCAGCCCCTTGTTGCATGCATGAACTGCAAACTCAGATTAAAGAAAGCCCTGAGCCTTGGGGCTTACTAACAAAGTATGGATTAGTTAAGGAGCGCTTAATTGATTTAATGACCGATTCACTAAGGGCGCAGATCTTAAAATTACTTGGCTACCGGGTAGATATTGTGGAGTTTATTGGTGGTGAGCACACCTCCCGTAATATTTTAATTAGAGCGGTTAAAACTGGTGCTCCTGTTTTAGATGTAGATAAGAAAAGGTATAAACAGATGCTCACTGATTGGCAGATAAAGCCATATTTAGCGCAGTTATTAACGGATGAGTTAAAAGCTGCGGCGGGAGTAGGTAGTATCTAATTGTTGGCAGTAATTGCTACTTACCTGACAATCAATTACCTGGTAATTGCCAATTGAAATACCAACCATTACCCCAATCGCTAGGGTAGTAAGTAGGTAGGTGTATTTCACTGGAAAATATTGGATGATCTGGCGCTTACCCCGCCTGGGCAGGTGAAAAGGTGTGGAAATTAGGTGGTATTTGTTCAGGTAGGATTTGCCCCAGCACGTAAATGAAAATTTTCGTGACTTCACGCATCTTAAAGTGATTAATTAATTACTAATTAATAACTTATGGACCTGTTCGGTGTAGTTAGAGATAACTACTCGGTTCTAGATGCTAGGGATCTAGCAAATTGTTAGATCACAAACCGAGTGCTCTTTATTACCTTGTGTAAAAAAGAGTGAAAAAGGAGTGTGCCGAAATGGCAGTTGTAACAATGCGAGAGCTTCTCGACAGTGGTGTTCACTTTGGACATCAGACTCGTCGATGGAATCCAAAGATGAAGCGCTATATCTTTACTGAGCGCAACGGTATCTACATCATCGATATCCAACAATCATTAGCCCTAATTGATAGCGCTTATGAGTTTATTAAAGATGCGGTAGCAAAGGGTGGCCACGTACTTTTCGTTGGCACCAAAAAGCAAGCACATGAGCCAATTAAGCAGCAATCTGCCAGGGTTGGTATGCCTTATGTAACAGAGAGATGGTTAGGCGGAATGCTTACTAACTTTCCAACTGTTTATAAGCGCGTGCTTCGACTTAAAGAGCTTGAAGCTCTTGAGACCGCTAATGATCAACTTTTAACAAAGAAAGAGTTACTTGTTCTGCGCCGTGAGCGAGAGAAGTTAAATAAGAACCTTGATGGAATTAGAAATATGACCAAGCTGCCTGCAGCTATTTGGGTTATTGATACTAAGAAGGAGCACCTTGCTGTTGCTGAAGCCAAAAAGCTTGGTATTCCAGTAATTGCAATCTTAGATACCAACTGCGATCCAGATGAGGTTGATTTTAAGATTCCTGGAAATGATGATGCAATTCGCTCAATCGCACTTTTAACCCGAGTAATGACCGATGCAATTGCAGCAGGATTACAGGTTCGATCAGCACAGGCAGCAAAAATTGCTGATAAGGCAGCGGCAGAGGCTGCAGCAGCTGCTGAGAAAACAAGTGATCAACCACTTGCTGATTGGGAAAAAGATTTAATTAAAGAGCCAACAACTGAAACTGCTGGTGCTTAATTGGCCTACACAGCAGAGGATGTTAAAAAACTTCGGGAGCAGACCGCTGCCGGAATGTTAGATTGCAAAAAAGCCTTAGATGAGGCTGGTGGTGATTACCAAAAAGCGGTAGAGATCATCAGAGTTAAAGGCCAGAAAGGTGTTACCAAACGCGAGGGGCGAGCGACCTCAAATGGTTTAGTAACTGCAAAGGCTGAGGGTGATGTTGGGGTAATGCTTGAGTTAAATTGTGAGACTGATTTCGTAGCAAAGGGTGAGCAGTTTCAAGCTGTTGCTGCTGAACTACTAAATCATTTAGCAAGCACAAAAATTGGCGAGCTTGATAAATTTTTAACTTCAAAAGTTGCAACCGGTAAAACTGTTAAAGAGGTAGTAGATGATGCAAATGCGATGCTGGGTGAGAATATTGAGCTTAAGCGAATCTCTGTCTTAACTGGCTCACCAGTCTCACTTTATCTACACAAAACATCACCTGATCTACCACCACAGGTTGGTGTATTGGTTCAATTAAAGAGCGCAGCTGAGCAGGTTGGTCGAGATATCGCCCAACATATTGCAGCCTTTGCTCCGCAATTTGTTAGCCGAGATCAGGTACCAGCTGATGAGATTGCTAAAGAGCGTCGCTTAGCTGAAGAGGCAGCGCGCAGTGAGGGAAAGCCGGAAGCCTCAATCACCAAGATTGTTGAGGGCAGAGTTACTGGCTTTGTGAAAGAGGTATCACTGCTTGAGCAAGCCTTTGCTAAGGATGCTAAGAAAACTGTGCAGCAAATCGTAGATGAGGCAAAGACCGCCGTGTCTGCCTTCAATAGATTCCGCGTAGGTCAGTAAACTTTTCACATCAACCGTAATTAATTAAGGAGCACTCATGCCACGTAAAGGTTATAAACGAGTGCTCCTTAAATTATCTGGTGAGGTATTTGGTGGCGAAAAAGGCATCGGTGTTGATCCTGATGTAGTTCATGATGTAGCAAATCAAATCGCTGAAGTTGTCAGAGGCGGAACTCAAATCGCGATTGTAGTTGGCGGCGGTAATTACTTTAGAGGAGCAGAGCTGCAACAACGTGGCATGGATCGGGCAAGAGCTGATTACATGGGAATGCTTGGCACGGTAATGAACTGCTTAGCGCTACAAGATTTTTTAGAAAAAGCGGGAATTGAAACTAGAGTGCAAACTGCAATCACAATGGGCCAGGTGGCAGAGCCTTATGTACCACGCAGAGCGATGCGCCACTTAGAAAAAGGAAGAGTTGTAATTTTTGGCGCCGGTGCTGGCATGCCATTTTTTACCACCGATACTGTTGCCGCCCAGCGCGCACTTGAGATTGGCTCTGAGGCATTACTACTTGCAAAAAGTGGTGTTGATGGGGTTTATAACGCAGATCCTAAAAAAGATAAATCTGCAACAAAGTATGAAGTGATTTCCTATGATGAGGTTTTAAGTAAATCCCTAGCTGTTGCAGATGCGGCTGCTTTTGCACTGTGCCGGGAGAATAAACTGCCAATTGTTATCTTTGATCTAAAAAATAAGGGCAATATCAAGCGCGCCGTATCTGGTGAGAGTATCGGAACACTGGTCTCTTAACTGAAATTACTAAAGCTCGTAAAGTGCTAGTAGAGTTGTATTAATTAAGGGAGTGAGCACATGTCAGATCTAAATGGATCATTAGCTGAGTGCAATGTGAAGATGAATAAGGCAATTGATGTTGCCAAAGAGGATTTCTCGGCAATTCGAACTGGTCGGGCCCACCCTTCTATGTTTGCTAAGTTAATGGTGGATTACTATGGAACTGGTACACCACTTTCTCAACTTGCAACGGTACAAGTTCCAGAGGCTCGGCTTGCCTTAGTTACCCCTTATGACAAGGGTGCGATGGCTGCGATAGAAAAGGCGATTAGAGATTCAGATCTTGGTGTTAATCCAGGCTCTGATGGCACTGTAATTAGAGTTAGTTTTCCGCAATTAACAGAGGAGCGACGCAAAGAGTTTATTAAGGTGGCAAAAGGTAAAGCAGAGGATTCAAAGGTAGCAATCCGTGCGATTAGGCGTACTACCAAAGAGGCGATGGAGAAGTTAGAAAAAGATGGCAAGGTTGGTAAAGATGATTTAGCCAGAGCTGAGAAAGAGTTAGAAAAAACTACTGGTGAGCATGTGGCAAAGATTGATGATTTGCTCAAGCATAAAGAAGTTGAGTTACTAGAGGTTTAATGATGGCTGATCTGCACGCAATTAATGATGCGATAAATAAGCGCGCAGGCCGCAAGTTACTTCCATCGATGATAGTTTCCTTTCTTTTACTTGGCTTAATCTTTGGCTCAATCAGCACCGCACCGCTCTTATTTTTTGTACTGATCTGGGTAGTAATTATGTTGGGTGTGCGGGAGTTGGCACATGCCTATCGCACTGGTGGAATTGAACTACCTGATTATGCGTTGATGATCGCCGCCACTATTTTATTAGTGGCAACTTGGAGTGGTAATACCCAAGGGTTAGCGGTATCAGCTGGTCTTGTTATTCCAATTTTGATGGTTTTTCTACTACTTATCTCGCAAAAAGATTTTATTAAACGCTCAACCTCAGCCGTTTTTATTATCTTCTACCTAGCAATCTTAGGTGGCTTTATTTTGCTACTTGCAAATGATCCAGATGGGGTTAAGCGGATTTTCACCTTAGTTGCATTAATTGCCTGCAATGACACATTTGCATACTTTACGGGTGTGCTAATTGGTAGACATAAACTTGCGCCAAGTATTAGCCCTAAGAAAAGTTGGGAGGGCTTAATCGGTGGCGCTATTGCTGCATTAATAGGTGGCTCATTTATTTTTCACTCACTATTTGAAACCTCTTGGTTAGTTGGCGCAGCAATTGGCCTAATGGCAGTAATCACCGCTACCTGTGGTGATCTAATTGAATCAGCGATAAAGCGAGATTTAGCGATTAAAGATATGTCTAACTTACTACCAGGACATGGCGGAATAATGGATCGATTAGATTCTGCCCTCTTTACTGCACCAGCTGTTTGGTTTGCGTTAGAGCTTATCGCTCGGTATTTATAAATGGTTGATTTAGTATTTGACGCACCTGTTGCTAAAAAGAAAACACCAATACATTTAGCAGATCTAACTGTGGCAGAGCGCAAAGAGCGGGCTGAAGAGTTAGGGTTGCCAGCATTTAGAGCTAATCAATTAGCAGTTCATTTCTTTACCCACCATAACGATGATGTGGAGAGCTTTACCGATATCCCAAAGGAGCTGCGCAGCTCACTTGCTGATGCTTTTTTGCCAAAGTTATTAACCTTAGTTAAATCAGTTACCTGTGATGGCGGAAAGACTCGAAAAGATCTATGGCGCTTACATGATGGTGTCTTAGTTGAATCAGTTTTAATGCGTTACACCGATCGCACAACAGTTTGTATCTCCTCCCAAGCAGGTTGTGGCATGGGCTGCCCATTTTGCGCAACCGGTCAGGCAGGACTTACCCGAAATCTAAGTGCAGGTGAGATAACCGCTCAGGTTGTAATGGCAGCTCGTGTTTGCGACTTAGGTGAGATGCCAGGTGGGCCAACTAGGTTATCTAATGTGGTTTTTATGGGTATGGGTGAGCCGATGGCTAATTACAAAGCGGTGATGCAAAGTATTAGAAATATTACAAACCCACAGCCAGATGGCTTGGGTATTGGCGCACGGTCGGTAACCCTTTCAACCGTTGGCTTGGTAAGTGGTATTGAAAAGTTAACTCAAGAGGATCTACCCGTAACACTTGCTATCTCACTTCACACTCCAGATGATGAGCTGCGAAATACTTTAGTGCCAGTTAACTCTCGCTGGCAGGTGAAGGAGGTACTTGCGGCGGCAGATAAGTATGAGATGAAGACTGGTAGAAGGTACTCAATTGAGTATGCATTAATTAGAGATATTAATGATCAAGCTTGGCGAGCTGATCTATTGGGGAGATTACTTAAAAATAGAAATGCACATGTTAATTTAATTCCATTAAACCCAACCCCGGGCTCTAAGTGGACCGCCTCTAGGCGTGAAGATGAGGCAGCATTTGTTGAGATCTTAGAGGGGTACTCAGTTGCGGTAACGGTTCGCGATACTAGAGGGCGGGAGATTGATGGTGCTTGCGGTCAATTAGCCGCCGCTGAGGTTTCTGGTAATTCTTAAGTATTGATAAGAGTTGTTGGAATAACTAGACTTGATAATCTAATAACCAAGGAGTGTTAAGTGAAGACGCTACAAAACTTTATTAATGGTAAGTATGTGAGTCCAACCTCTGAGAAGGTGCAGGATTTAATTAATCCATCCACTGGTGAGGTCTTTGCAAAGGCGCCAGTCTCTAACGCATCCGATATTGATAAGGCTATGAAATCAGCAGCTACCGCCTTTGAAAGTTGGAAGGATTCAACCCCAGGTGAGCGACAAAAAGCTATTAATAAAATCGCTGATGCAATTGAGCTGCGAAGTGAAGAGTTAATTGGTATTGAATCAGAGAACACCGGTAAACCAATTGCGGTAACTCGGGCAGAAGAAATTGGCCCAATGCTTGATCAAATCAGATTCTTCGCTGGCGCTGCTAGAAATCTAGAGGGCAAAGCAGCGGGTGAGTACTTTAAGGGACATACATCTTTTATTAGACGTGAACCAATTGGAGTCTGCGCGCAGGTAACACCTTGGAATTATCCAATGATGATGGCGGTCTGGAAGTGGGCGCCGGCAATTGCTGCTGGAAATACTGTTGTGTTAAAGCCAAGTGATACCACTCCAGTTTCAACACTTTGGATGGCGCAGTTAATGCAGGAGTTTCTACCAGAGGGTGTAATCAATGTAGTAATAGGTGATCGTGATACTGGCCGGGCATTAGTTGAACATGAAATCCCGCAGATGGTCTCAATTACCGGCTCCGTTCGTGCTGGTATGGAGGTTGCAACAAGTGCGGCTAAGGATTTAAAGAAGGTTCACTTAGAGCTTGGTGGTAAAGCACCAGTTGTAATCTTTGATGATGCAAATCTACAAGCAGCTTGTGAGTGGATTGCAATTGCTGGTTACTTTAACGCAGGCCAAGATTGCACCTCTGCAACTAGAGTTTTAGTTGAGGCAAGTGCCTATGATGATGTTGTTGCACTACTTTCTGAGCAAGCCAAAAATGTAATTAAAGTTGGCATGCCACATGAGGATGTATTAGTTGGTCCAGTAAATAATGCTAATCAGCTGGCTAGAGTGCAAGGTTTTATTGATCGCACCCCATCCCATGCCCGCATTACCGCAGGAGGTTCTGCGATTGCACGTCCTGGATACTTTTGGAATCCAACTGTGATCGCTGATCTAAAACAAGATGATGAGATGATTCAAAATGAGATATTTGCACCAGTTATTACTGTGCAGAAATTTACCGATGAAGCACAAGCTGTTCGCTACGCAAATGGCGTTAAGTATGGCTTGGCATCTAGTGTTTGGACTAAGGATCATGGCCGTGCGATGAGAATGGCAAAGGCATTTGATTTTGGTTGCGTGTGGATTAATACTCATATCCCAATGGTTGCTGAGATGCCACATGGTGGCTTTAAGCACTCAGGTGGCGGCAAGGATCTCTCCGGTTATGGCTTTGATGAGTACACCCGCATCAAGCATGTAATGACCAACCTAAACGCCTAATTTAGCCAAGAATTAATCTTAAATATTTACAATTTCTTTACATAAAACTGGCGACAGCAGGCTAATTCAGGTCTAGGCTTTCGCCCAAGCCGCTCATCGATTGAGCTCTTAAGAGAAAGTGATTCAATGACTAACCAGAATTCCAACACAAATCTACACAAAAAATTAGCAGCCGATAATTCAATTCCATCAGAGATAAAGAAAATAATTAGCAGATCTCTTACTCGACGTAATGTGTTGGCAGGAGTTGGCGCAGCAGGTGCGGCTGCAACTTTGGCAGCTTGTGGCGGCGGCGGTAGTGCTGATGCAACTGCGGTTCGTTGGGCAAATTGGACTGAATATTTAGATTATGACGAAGATACTCAAGAGAATCCTTCACTTGTTGCATTTGAAGAACAGACTGGTATCAAAGTTTCATACAAAGAAACAGTTTTAGATAATGATGAATTCACCGCTCCATTACTGGACAAATTACAATCTAAGAAAGATATCGGCTATGACATCGTCACATTAACTGACTGGATGACAGCTCGCTGGATCAGACTTGGTTACACTCAAAAATTTACTGCAGATAAGATTCCAAACCGAGTCAATGTTTTAGATTCACTTAAGGACCCATCATTTGATCCAGGTCGTGAGCAATCACTACCTTGGCAGGGAATTATGGCTGGATTTGGTTGGAACAAAGAGAAGATTCCTGGCGGAATTAAATCTTTAGATCAATTATTTGCACCAGCAAATAAGGGAAAGGTTCTGGCTCTATCTGAGATGCGCGACACCATGGGAATTATTATGTTGTATCAGGGTGTGAATCCTTCCAAGCCATTTACCGAAGATAAGTTCATGAATGCAATTGATTTCTTGCAAAAGAAAATTAAAGATGGCTTCATTATCGGTATTCGCGGCAATGAATACACTCAAGATCTGCGTTCTGGAAATGCAACTGCAGTCTTTGGTTGGTCTGGCGATATGTTCCAATTAGCTGCTGAATCAGATGGCAAATTTGACTTCGCAATTCCAGACTCTGGTGGAATGATTGCAAATGATAACTTTATGATTCCATCAACAACTACTAGTGTTGATGCAGCCACTGAGTTAGTTAACTATTACTACGATCCAGTTGTAGCAGCCACTGTTGCTGCTTGGGTTAACTATGTCTGCCCAGTTAAGGGCGCACAGGAGGCAATGGAAAAGGTCGATCCTTCTCTTGCCAACAGTGAATACATTTTCCCAACTGCTAAAACAACCTCTCGGTTAAGTATTTTCCGGGCCTTAACTGCGGCAGAGGAGACTTCATTCCAGACAGCGTTTCAAACGGCGGCTGGTAATGCGTAATGGCGGTTGATGCCTCAACCTCTGCTCGTGGCGATTTAATATTAAAAAATCTCACCAAATCCTATGGTGATTTTAGTGCAGTTGATGATCTATCACTTGTAGTACCTAAGGGATCATTTTTTGCACTTCTAGGTCCATCTGGTTGTGGTAAAACTACAACACTTCGGATGGTGGCAGGTTTAGAAGAGCCAACCTCTGGGTCAATATTTGTAGGTGAAACAGATATTACCGATATGAAACCATATCGACGCCCCGTTAATACTGTTTTTCAAAATTATGCCTTATTTCCACACTTAACTATCTTTGAAAATATTGCATTTGGACTTCGCCGAAGAGGTATTACAGAGGCTGAGGTTAAGACTGCAGTAGATAAAGTATTAAATCTAATTGAACTTCCACAACTTGCAACTAGAAAGCCAAATCAATTATCTGGTGGCCAGCAACAGAGAATTGCAGTTGCTAGAGCAATTGTTAATCGGCCAGCACTATTACTGCTAGATGAGCCACTTGGCGCACTAGATTTAAAGCTGCGTAGGCAAATGCAGATTGAGTTAAAGTGGATTCAAACTGAGATTGGCATAACTTTTGTACATGTAACCCATGATCAAGAAGAGGCGATGACGATGGCAGATACCATCGCAGTAATGAATAAAGGCAAGATTGAGCAGATGGGTACACCGGAGGAGTTATATGACTCACCAAAGACTGCATTTGTGGCTAACTTCTTAGGGCAATCAAACTTAATTCCTGGTGAGGTAAGTGGTAGTGATGGAGATAATTTAATTGTTGATCTTTTTGGTACAAAAGTAGCAGTACCAAAGGCTCGCAGCTCAGCCCGTGGTAACTCAGCTTTAGTTGGTGTGCGCCCTGAAAAATTTAGAATAGCTGCGGAAGGAAAATCTACCCACGGTAATGTTTTAACTGGCGGAGTTGTATCTGATGTTTCATATATTGGTGTATCAACTCAATACCAGGTAGAAATGCCGTGGGGCAAAGAGGTTATGGTATTTGAGCAAAATGATGATGAAGAAGAGATGCTGCGCAAAGGTGCCAAGGTAGTACTTTCATGGGAGCCAATTTTTACATTCGCACTAGATGGCAGTGAAAATGTCTCTGCCGGCTCACATTAATTATGGCTGCTTTTAGAGGAGCTTCGGCAAAAGTTTTTGGTTTAAAAGATAATAAATCAGCACTGCCGTACTTACTACTGATTCCAGGGCTGCTTTGGCTTGCTATATTTTTTATTGTTCCAATATTCTCACTTGGCCAGATGTCCACCAAAGTTCCAGGTGCTGATATCGGTGAATTTGTTCAGGAGTATAGATTTTCAAACTATATAGATGCATTTAATTCAAGCAAAGAACAATTCTTAAGATCATTTCTATATGGTTTATTGGCAACAATTATTGCCTTAGCAATCGCCTACCCACTTGCATATGCCATCGCATTTAAATCTGGCAAATGGAAAAATATCTTATTAGTTCTAGTTGTTGCCCCCTTCTTTGTCTCTTTTCTACTTCGCACCATTGCATGGAAGCAGATATTGGGGGAGGAAGGCCCAGTTGTAAGTGTGCTTCGAACTTTAAATATTATTTCTGTCAACACATCAATTACATCTAGCGCCTTCGCTGTTGTAACCGGTTTGGCATATAACTTTCTGCCATTTATGACACTGCCGTTGTATGCCTCATTAGAGAGAATTGATCCAAGAACCCTTGAAGCTGCTGGTGATTTATATGCAAATGGATTTACAACATTTAGAAAAGTTACACTCCCTCTCTCTATGCCCGGTGTTGTTGCTGGCACACTTTTAACATTTATCCCAGCAGCAGGTGATTACATAAATGCAACAATTTTAGGAAGTCCATCAAATAAGATGCTAGGAAATGTTATTGAAGCAAGATTCTTTAAGATTGTAGATTACCCAGCAGCTGCAGCCCTTTCATTTACCTTAATGGCAGCCATTTTGATACTAATCACGATTTACACTAAACGAACTGGCACAGAGGAATTAGTATGAAAAATTTAACTAAGTGGTTATCTAAGAATCTAATTCGAATCTATGCATTCTTCGCTTTTACCTATCTATTTATCCCAGTGCTATATACCTTTGTTTTTTCATTTAATGACTCAAGAAAAACAAATTTAATTTGGAAAGGCTTCACTCTTGATAAATGGAAGAATCCGTGCGGTGCTCCAGATATATGTAGCGCACTCGGTAACTCATTTGTAATCGGATTTACGGCAACAGCTATTTCAACGGTGCTGGGCACTTTAATTGCATTTGCGCTCGGCCGCTATAGATTTAAGGGAAGGTCAGCTACAAATTTACTTATCTTCTTGCCAATGGCAACTCCTGAGATTGTGCTCGGAGCATCTTTGCTTACTATGTTTGTAAATTTAGGTATTAATACTTCAATCCTTACAGCAATCATCGCCCATGTTATGTTTTGTATTTCATTTGTAGTGGTAACGGTAAAGGCTCGGGTGGCATCCCTAGATCCAAGATTAGAGCAGGCAGCGATGGATCTTTATGCCAATGAGTGGCAAACCTTTAGAAGAGTTACCTTGCCATTAGTTGCCCCAGGTATTGCCGCAGCTGCATTACTGGCATTCTCACTCTCCTTTGATGATTTTATTATTACTAACTTCACCGCCGGAACAGTCAATACATTCCCAAGATTTGTTTATGTTTCAGCTGGGCGAGGAATTCCAGCACAAGCTAATGTAATTGGTTCGGCAATGTTTTTTTTAGCCTTGTTTATCGTAGTTGCGGCGCAAATTGTTTCTAGCCGGCGTAAGGCTAAGATTTAACTTATGAGCAACATCGGCAATATGTATGGACCTGATTTCACATTTTTAGGCATTCCAAGATGTGATTTAGATAAGCCAGAGAGCTATAAAGATGCTGATGTAATTATTGTTGGCGCACCAATTGATAGTGGAACATCACATCGGTCAGGTGCCAAGATGGGGCCACAAGCAATTCGAATGGGTGATTACTTACCTCATGATGCATCCCGGCCACACCTTGCAATGCGAATTGATCCACTTCAAAAATTAAAGATTTATGATGCCGGTGATCTTTTGATGCCAGGGGGAGATTTAATTAAATCATTAAAGGTATTAGAGGTTGCAACAGAGAAGATTTCAAAGGCTGGCGCAATCGCTGTTGTCTTAGGTGGAGATCATTCAATAGCTTCGGCTGATGTGACTGGCATTGCAAATCACTTAGGTAAGGGCAAAGTATCAATGATTCACTTTGATGCCCACGCTGATACTGGGGAGAATCAATTCGGCGCCCTAATTGGCCATGGCACACCAATGCGCAGATTAATTGAGTCGGGCGCTGTTCGCGGTGATCGCTTCTTGCAATTAGGTCTTCGTGGTTACTGGCCAGATGATGCAACATTTAAATGGATGGCAAGTAAAGGGATGAAATCTTATGAGATGACTGAGATACATCACCGCGGCATGAAAGCTGTATTAGATGAATCATTTTCAATTCTTACCGATGGATGTGATGGCGTATTTTTATCTGTTGATATTGATGTGGTTGATCCTGGGATGGCGCCCGGAACTGGAACTCCCGAGCCAGGTGGAATGACAAGTAGAGAGTTACTAGAAGCAGTCCGCAGAATTTGTCTTGAGTTGCCAATTGTTGGCGTTGATATTGTTGAGGTGGCTCCTGCCTATGACACCAGTGATATCACTGCGATCTTGGCTAACCGAGTTGTATTAGAGGCACTTAGTGCGATTGCATTAAAGAAGAGTGGTGGTAAGTACTCCGCGGTTAGAAACTTATTGGATCGAGATTAGTTTTTAATCGAAGCAATTGCCTCATCTAAAACAGCAAGGCCATCTTTAAGCAGTGCCTCATCAATCATAAGTGGTGGCAATAATCTAATTACATTTGCGTAAGTACCAGCTGAAAGAATTAAGACACCCTTGCTAACACAGTATTTAAGTGCCTCAGTTAGTGCCTCTGGATTTGGCTCAGTAGTTCCAGGTTTTACTAATTCAATTGCCTGCATTGCTCCACGGCCGCGCACCTCACCGATAATTGGATACTTCTTAGCCATTGCATTAAGTGCATCATTCATAATTTTACCGATTTTATTAGCACGCTCAACAAGATTATCTTTTTCAATTGTCTCTATCGCACCTAATGCTGCAGCACATGCAACTGGGTTTCCTCCATATGTGCCACCTAGACCTGAAAGGTGAATTGAATCCATAATCTCAGCTCGGCCAGTCACGCCGGCAAGTGGCAGACCGGCAGCGATTCCTTTAGCGGTGACAATTAAATCTGGAACGACAGATTCATCTTCACATGCAAACATATGCCCAGTTCTACCAAATCCAGTTTGTACTTCATCTGCAATAAATATAATTCCGTTTTCTTTACAAAATTTGGCAAGCCCAGGTAGAAAGCCCTTACATGGAACGATAAATCCACCCTCACCAAGAATAGGTTCTATAACGATACAAGCGACATTACTGGCGCCAATCTCTTTTTCAATTTTATGGAGCACCATAGACAAAACAGAGCTTTCACAAGGTTTAGTACATGCGTCACATCGATATGGATAAGCAAGTGGCATGCGATAAACCTCTGGAGCAAAGGGTCCAAATCCATCTTTGTATGGCATGTTCTTAGCTGTCATTGCCATAGTTAAATTAGTTCTTCCGTGGTATCCATGCTCAAAAGCAACAACTGCGGATCTCTTAGTAAATTTACGAGCAATCTTTACGGCATTTTCAATTGCCTCAGCACCTGAGTTGAAGAGAGCCGATTTCTTCTTATGAGTACCTGGGGTTAAACGATTAAGTGCTTCACAAACCTCAACATAACCGGTATATGGAACCACCATAAAACAAGTGTGGGTAAAGGCCTCAATTTGTGTTTTAACATTTTCAACAACCTTACTTGCGCTATGTCCAACATTTAATACTGCAATTCCGGCGCCTAAATCAAGAATTGAATTGCCATCAACATCAATAATAATTGCACCCTCAGCACGTTCAATAAATACTGGAAATGCTGTGCCCAGTGAGGCAGAGACCGCTTCACCTCTGCGTTTAATTAATTCAGCAGATTTAGGTCCAGGAATAGCGGTAATCAGATTACGCTTTTGCGCAATTGCTGTTTTTGCCTCGGAGTACATGCCCAAATGCTATCTGAAGAGGTGAGCTGGCGGGCAGTTAAGATAGGCGCATGCGTGAAATTGTCCTTCTGGGCTCAACTGGCTCAATTGGTGTGCAAGCACTTGAGATTGTTGGCGCCCACCCAGATAAGTTTCGTATAGTCGGAATGAGCGCTGGCCGCAAAAATCCTGCATTACTAATGGAGCAGGCTAAGAAATTTAATGTGCCAATTGTCGGCAGCATGGCAGCTACTGCGCAAGTAGATGGAGTTAAAGTAATTGATGGTGATAACTCATCAATTGAGATCGCAGCCCTGCCTTGCGATATTGTCTTAAATGGTATTACTGGATCAATTGGATTAGGACCAACACTCTCTGCGCTCGCTGTTGGTAACAAGGTGGCGCTAGCTAATAAGGAGTCACTAGTTGCTGGTGGTGATTTAGTAATGAAGTATGGCCGAGATAAATTAATTCCAGTTGACTCAGAGCACTCAGCAATTTTTCAGGCGATGTTAGCTGGTAAAGAGAGTGATGTTAAAAAGCTAATTTTAACTGCAAGTGGTGGTCCATTTAGAGATCGAGCAGATCTATCTGATGTGACAGTGGCAGATGCGCTAAATCATCCAACCTGGTCAATGGGTGAGGTGGTAACAATTAACTCCGCTACCTTACTTAATAAGGGACTTGAGATTATCGAGGCTCATTACTTATTTGGTCTTGAGTATGAGGCGATTGAGGCGGTTATTCATCCACAATCAGTGGTGCACTCATTAGTTGAGTTTGTTGATGGCTCAACAATTGCCCAAGCATCCCCTCCTAATATGAAGGGTCCGATTGCATACGCACTTTCCTACCCTGAGCGAATTAACAAAGCATGTGCACCAATTGATTGGAGCAAAGCTCAGAGTTGGAATTTTTCACCAATTGATAATAATAAGTATCCAGCAATTGATTTAGCCAGAAGATGTGGTCAATTAGGTGGGGGATTACCCGCTGTTTATAACGCAGCTAATGAGGTTGCAGTTGCCGCCTTTTTAGCGCAGCAGATTAAGTTCACAGCAATAATTGAGATTGTTAGCAAGGTTGTAAATGCTTTTAGCGGTAACGCACCAACTACAATTAGAGATATTGCAGATGTCAGTGAGATAGAGCAAAGTGCGCGCATGAAAGCGGATGAGTTAATAAAGGAGATCGCTTAAATGACTATCGTTGGCGTACTTGCATTTGTAGTTGCGCTTTTGTTATCGGTAATGATTCATGAGGCTGGGCATTATCTAACTGCGAAAAAATTTGGTATGAAGGTAACTGAGTTCTTTTTAGGTTTTGGACAAAAGATTTGGTCAACACAACG
>JAEMTE010000052.1 GCA_016462445.1 Candidatus Nanopelagicus sp. | reverse complement strand
ACCGATATGGCAGCAACCTTCTCAACTAGTGAAAACTTTGTTAAGGATAATTAAATTTTAGAAAGCTTTCCACTTTTCACATCATAGATAGCCCCAACAATTGCAATACCTTTTGGCAGTAGTGGGAACTGCTCAATTCTTACCAAATCTGATTTTAAAGCTGAAATTTGGTCGGTGACTGTTCTAATCTCCATACTTCTAGTATCAATGCCACTTTTTTCAAATATTGCTGCATGTATCTCTGATTCATCCCCGCTCGCCATCTTGCAATCTGTATGAGGCATAACCAGTACTCGGTTAACACCTAAAAGATTTGTGGCAAGGATTAATGTACGAAGCACATCCTCAGTAACTCTTGCACCGGCGTTTCGAAGGATCTTTGCATCCCCTGCCTTCATACCAATAATTCGAAGTGGATCAATTCGAGAGTCCATGCAGGTAACAATTGCTAAACCTTTTTTTGCCTCCCCAGTTAAATCTTGGGATTTAAACTCCTTTACAAACTCAGTATTTGCTGCAAATAAATCATCAAACTGACTCATTACTTAACCACCGTAGCTCTTGCTTTGTCAGCTAAATAAATACCAAACAGCACAACAGCGCAACCAATTAATTGAATTGTGCTAAGCGCTTCGTTTAATAGTACCCAGGCAATAACTCCAGCAAAGATTGGCTCAATCATGCCAATCACACTACTTGTTCCAGCAGATAGCTCGCGGATGCCGGTAACTGTTAGTAGGTAAGGAATCACAGTGCCAATAATAATAATCCAAAGTATTAAGGCCCAACCAGGTGCGTTGTATCCGGAGAGGTTTCCTTCAAGAGAATAACTTTCAGTTAGGTACTCAAATGGGAAATTCCACCAAGGCAAAATAATTGCCCAAAAAATTGCAGCAACCCCTATTCCCCAGGTCATAAGAGAAAGGGGAGAGCGGGTTTGCGATAAGCGATCTGCAGTTAAGAAGTAGTAAGAAAGAGCAAACGCGTCAGCAAAAGCTACTAAAACACCAATTGGATTTAAAGATGAACTACTCCAAATTTGTGAAACCAGTATTAACCCGGAGAAGGCACATGCAATTCCAAGCCACATAATTGGTGAGATATGTTTTTTCTTAACAAATCTTAAATATAGAGCGATCCAGATCGAAGCGGTAAACTCAATGATTAAGGCAACTGAAACAAAGAGATACTTCATAGCAAAGAAATAAAATGATGTAACAGCTGAGACACCGATTATGCCAAATAGAATTAAATCCTTTAACTCATCCCGTCTAGCCCGCAATTGATTTCTACCTTTAATTAATGCAAAGGTTAAAAGAATTAAACCAGCGCCAGTTGAACGAATCTGAGTTAAGCGAAATGCATCCATATCTGCTTCACGCAATACTTTGGCTGCCACACCACCTAATGCAAAGCCCATTGCAGCAGATATCATTAAAAATTCAGCGCGATGTTTCACGCCGTTACTTTACATTACGAAATTAGATTAAAAGGCACTTTCAGAGATATTCATTATTTCACCAGTTTCAGATTCAACAACCGCTCTTTCAACTGAGATGTGAGGTAGTACTGAGCGGACAAAAAACTTAGCCGAGGCAATCTTTCCATTATAAAACTCAGTTTCTCGGCCAGCATTAGCTAATTTACTTTGTGCAATATCTGCTTGGCGAAGTAGTAACCAGGCAATAATTAAATCTCCAGTTGCCATTAACAATCTAGAGGTATTTAAGCCAACCTTATAAATCTCCTTCGGATCCTCCTGTGAGGACATTGCCATACCAACCATATGACCAATCATTGCCTGCACATCCTCTAACGCTTTTAGCAGTGCCTTCTTTTCATCTGGCAAATTTCCACCAGCACCTGCAAAGGCTGCGATCTCCTTACCAATAATTGTTATTGAACGGCCGCGATCTCTAACGATCTTGCGGAAGAAGAAATCCAACCCTTGAATTGCGGTAGTGCCTTCATAAAGAGTGTCGATCTTGGCATCTCTTACATACTGCTCAAGTGGCCAATCGGTAGTAAAGCCTG
>JAEMTE010000011.1:26340-30987 GCA_016462445.1 Candidatus Nanopelagicus sp. | reverse complement strand
TCAACACTGCTTGGCCGTATGCCATCAGCGGTGGGATACCAACCAACACTTGCTGATGAGATGGGTCAGTTGCAAGAGCGTATTACCTCAACTCGTGGTCACTCAATTACCTCGATGCAGGCAATTTATGTTCCAGCTGATGACATCACCGATCCAGCGCCACACACAACCTTTGCTCACTTGGATGCAACCACTGTGTTGTCTCGTCCAATCTCTGAGCTTGGTATTTATCCTGCGGTAGATCCACTTGATTCAACCTCACGTATTTTAGATCCTCGCTATATTGGCGAGCACCACTTCCGAGTTGCAAACCGAATCAAACAAATTCTGCAGCGTTACAAAGATTTGCAAGACATTATTGCAATCTTAGGTATTGATGAACTCTCTGAAGAGGATCGCATCCTGGTAGGAAGAGCTCGTCGTATTCAAAGATTCTTATCTCAGAACACATTCGTAGCAAAGGTCTTTACCGGCCTTGATGGTTCATTTGTGCCGCTGACTGAAACTATTGCAGCATTTGAAGCGCTCGCTGATGGAAAGTATGACCATATTCCAGAGCAAGCATTCTTTATGTGTGGTGGCTTAGATGATGTTGAGCGACGAGCTGCAGAGTTAGCTAAGTCCTAAATATGTCAGATACATTGCTAAAGGTTGAGGTAGTTACCCCAGAGAAGCGGGTGTGGAGTGGTGAGGCAACAATGGTCTCTGCTCGCACACTCGATGGTGATTTAGGCGTACTGCCTAATCACACACCTCTTCTTGGGGTACTTGCTGATGGCACTGTTTCAATTAAATCATCCGATGGCAGCGTAAATGATTTTGTAATAAATGGCGGCTTTATCTCGGTTTCAAATAACCGGGTATCAATACTTGGTGAGAGTGCAATTAATTAAAGACGTGCTCTGTTTCAATAATTCTTACAGTTTTAGATCTTCCTCTAATAACTAAAGAGTGACTAACTAATCCAAATTTAGTATGCCGCACGCCACGTAGTAACTCACCATCGGTAATACCGGTAGCGGAGAAGAAGACATCATCGGATGCAACTAAATCATTTGTCGAATAAACCTTAGAAAGATCATGGCCAGCAGCTATTGCCGAGGCTTTTTCACTTTCACTTTGTGGTGCAAGTTGTCCTTGAATTACCCCACCTAATGCGCGAATTGCAGCAGCTGTTACCACGCCCTCAGGTGTACCACCGATTCCCATTAAAATATCAATACCAGTGCCTGCTCGAGCAGTTTCAATTGCAGCGGCCACATCACCATCTCTAATTAATCTAATCCGGGCACCAGCTTTACGTAACTCTTCTAATAATTTGTTATGGCGCGGGCGATCTAAAACAATCACAGTTATATCACTTACATCTACACCTTTTGCTTTAGCAACCCTCCTTACATTCTCACCGGCTGGAGCAGTAATATCTATTACCGAAGCAGCATCAGCTCCAGTAACAATCTTGTTCATATAGAAAGCACCTTTTGGATCAAACATGGCACCTCGTGGCGCAAGTGCAATCACACTTACTGCACCATTTAAACCATTGGAGGTTAAGGTGGTGCCATCAATTGGATCAACTGCCACATCACACTCTGGTCCATTACCATTTCCAACCTGCTCACCATTATGCAACATCGGTGCATTATCTTTTTCACCTTCGCCAATTACAATTACACCTGACATATCAACGGTATTAATCATCTTGCGCATGGCAGCAACCGCTGCGCCATCGGCTGCATCCTTATCACCACGGCCTACCCAGGCAGAGGCAGCAACCGCTGCAGTCTCAGTAACCCTGACTAATTCCAGCGCTAAGTTGCGATCTGGAAAATTATGCTCTGCTGACATCAGCTCCTAATGATTGTAATTGGCTAGGAAAATCAGGGTATCCACGATCAATATGGAATGCATCTTCAATAATCGTCACACCATCACTTACTAATGCTGCTAGTACCAATCCAGCACCTGCTCTAATATCGGTTGCAGCAACTGGAGCTGCTGATAACTGGGGGATTCCAGTAATTGATGCATGGTGGCCATCTACTTGAACCTTTGCGCCCAAACGCAATAGCTCATTAACAAACATAAAGCGTCCCTCAAAAACATTCTCAGTGACCAATGATGTTCCCTCAGCAATTGAATTTAAAGTTATAACCATAGGCTGTAGATCAGTTGGAAACCCAGGATAGGGAAGGGTTGCCACATCAACTGCTAATGGGCGCTTATCCATCTTTACCCTGAAACCATTTTCAATTGTTGTAATAACAGCGCCAGCTTCAACTAACTTATCTAATGCCACCTCAAGATGCTCAACTCTGCCATTTACAATTGTGATATCACCCTTTGTCATTGCTGCTGCAAATGCCCAGGTTCCAGAGACAATTCGATCTGCCAAGGTGGCATGAGTAGTTGGTTTTAATTGTTTAACACCTTCGATAGTGATTGTGTGTGTACCAAGCCCAGATATTTTTGCACCCATTGCAATTAAAAACTCACCAAGATCTACTACATCTGGCTCACGCGCAGCGTTATCGATAGTGGTAGTGCCCTTAGTTAAAGTAGCGGCAGTCATAATATTTTCAGTTGCTCCAACACTGGGAAACTCCAGCGTAATTGGCGCACCTGTTAATCCATTGGGCGCTTTGGCAATCACAAAGCCGTGTTCGATATTTATATCCGCGCCCATATCGGTTAAGCCATTTATATGAAAATCTAATCCACGCGAGCCAATTGCATCACCACCAGGAAGTGCAACCTCTGCCTCTTTTGCTCTTACAATTAGTGGACCTAAAACATTTATCGATGCGCGCATCTTTCTTACTAAGTCATAATCTGCCCGGTGACCAAGTTTTTCTGGTACATCAATACTCACTTGAGATTTATTTGCGCTAATCTCAACTGTGCAACCTAATCTAGTTAATAGCTCAGCCATATAATTAACATCAGCAATTATCGGCAGATTAGTAATAGTTGTTTTACCCGGGGCCAGCAGGGCCGCCGCCATTAATTTAAGGGCTGAGTTTTTTGCACCGGCAACAGTGACTGTGCCAGCCAACCTGGCACCACCAACTACGCGCAAGCGATCCATAATTCCCCCATTGTAATTGCTTGAGGTAGGGTGCGCTTATGGTCAATTTAACCCGTATCTATACAAAAACTGGTGATGATGGCACTACCTCACTGGGGGATATGAGCCGAACCTCTAAAAATGATCCACGGCTTGAGGCGTATGCCACCGTTGATGAAGCAAACTCATCAATTGGTGTTGTGCTTGCAATGGGGGGTATTAAAGATGCAGAAATTACTAAACTATTAATTAGAATTCAAAATGATTTATTTGATGTTGGCGGTGATCTTTGTACTCCAGTAGTTGATAAGCCAGAGTCTGAGCCACTTAGAGTCTTAGATTCTCAGATTGATTATTTAGAAAAGCAAATTGATAAATACAATGAAAGTTTGCAACCACTTCGCTCATTTGTTCTACCATCTGGCACACCAGCTGCAGCTTTGTTACATGTTGCTCGCACCGTTACAAGGAGAGCAGAGCGAGACACCTGGCATGCGATTCACGCATTTGGTGGCGGTGTTAATCCAATCACGGCAAAGTATTTGAATAGATTATCTGATCTTCTCTTTGTATTAGCACGCTATGCAAATAAGGAGATTGGCGATCAACTTTGGGTACCTGGAGCAAATCGTTAGCTATTTAAGGTTGCTTTAGCAATCTGCAAATCTTTTTCAAAAACTAAAATCTTTGGTCCATCTTTTGTTTGAGAAAGTGTTGCCTTAATTCCTACAGCTAATAATCTTTGCCGCAGCATCTCTCCCTCAATATGATTTTTAGGAGAGTTAGCGACTTTAAGTAAGCCGTAATCATCTTCGCCACCAACTTTTTTAGGCCCCTCTATCAGTGATTTATTATTTGAAAATGCCCACCTAAGCATTAATGAAAGAAATCCCACAACTACAAAGCCAGATAGTGATGTTAAAAATAAGGTGTTATTAATACCGCCTAGCAATTTAATCCCCTAACCATTACTTATTAGGTGTATAAGTATTACTTAGCAATTTTTCCTCTGTCTCAGATTTATGACAGATGGCTGAAATATTACCAACTGAGATACCAACTCTGGCAACGGGTGCAGCACTTTGCCCAGTAGCTTGGTCTATGACAGATGGTATAAATAAGGGTTCATCGCTGACTAAGATAATATTTGCATAAGTTTTGGGCTTAAATTTTGTATGAGTAGTACGTAGATTTCCTAAAATTACTCTTTTTGTTAAATCATTTGGGTCAATACCAGAGACAGTTGATCTAATCTCCCACCAATTACAGGTGAAATCTGATGCGATAATTACAGCACCACAGGCATTAACATCACACTTTGCAACATCTGCCGCTAATTTTGACTTAGCAGATATCAGGCCAAGTAACTCCTTTCCGGATGGAATCTTTGCGTAGATTCCATTATTTGCAGTAAAGCCAACAGGTGGCCAAACTGGGGATGGAGATGGAATTGGAGTAGCACTCTTTTTAACTTTTTTCTTCTTAACCGGCTTTTTAGTTGTTGCCTTACTACTTGGCTTAACTGATGAAGTACTAGATGGTGAAGTTGACTTAGCAGCAGTTGGTTTAACTGGTGCGGT
>JAEMTE010000011.1:14648-26240 GCA_016462445.1 Candidatus Nanopelagicus sp. | reverse complement strand
ATGAAGTACTAGATGGTGAAGTTGACTTAGCAGCAGTTGGTTTAACTGGTGCGGTGGTTGATTTTGGTGTTGGCGTAGCGGCGAAAGTAACTGGTGTTATAAGAGTGATACCAAGTACTGCTACTAAAAATAATTTTAACCTCATTCTTGGCTCCACTTAAATTTTTTAACTGCAAAAATCAATCCAAGTACCAACCAAATAACAAGTACTAAGGCAGTTTTTCCAATCTCCCAATTTTTAGCAACCTCTTGAGTGGCAAAATCTGCTGGTAAAAAGACCGAGCGCATTCCTTGAGTTAACCATTTAAGTGGAAAGATAGCCGCAAATTGTTGCATCCAGGTAGGAAGTGAGGTGAAAACAAAAAATACACCACTAAAAAATTGCAAGATAATTACAATTGGTGAAACCACTGCAGAGGCACCTCTACCACTTTTTGGCACAACTGAAAAAGCAATTCCCAGCACAGTTGAGCAGGCACTTCCTAAAATAACTAACCAAGTAAAGGTAATCCATGAAGATGGGGTAGTTGGCATATTTAAGCCAAACATTAATGTACCAAATACTAATAAAAGTGCGGTTTGCAGAATCATTAATATTGTTACTAGTAGAGCTTTGCCAATAAAGTAGGAAGCAACTGACATCGGTGTGCCTCGTAGCCGTTTTAATGTACCAAAGTCGCGTTCCATCGGAATTGTGATGGCAAGTTGTTGAAACCCAGTATTTACCAAACCAGATGCGATCATGCCTGCAACAAAGTACTGGCTAAATGTAACTCCCGGCGCAATTGTGTCTTTAAAGACTGTTCCAAAGATAAATAACAAAATGACTGGGAAGAATATGGTAAATACAACTGACTCACGTTGGCGCATAAACTGTTTTAACTCAAGACCGCCCCGCAGTAAACCAATTCTTAATGTTTCAGTTAGCCCATTCATTTAAGTTCACCAATCATTCGAAGATATATCTCCTCTAAATTAGGGCGCAGAACTTGTAGTTCAGGAATTTGGCCATCAAAGCGCTTACTTAACTTCATAACCTCTTCAGTTGGATTGTTACTGAATAACTCTTGGGTAGAACCATTCTCTAGCCACAAGACTTTGGCAGGTGCGTTATTACGGCCGCCTAAAGTATCTGGGGTTGCTATCTCAATTATTTTTCCATCATTAATTACAGCTACTCGATCAGCAAGGGCTTGTGCCTCATCTAAGTAGTGAGTAGTTAGCAAGATAGTGGTTCCTTCAGACTGCAAAGTTCTAATTAACTCCCAAAATGATCTACGTGCCTCAGGGTCAAAGCCAGTAGTTGGTTCATCTAAAAATAAAAGTTGTGGTGAGCCAATAATTCCAAGGGCAACATCTAATCTACGCCTTTGCCCACCAGATAACTCCCTTGCCTTTGCATTAACTTTTTCTCGTAAACCGACCTCATCAATCACCTGCTGCACATCCCGTGGTTTTTCATAGTAATTTGCAAAGTGCGAGATAGTTTCAATTACAGAAAGGTCTGCTGAATCATTAGTTGATTGCAAAACAATTCCAATTTGATTTCGCCATTTTTGGGCAGCTGATCCTTTAGTTGCTGGATCAAAGCCTAAAACACTCACCCTTCCAGAGCTTGCCTTACGGTACCCCTCTAAAATTTCAACAGTTGTCGTCTTACCAGCACCATTTGGACCTAAGAGTGCAAATATCTCACCTCGCTCAACAGTTAAATCAATACCAGCTAGCGCAGCTTTAGCACCATAATTTTTAACTAGTCCACTAATTTCGATCGCCGGGCTCTGACTCATGGCGACATCCTGCCGTAATTGGTAATAATTACTTAATTTGATTGGGAGAATGATCCTGTGAGTTCACGTAAAAAGGGCACAAAGGGTAAGCCCAAGCGGGCGGCGGGCAGTAATCAAGAGCGTGAGATGACCACATCTAATGAATCAATTGAAGAGCATGATGATGGAATTTTTGTAGTTCGGTTAATTAGTGGTTCTACCTCAAATAAACCATATCGCTGTCCAGGTTGTGATCAATTAATTCCTCTAGCCACCCCACACACAGTGGCATGGTTAGAGCATGACCAAGAGGGGCGTCGCCACTGGCATAACATCTGCTGGAGTAAGCGAAGTATGCGAAAGCCAAAGGTAGAGCGAACCCGAAATGCTCCTAGATATTGAGATCTTTATGAACAAAATATTTTATTTTCACTTCTTTAGTTATAGTTACTAAATGAGTAAAACCTTTACCGCCCAAAATCCGGCAACTGGTCAGGCTGTCGGGGCTGAGATAGCAGAGTGGGATTTAGTTCAAACTAGCGCCGCTATCAAAGCAGCTGAAAGTGTTAAAGCAAAGCTTGCATCTACAAATCCAACACAACGAGCAGCATTATTAAATGCAATTGCAGATGCAATTGAAGCCGATAAAGAAAAATTAGCTGATACTGCCCACCTTGAAACCGCACTTCCAATGCCTCGCTTAACTGGTGAGGTAATGAGAACTGTTATTCAAATTCGTGCCTTTGCCAACTTAGTTAAAACTGGCGGCCATCTACTACCAATTATTGATTTAGCAGATCCTAACTTTTTACCAGTTGCCCGTCCTGATCTTCGTAAATCACAGCAACCCCTTGGTGTGGTTGCGGTATTTGCAGCCAGCAATTTTCCATTGGCATTCTCAGTCGCCGGTGTTGATACCGCATCAGCCCTTGCTGCCGGGTGTCCAGTAATTGCTAAAGCCCATCCATCACATCCAAATACCTGTCAAGCAGTTTATGAAGCGGTAGTAAAAGGCTTAACCTCACAAGGTTTCCCAAAGGAATTATTTGCAATTGTGCAGGGTGTAAGTCCTGAGATAACGCATTGGCTTGCTAAAGCACCAGAGATAACTGCAATTGGATTTACCGGCTCTGGTTTAGTTGGAAAATTATTAATTAAATTAGCAGGGGAGCGTGATATTCCAATTCCAGTTTATGCCGAAATGGGATCACTAAATCCAGTTTTCTTTACCCCTGGTGCGTTATCAGAAAAAGCTGATGAGTTAGCAAAGGCGGCGGTGGATTCAGCACTTCTTGGCTCCGGTCAGTTCTGTACAAAGCCTGGAATTATGGTGGTATCAAATGATGCTGCCGGAGATAAATTTATTGCACAAGTTCAAAGCTACCTTAGTCAGCAAAAGGTTCCCCCGCTATTGAATAAAGGAATTGCTAATAGATTTAAAGAGGCAATAACATCTTTAAGTAAATCAAAAGGGCTTAAAGTAATTACTGGTATAGCTAATGATGATGGCTTTGGTGTTACGCCAAATATCTTTGTGGTTGATTGGGCAGATGTTAAAAATCACGATGATTTACTGGAAGAGCACTTTGGTCCAACCTCGGTAATTATTAGAGCACCCTTTGATCAGTATTTAACAATTGCTAAGGCGATGGCTGGTCAGCTAGGGGCTGCACTTCATGTGCAGGCAGGTGAGAATGTTAAGGAGTTGGTTAATCAACTAACTCAATTAGCTGGCCGAATTATTTGGAATGGTTTTCCAACCGCAGTTTCAGTGACAGCTGCACAAAATCATGGTGGGCAATGGCCGGCATCATCTACCCACACCACCTCAGTTGGATTAGATGCACTTTATCGTTTTGTTAGGCCAGTTGTTTATCAAAACTTTCCAGAAAATCAATTACCCGCAGAGCTTCAAAACAGTAATCCATATGGAATTGAGCGAATTGTTAATGGCCAACGCAGCAATACGGCAATTTAATTAGGCAAGCCGCTATTATTTAGCCATGGGAAAAAATTCTGATCAGGAATCAGGCAAAGGTAAATTCATACTGCCTGAAAAATTAATTGATCAGGTTGAGGATATATTTCACGCAATCTTGGCCTTCGTTTTATTGATAATTGGTGTAACTGCTTTTTTCTTTGTTATAAAGCGCTTGGTGCAAACTGCTCCATTTTTCCCAAATGGCATGATTCAAGGGGTAAATGACGTCTTATTTATCGTAATCATTTTAGAGATTTTACGTACCGTGATCTCAAGATTTACCGATGGCGCTTATCAGTTAGATAAGTTTTTAATTATTGGTGTGATCGCAGCGGTTCGGCATATTTTAACGGTGGGCGCCTCACTTACTCTAGAAGCATCAAAATCAGATGAAATCTTCCGCAGATCTATCTATGAAATGGGCTTAAATGCCGGAATTGTTGTAGCACTTGTCTTTGCAATATTTCTATCGCGGGTTTCCAATAAAAATAGGTAGTTTAGATCTTAGTAATTTATAACCTTATTTTTAATAGTTCCAATTCCTTCAATAGTTGTAACAATACTCTCGCCACCTTTTAGGAATTTCTCTGGTTTAAATCCCATACCAACTCCCTCTGGTGTACCAGTATTAATTACATCTCCCGCCTTTAACTCCATAAACTGGGAGATATACCAAACGCAGTGGTTGATATTAAAAATTAAATCATTAGTTCTTGAGTTCTGTCTTACCTGCCCATCAATTGTGCAAGAAAGTGCTAGGTTGTTTGGATCAAACCCATTCTTTGCTAATTCATCAGCTGTAATAATCCATGGTCCCATTGGATTAAAGGTTGGAAATGATTTGCCCTTCACCCACTGACCACTTCGCTCAACCTGCCAGTGGCGCTCAGAAACATCCTGGGAGATTGTGTAACCAAGGATGTAATCAGATGCCTCCTGCGGTGATTTTAAATAAAGTGCGTTCTTACCAATTACTACACATAACTCAACCTCATAATCTGTCTTTAATGAGTTTGGTGGAACGATAATTTCATCATTTGGTCCAATAACTGTATCTGGTGCCTTCATAAATATCACCGGCTCAGCAGGTGGGGTCATACCAGATTCAATGGCATGCTTTGCATAATTTAGACCAACACAAATAACTTTTGTTGGCCGAGCAACGGGTGAACCAATTCGATAATCTGCAATTTTAACCTTAGCTCGATTACTTAAATCAGCCTTTTGTATTTTCGCTAGCCCACCATTTTCTAACTCAACTCGATTAAAATCACTAATTAAGTCATCAACAAAAACCGCTTCAGTATCTGAGATTAATACTGCTGGTTTTTCCTTATAGATCTGACCTAGGCGAGCGATTCTCATTATTCTCACTTTTCCTTTGAGGTGAAGTTTTGGCTCTAATGAACTAGAATAAGAAACCTTAACATAGGAAATTTCTCATTATTTGAGAGTAGAAATATCAGGAGAGGGCGAGCGTGAGCGAAGAGAAGTTTGATCGCCGCAGCCAGTACTGGTTTGGATTAAAAGATAAGGGTGGTTATATCCACCGCGAGCGGCTTCGCAACCAAGGTTACGCCCCAGATGTTTTTGATGGTCGTCCAGTAATTGGTATTGCAAATACATGGTCAGAGTTAAATCCATGCAATGGATCTTTAAATGATGTTGCCGAAGCGGTTAAGCGCGGAGTTTGGGAAGCTGGTGGTTTTCCACTTGAGTTTCCAGCAATGTCACTTAGTGAATCACTGCAACGACCAACCACCATGTTATATCGCAACATGCTTGCGATGGAGGTTGAGGAGTTAATTAGATCCCACCCATTAGATGGTGTTGTTCTACTTGGTAATTGCGATAAAACTCCACCTGGCTTATTAATGGGCGCAGCAAGTGTGGACTTGCCAACATTAATGATTACTGGTGGGCCAATGCTTAATGGGCGCTATCAAGGTCAAGCAGTTGGCTCTGGCACATTGGTTTGGAAATATAGCGAGCAGGTTAGAAGTGGAAAAATTACCTTTGAAGAGTTTATGGCAATGGAATCATGCTCAGCACGTAGCCAAGGTTCATGTATGACCATGGGAACTGCATCAACAATGGCATGTGTTACTGAAGCACTGGGTGTGCAACTACCAGGAGCTGCTGCAATTCCTGCAGTTGATTCACGTAAGTTCACACTTGCTCATCTTTCTGGGCGAAGAATTGTAAAGATGGTTGAGGAGGATTTAAAGCTTTCTAAAGTATTAAACCGTAAGGCATTTGAAAATGCGATCAAGATTCTTGCTGCGATCGGTGGCTCTACAAATGCAGTAGTTCACCTACTTGCAATTGCTGGCCGAGTTGGTGTGCCACTTTCTTTGGATGATTTTGATAAGTTAGGTAAAGAGGTTCCAGTAATTGCCAACATGATGCCTAGCGGTAAATTCCTGATGGAGGAGTTCTTTGATGCAGGAGGCGTGCCAACGGTAATGAAGGAGATCGCTAACTTAATTCACACCGATCACATAACTGTTACTGGAAAAACTGTTAAGGAAAATATTGAAGGAGCCGAGAATTGGAATAAAGAGGTTATTACGCCAGCTAGCAAACCATTCCAGGCAGCAGGAGCTGGCATTGTGGTAGTTCGTGGCTCACTCGCTCCAGATGGGGCAATTATTAAAGTATCTGCTGCCTCACCAAATTTATTAACTCATAAAGGTAAAGCTTTAGTATTTAAAGAGATTGAGGAGTATCTAAAGGTGGCAGATGATCCAAATCTGCCGGTAACACCAGACACAATTTTAGTTCTGCAAAACTCAGGTCCTAAGGGTTATCCAGGATTTCCGGAGGTTGGCAACATGCCAATGCCAAAGAAGATGCTTGATCAAGGTATTACTGACATGGTTAGAATCTCAGATGCCAGAATGAGTGGCACTGCATATGGAACTGTTGTATTACATGTCTCCCCAGAGTCAACCGCTGGTGGGCCACTTGCATTTGTGCAAGATGGAGATGAGATTGAATTAGATGTACCAAATCGTAAATTAAATTTACTTGTATCAGAGGAGGAGTTAGCAAAACGAAAGGCTGCTTGGGTGCCACCAAAACCTAAGGCAGATCGCGGTTGGAGCAAGATGTATATCGAGCATGTGCAACAAGCACACTTGGGAGCAGATCTTGATTTCCTAGTTGGTAGCAGTGGCGATTACGTGCCACGGCATTCTCATTAATATTTAAGCAAAAGGATTAACGAATTTAGTTTTCTCAGTTGCCTCAAGCTCTAACAATCTATTCCACTTAGCATTTCGCTCAGAGCCATGGGTTGAGCCAACCTTTATTTGTCCAGCTCCCCAACCAGTTGCTAAATCAGCTAACCAAGAGTCTTCATTTTCTCCAGATCTTGCAGAAACTACTGTATTAAAGTTATTTGCTCTGGCTTGTTTTAAGACATTAAGGGTTGCACTAACTAAGCCATTTTGATTGGCTTTGATCAAGATTGCATTAGCACTTTTTTCAGCGATTGCCTTATTTAATCTTGTTAAATTAGTTGTTAATAGATCATCTCCTAATACCTGAAGCTTCTTTGGGCACTCCTGCATAAAGGCCTGCCAAGGCAACCAATCATCCTCGGCAAATGGATCCTCAATTGAAATAATCGGTTGGTTTGAAACTACAGTATTTATGTATTTAACAAACTCAGATGATGTGTAACTCTTGCCTTGGGTAGTTAGATGGTAATTTTTGCCATCAAAAAACTGGGTTGAGGCGACATCAAGTGCTAAATTAACCTCAACTCCAACCTTTAATCCAACCTTTTCGATTGCATTAACCACAAACTCACAAGCTTTTTCAATGGAATCAAATCCAATAGATAGACCGCCCTCATCGGCGATTAAATTAGTAACAAAGCCCCCCTCTTTGCCAAGCTTTGCCGCCATCTCGCGCACTGCCACAATCCAAGAGAGTGCCTCAGTAAATGATTTTGCACCCGTTGGAATGATTAGAAGATCTTGGATATCCATAGCGCGGTTTGCATGAGCGCCGCCAGATAAAATATTTACCATCGGCATTGGAATTAGTAATTTACCCTCAGGATTAAAGTATCTAGCAAGTGACTTATTTTGTGAGTGAGCATCGGCGTATGCTGCAGCAAGTGATACTGCAAGAGTGGCATTAGCACCAAGGTGCGTATGATCACTACTTGGATCTAACTCAATTAATTGCGCATCTACTAAATTTAAATCAATCTGCTCCTCAACTAATCTTGGCGCAATCTTTTCATTAATATTTGCCACCGCCTGTTGCACTGAAAGACCTGAATAAAACCTCTCTGCATACTTACTGCCAACATCACGTAACTCCTTCGCCTCATGTGCTCCAGTAGATGCCCCAGATGGCACCCGTGCGGTATGAGTGCTGCCATCAGTTAGTGAAATAGATGCAGCAACTGTTGGCCGGCCCCGTGAATCTAATACTTGATAGCCGATTACTTTATTTATCTTCATTTAGCACTCATTTCAAATAAGCCCTCAACTGTTGTATGACTACTAGCAGCTAATATCGATTTAGTAAAAGTTTGTAGCTTCTTTTGCTGTGGCTCACTTAGGTAATTAACAGTTGATTTTCCCTCTACTCGAGCAAGTGCAATAAGAGCTGCATGTTTGGCCAGTGATGGATCAATTGGCCGCAGTTTTTGATACTCCCTAGTAAAAGTAGCTGCAGTATTTGCTAATAACTTTGCCTGCAACCTCTCCTCTGCCCTAAAAAATTTGCAAAGTAAATGTGCAATTAAAAATGCTAAATCAAATACTGGATTACCAACATGGGTAACCTCAAAATCTAAAATATAAATATCATCATTCATCGATGCCATAATATTTTTAGGGGAGAAGTCGCCATGAACAATCGTGGTCTTATCTCCCTCTAATTCATTGATTAACTTTCGAATTGCCACCTCAAGCTGTGGATTCTTTGCTGCTACAAAGCGATAAAAAGGATCGATTCGAAGCTGCTCAAATAATGAGTCCTCCATAAACTTAATTTTTGCCTCAGGATTTTTCTCACCAAAGTTATGCCAAGTAGCAAGTGTCTTACCTAACTTAGCGCCAATATCTGGATTAATTACCCCAGCAAGAAGATCTGATTTCCAAACTGTGCTACCAACTGGAACTCGCTCTAAAATTAAAATAAAGCGCTCAGAGTCTAGGAAAACTAACTTTGGGACCTGTGCTGGACTTAATTGATGAAATAACTCAATAGCATTTGCCTCAACAATTGCCCGGCGCTGATCTGCCTCCCACTTTTCACTTACCTTAAGTTCAGCAAGTGCCTGCTTTAAAACTAACTTTTTATTTGGGGTTGTGATTGCTAAAACTACATTTGAGACTCCGCCAGTTAGTACCTCAACCTCAGCGATCTCAGTACTTGCAATCACGCCTTTACTAATTAGATAATCAATTACCGTTGTCTCATCTAATAATTCAACACTCACAAGCTTTCCTATAAGACTCTGGCGACAGAGAAGCCATAATCAACAAATAGAGATTGACCAGAGATTGCAGTGTTATCTTCACAACCTAATAGATAAGCAGCATTTGCCACATCAAGGGGCACAACCATTTGATGTCCTGGAGTTTGCCATTGCACATTCTCAATCTGCTCAGGTTTTAGTAGGCCTCTTGCCATTGGTGAATCAACCACACCAGGAAGTAAACCATTTACTAAAATCCCTTTTGCATTTCCCAGATCAACTGCCATAGATCTAACTAGGCCGCCAACCGCTGCCTTGGTAACGGTATAAGACATCTTGTCCTGTCTGGTTAATTGCTCCCAGAAGGAGCTTAAAATAACAATTTTCCCTTTGTGCTTAATTAGATTGTGCAAGAGTAATGCTTTAGAGGTTTCACTAATAAAAGTAACATTTGCCTCAAATAATCTATTTAAATCATCTATCGAATGATTCATTACCGAGTCATTATTATTTGCTCCTTGCGCAAAAATTACCGTATCAAATAACTGACCTTTTAAGAGCTCTGGTACTGGCTCTTCACTTAGTGGAAGAAGGAATTGGTTATCTGGATTACTTATTTTTCGAACCCCATAAGTTACCTGATAACCATTTGCTTGGTACTTTTCAGCAATTGCAGAACCAAGCACGCCGGTGCCGCCAAAGATTAATAACTTTGGCATTACTTCTTAAAACCATACCGATCTAATATCGCTTTACTTATTGCAGCTCTTCTGACTCGCTCACGCGCAGTTGATTCAACTAAACCTTGAATATGAGCACCTGATGGATATAAACCAGGTGAGTTACGTAGTGTGAACTTTAAATAGATAGGGGAAGCAACTCTTACCAAATCAGGGCTTTCATAATGACGAACCGCCCCACCAAAATCATCTGGTCCTTCAACATAGATATCAACTGGGATATCAACCTGGGAGCGGATTGCAGCAATCTGTTGTAGAGATAGATCTGTAGCTAGATTTAAAGTAGTTGCGCCAATATCCTCAAGTAGTGCAGCGGTCGCTGGGTTATTACAAACCAATGCAACAGAGGTCTTAAGGATTAACTCCTTAGGTAGATCTCCTTTGCGCTTTGCCTCACCTAATACTTTTAACAGCCCAAGATCGCCAACTAAAACACTGCGAAGGCCTAAATTAACTCCATGAATTACATCCTCTAATGCAAATCTAAGTTGATCACCACCGCGAAGTGTTGGTGATGCGATTACACCGGCAGAGGCTGACACCTGCTTGCCAATATCCCAAGATGCACGAGGGCCAACAAATAAACAAACCTCAATCTTCTCTTTTTTACCCATAGCAACCATCTGCTTAATCTCAGCATCGGTTTGCATCATAATTCCAGAGCCTTGGGAGATGCGATGAATAATTAACTTATGTTTTTTTGCCTCATCAATTACAGTTTTAAATGCAGCAGGCCCCTCAACTGAAGGAATCTCAATTTTGTAACGGGAGCCATCGGCAAAACGCTTATTTGATTCTGGGATGCCATCGGCATCTTGGGATTGGATCTTTTGCTTATTTAATATTCCAATTGAGCGCTTCATTGGACCCTTAGGATCTCTTGTGCTCGGCCAGGATGCCATGCTGCTCCATTCAAATCACTTTTTAGATAATTAGAGAAGGCAAGTATAATCGGATAATAATGAGTAACAACAGCGGCTTTGAGCAGATCTCCTACGCAGACCAGGTAGTAATTGTTACTGGCGCAGCCAGTGGTATTGGCAGATCAGCCGCTATTTTAATCGCCTCCCGTGGTGCAAAGGTAATTTGTGTTGATTTAAATCAATCTGGTTTAGATGAGAGCATTAATTTAATTACCAAAGCTGGTTTCCAAGCAGAGTCCGCCTTACTTGATATCTCAAATCAGAGCGGTGTTATGGATTTAATAAGTTCCTTAGCAAGTAAGCACAAGCGAATTGATGCATTAATAAATTGCGCAGGCTATCCAGGACCTACCGGTGTTTTAGTTGAGAATATTAAGTGGGATGAATTTCAGAATGTAATCGCTGTAAATCTATTTGGTGCGATCTGGTTAACCCAAGCAGTACTGCCAATTATGAAAAAACAAAAGTATGGCCGCATCGTTCAAGTTGCATCCATTGCTGGCAAAGAGGGAAATCCAAAGATGGCACCCTACAACAGCGCAAAGGCTGGCTTAATTGGTTTTGTAAAAGGTGTCGCTAAAGAGGTGGCAACAGATGGCATAACTATTAATGCCTTAGCACCTGCGGTAATTGCCACTCCAATTAATGTCAACACCGCAAAGGAAACTTTGGATTACATGATCGCAAAGATTCCAGCCGGTCGCCTTGGTGAACCAAGTGAGGTGGCAGAGAT
>JAEMTE010000011.1:0-14548 GCA_016462445.1 Candidatus Nanopelagicus sp. | reverse complement strand
TGATCGCAAAGATTCCAGCCGGTCGCCTTGGTGAACCAAGTGAGGTGGCAGAGATAATTGCATTTATGGGATCCAAGGCATGCTCATTTACCACCGGATTTACCTTTGATATCTCAGGCGGTAGGGCTACTTACTAAATTTTAAGTACCAGTTAAGAAACAGATACTTTAGTTAATGGTTGGTCAAAGTGTTCGATAGTGGCAGTGCATGCGTATCCGCACTCATCACACATAACCATTGGGTTGTTTTTTTCAGTAATAAATATTCCAAGCTCAACTGAACGGCAGAAATTGCAGCAAGGAAATTCAATAATTTGTGCCATGGCATCCTCCCTTCTTCAGTCAATTAAGAGCTGTTTAGGGAAGTGAGTAAATTTTCTCACCGAAGTGATAGGTAGATTGCCTTTGACAGGTGAACGAGAGGTAAATAGTTGTATAGAGAAGGTAGAAAGTACTTACTTACCCCTGCCGTGTAAACGTTTAATTAAGGTAGTTAATACCTTCTCAGATAACTTTGTGCGCTTAAAGGATGTAAATTTCAACGGTATCTTAAATCTAGTTTTAACTACTGTACGTGCGTAGGTGTACTCAAGTAAGCCCTCTGCGCCATGAATTCTTCCGTAACCTGAGTCCTTAACTCCACCAAATGGCACCGAAGGAATGGCTGCAAATAAAAATACTGAGTTAATTGAGACCATTCCGCAAGCTAATTTTGATGCAATCTGCTCACCATTTCGTTTTGAAAAGACTGCAGCAGCAAGGCCGTATGAGCTGGCATTAGATAATCTGATCGCTTCATCTGTGTTAAGAACTTTATTTATTGCAAGGGTAGGACCAAAGGTCTCCTGGGTCATCGCAGTTGAATCCTCTGGCACATCAACCATAATTACCGGCTCAACAAAGGCGCCCTTAACTGAATCAGCTCCTCCTACTAAAAACTTAGCCCCCTTTGCTTTGGCATCATCTAGGTGAGATTGAATTACATTTAATTGTGATGGCATAGTGGCAGGTCCGTAATCCTTACCAACCTGGATCTTCTTAGCCATATTTGTAATAATCTCAATAAATTGATCAGCCACTGATTCAACGACATAAACTCGCTCTGCCCCAATACATGATTGACCAGCATTTGCCATCGCAGACCAGAGCGCGTACTCAGCAGCTAACTTAAGGTCAGCATCTGTTTCAACAATTACAGGATCCTTACCTCCACACTCAAGAACAACTGGAATCATTCGCTCAGCACAGGATGCAGCAACTTTTTTAGCAGTTCTAGTTGAGCCAGTAAATGAGATCTTATTTACCGCAGACTCTGTTAAAGCTTTTCCAGTATCTGGTAATCCAGTTACGGTAGTTAAGATATTTTCAAAGGGTGCAATTTGGGCAAATGAATCAGCAAGCCACTTTCCAACACCTGGTGTGAACTCAGATGGTTTAAATACAACCGTATTTCCAGCAGCAAGTGCGTATGCAATCGATCCCATTGGGGTAAAGATTGGATAATTCCACGGGCCAATTACACCAACTACACCAAGGGGTGATCTTTGCACCTGTGCCTTCATATTAAACATTAATAAGCCAGATGGTCGATCTTGCTTTCGCATAATCTGCTCAGCATGTTTTGCCGCCCAAGATAGGTTATCAATTGAAATAGAGACCTCTAAAGCAGCATCCCCAATTGGCTTGCCACACTCACTAGCAACTAAGTGCGCAATCTCATTATGATTTTTTGTTATGTAGGAAGCCCATTTAAGTAATGTGCGCTTTCTGGCAGTAAAACCAAACTCAGCCCATCTAAGACTTGCAAGGTGTGCGCTATCAACGCAAGTGAATACCTCATCTTGGGAAAAATTCTTATATTGAGCAATTACCTCACCAGTTGCTGGATCAGCTTTATCAAAGGTGGCAGTTGTGCTCATGGGGTAAGAGTAAACTCTTTCTTCATGTCAGAGTTAATTAGACCCTCAACTATTTTGCCCGCACTTCGCACCCCAATTACGATCAAAACAAGTGATGGGCTTGATCTAATTGGTGAGGTTGCTAGCCCTGAGGGTGAGATAAGTAGTTCTCTATTAATGCTGCATCCGAATCCATCAGGTGGGGGAATGATGGATTCACATATCTATAAAAAGGCAGCAAATAGATTGCCGGCGATGGCAGGTATTCAAATAATTAGATTTAACACCAGAGGCACCAGTAGTGAAGCAGGAAAGAGTGAGGGTGAGTTTGATCAGGGCAAAAGTGAGAAGTTAGATGTATTAGCTGCGATTAATTACTGCTTTGATCAGTTAAAGGTTAAAGATCTATATTTAATTGGTTGGTCATTTGGAACTGAGTTAGCACTGCAATACGGGCGAGATACTCGCCTTAAACAATTAATATTATTAAGCCCGCCAATGTTGAGCACAACCGATGAGGATCTTAAGTTTTGGGCAAAGGATGGCCGTCCTATTACAGCCCTTATTCCAGAGTATGATGATTACTTAAAACCTGAACAAGCAAAAATTCGATTTTCAAATCTGCCAAATCTTAAGCAAATTAATATTGATGGCGCAAAACACCTTTGGGTGGGAGAGCCAATGGTTTATTTAGTGTTAAGTGAGATTGTGAAGATTATTGCGCCAAGCAGATTGCCGCTTCCAACTGAGATTTAAGATTGATCCGCTCTTGGAAAAACAACCTCATCTAAAATAAGTAATATTGCAGCAGCAATTGGAACTGCAAGTAAGCCGCCGATTAAACCTAAAAGAGAAGTACCAAGGAGTGCTGCAATAATTGTTACAAGTCCTGGAATTGAAAGTGATCTTTTCATAATACGAGGTGTAATTACGTAGTTCTCAATCTGAACATAGATTATGTAACTTGCAAGTGCGATCGCAGCTGTTGAAAGAGATGCAGTTAGGCAAACTAAGGTAACGATGGTCATCCCAATAAAGTGACCAATTAATGGAATAAAGCCACAAACTAAAACAATTACTGCAAGAGGGCCTGAGTATGGCATTCCAATTATTAAGCCCATGATTAAGATAAATATCCCAGCAAGGGCGGCAATAATTGCTTGTCCGCCGACGAAGGAGCCAACCCGAGAAATAATTGCATTAACTAACTTTGAAACTCTACTTCTTCTAGATGCTGGCACAAACTTCAGACCAATCTCAACTACCTGAGGAAGAGATGCCAGGAAGTAAAGGGTGAGGGTAAGAATTGTTAGGGTAGAGACCAAGCCGGATACCACCGCTTTACCAACACCAATTACGCCACCAAAGGCGGTAACGGCAAATTGACCATCTTTAATTACCGAATCAATCCTTGTTTGCAAAGAGTCAATTACCCCATACTTATTGTTTAAATCATTTATAAATGCATTGTTGTTTAGATCTCTAATTAATTGGGGAGCATTCTCTAGTAATTGATTTCCTTGTTCAATAAGAGGTGGAACTGCGATCGCAATAAAGGCTGCTACAAAGATTAAGACAGATGCCATTACCGCACCAACTGCCATGCCTCGCTTTAAACCGCGGTTTTGGAAAAATAAAACCGCTGGATTTAAACCTGCTGCTAAAAAGATTGAAACAATAATCAAAATAAATACTGCAGAGGCTGAGGCTAAAGCACGCAAAGTTATAAGGGCAAGGAGTGCGCCAACTGTGACCATAAAGCCAAAGTAAAAGGGGTGAGTGGTATCAACTGGTTTACCAGCCTCACCAAAATCCTCTGCAGTATTTCCAACAGCTTTGCGCCGCAGCAACTTTGCCGCAATTCTTGGTTTAGTAAATCTAGCCATAAGCAGGATTTTAACCTTCTTTTAACTTACTTCATACGATCTGATTAGTGGCTAAGTAGTTAAATAAGAGAGAATAGTGCTGTGAGTGGACTGCGAATCAAAGGATTAGGCGAGGAGATCGCCACCTTAGCTAATCTGCCCTGGGATAAACCACTTGAAGGCTGGCCAGAGGATGAGGTGCTGACCAGTATGCGTGGTATCTCACGCCACGTAGTTAGGTTAATTAGATCTAATCCAGATAAAAGCAATAGCGAGATCTTTGCCGTTAAAGAGACTGTTGCTGAGTTTGCAAACCGTGAGTACACATTGCTGCGGGATTTAAATCAGCAAAGCGCCCCATGTGTTGAGCCGGTTGCAGTTATTGAGGGCAGGGTTGATTCTGATGGTAATGAGCTACCACCGGCGCTAGTTACAAAGTACCTACCCTACTCACTGCCATACCGAGTTATTTTAAGTGGATCACTTACCCCTACTGAGATATTAAATATGGCAAATGCCCTCGCCTTACTTTTAGTGCGCCTTCATCTACTCGGCTTTTGGTGGGGGGATTGCTCACTATCTAATACTTTATTTCGAAGAGATGCTAATGATTTTGCCGCGTACCTAGTAGATGCTGAGACTGGTGAGTTTCAAAAATCTTTAAGTGATGGCCAACGTGAACATGATTTAGAGCTAGCCCACTTTAATGTGGCAGCAGAATTAGAGGATCTAGCGGTAGCTGGTGTTTTATCGCAGGAGATAAATCCAGTTCGAGCCTCCGATGGTGTTATTAAAAGGTATCGCCGGCTTTGGAAGATGCTTAAGGAGCCGCAGATATTAGATGCATCAGATCGCCAAGCGGTGGAGCGGGCAATGAGATCACTGCAGGATTTAGGTTTTGCAGTTGAAGAGGTTGAGGTAACAACTACTGGGGATAAGGGATCAATTAAGTTTCAACCAAAGTTAGTTGCTGCCCGTTATCACGCTAATCGATTAGCTGAGTTAATGGGATTGCAAGCAGAGGAGCTGCAGGCAAAGCGATTACTTGCCTCCTATGATCGATATAAGGCACGGGAGTTTCCACCAAGTACGCCGCACTCAATTGTGGTTAAGCAATGGCTCACCGATGTTTTTCAGCGGGTAGTAAATCAAGTCCCAGATAACTTAAAGGGTAGAGTTGAGTTAGCGCAGTTATTTCATGAGGTTCTAGAGAACCGCTGGTATCTTGGTGAGAAGCTAGGCAAAGATGTTGGGTTAGATTTTGCTACCCAAGATTATATTGAAAAGGTTTTGCCGTATCGGATGGATTCAGGAGTGCTGATCTAAGTATGAGTTTTAATAAACCAACCGGGGCAGGCTTTGGCAATGTCTTTGATCTTTCCACCCTAAAAAATCCACCACAAGATGCCACCCCAGCCTTTGGCAAGGTGGTAACACAGGAGAATTTAGTTGCTGATTTTGTTAGTAAATCAAAGGAAAAGGTAATTATTCTTCTTTGTTGGTCACCAAGGAGTGGACAATCTAAAGAGATCTTAGAGATATTAGGAAAGTTAGAGCAGGCAGATAAAGATGCCTGGCAACTTGGTACGGTAGATGTGGATGCCCAGCCCCAGGTTGCCCAGGCGCTGCAAATTAAATCAGTACCAGTTGCAATTGCAATTATTGCAGAGCAGCTAATGCCATTATTTGAATCAGTTCCGCCAGCAGATCAGGTTCGGCTGGTAATTAATAAATTACTAGAGCTAGCATCGCAAAAAGGGGTAGGTAGCGCACCTGAGGGACCAACTGAGATTCCGATGGAGGCTGAGGAGGTTGCAGCTTTTGAGGCGATGGAAAAAGGTGATTACAAAGCGGCGAAGATTTCATATGAGGCGTGGTTAAAACGTAAACCAAATGAGCAGGTAGCAGTTATTGGATTAGCCCAGGTTAATTTGATGCTGCGGATTGAAGGCCTTGACCCAGTATTAACATTAAAAAATGCCAAAGATGATGATCTAACCAGTCAACTGATGTGTGCTGATATTGAGATTGCATCCGGTAATTATGAAGCAGCTTTTGATAGATTATTAAGAGCGGTTAAAGCATTTTCAGCTGATGATAGAGATAAGGTGAAAGCACATTTAATTTCACTATTTAATTTAGTAGATCCAACTGATCCAAGGTTGATTAAGGCACGGAGCCAATTAGCAAGTGCACTCTTTTGAAAAACTTTAATAAGAGTAATTTTTCAAAGGCAGAGCGTAATCATCTAAGTCTTATCTTTTTTTTGTTTGGCATCTCAATAATGTCACTTGCCCCACGAACTCCAGATCTGAAAGCAAATTTAGGAGTTAGTAATGGCGCCTTTGGCACCATAATAAGTACTGGATCTATTGGCTCAATAATTATGTTATTAATTGGTGGCCAGATCGTTCACCGAATTGGGGCAAAGCGAGCGTTGCAAATTGGCTCAACTGGTATCTCACTTACCTACTCACTTTTAGTACACACTAGATCACCAATGCTTTTTGTACTCTTAAATATCACCGCTGGCGCTTGTATCTCTATTTACCATATTGCCAGCTCTGGCCATTCACTTCACCGCCAAGATGAGTTAGGAAGAGTAATTATTCCTAAACTTCATGGAGCTTGGGGGGTTGGCGCAATGAGTACCGCTGCAATTGCATTTGCGATATCAACTCATATCTCAATTGCATCCCACATTACCGCCTTAATGATCATAGTTTGGCTACTTACCCAATTTAGTATTATAAAATTATCAAATACCTTTCCAATAAATTCAGGTAGTGATGACCAGTATCAGGTGAGCTCACTAAAGCAATTTAAATTTAAAATTAACTGGTTTTTAAGTTTGGGATTTTTCTGCGCCTCTATTGTGGAGTTTACAATCGCAGATTGGGCCACCCTCTTTGGTAAAGAGGAGCTAGGAATGGCTACTTCAACTGCCACCCTAACTTATCTAATCTATTTACTTGGCTTAATAATTGGCCGCTACTCAATTGGTTGGGCACTAGGACATCAAAGTGAGCGATTTTGGATTAAAACCGCTGGCCTACTTGGTGGCCCGGGCTTTATAACAATGTTGATCTCATCAACCTTATTAGTTGATAACAATAAAAATCTGGCATTTACTATCGCCTTACTCGGCTTCCTATTAGCAGGACTTGGCTCCTCGGCAATGGCGCCGATCTTCTTCTCAATTGCTGGGCGGTTATATAATGGAAAAAATGCATTAGCAGTTGCACAACTTAGTTTTGTTAACACACTTATTATTTTGATTGCTAAAACTTTATTAGCTTGGGTAGTTCAATTAACCTCAATTACTACCGCATTAGTGATTGCAGGTACTGCAATGCTGGCCTTGCTCTACTTTGGCAAGATTGGCTCAACTTTGAGGCACTTAGCTCCTGATAAATCCCGATAAATCTTAGGCTTGGTGAGGGTAACAAAACTGTTACCTGCTACCCCCAAACCATGCGTAAAAAACTCAAAATTGCTCTAATTCTCAGCCTTTAGGCAGATATCGAACTGGTCAAATTCACCGCCAACCTCTAGCCTTTCTCCACAGCATTGTGGGCATGAGTCCACTGTGTCGAATATCCTAGGAAAGGTATACCTCTTAATGAAAAAAAATCCTGCAAAGGTAGCACTTGTTGCTCTTGTAGCAGCTGCTGTTAGCTTGACACTAGTTTCAAGCTCATCAAATGCTGCAACAACTCTGTATATTTCTTCAGACCTTCCAAAACAAGGTGGATCTGCTGATCAGAGCGAGTCAACAAACAAAGCTATCAAACTGCTATTAAAGCGTATGAATAACAAAGCTGGTAAGTACATAATTAAATTCCGTGAGTATGACAACTCAACAGCCGCTAAAGGCTCTTGGGATGATGCTCAGTGCGCAAAGAATGCACAAGCACACGTTGCAGCTCGCGACGAAGTTGCGGTAATGGGTACTTATAACTCAGGTTGCGCAAAGATTATTGTGCCAATCTTAAATCAGGATCCAAAGGGTCCAATGATTATGGTATCTAACGCAAACACTAACCCTGGTCTTACAAAGATATGGGGTCCTGGTGAGCCTGCTAAGTATTATCCAAATGGTAAGCGCAACTACTACCGTGTTGTAACAACTGATGATAACCAAGGCGCTGCTGCTGCAGAGTATGCAAAGAGCTTAGGTGTTTCTAAGGTTTACGTTCTAAATGACCGTCAAACATACGGACAAGGTGTTGCACAATCATTCACAACAAATGCTAAGAAGTTAGGACTAACAGTTCTTTCTGCTGGCGATGCTGGTGAAGGTTGGGATGATAAGGCTACAAACTACGAAGCTTTATTTACAAAGATCAAAGCACTTAGCCCTGACATGCTTTATATCGGCGGAATCTTTGATCTAAACGGTGGTCAATTAGTTAAGGACAAGGTTAAATACCTAGGTTCTAACACCGCTGTTAAAATGATGATGCCAGACGGCTTCACAGGTTACCCAGACTTCTTGGCATTGCCAGAGGCTGCAGGTGCTTACCTTTCATTTACTGGTCTTGACATCAGTCAATTCCCTAAGGGTGGCGTTGCAGAGGATTTCCAAGATGAATACCTTCTGACATACGGTGAGGCTCCAACTAGCTCATTCTCTGTTTACGGCGCAGCTGCTGCTCAAGTAATTCTTGATGCAATCTCTCGCTCAAACGGAACTCGTAAGGATATCTTCGAGAAGATGAAGACTGTAAACATTTCTGCAGCTAAGTCAGTTGTAGGAACTCAACTTAAGTTCGATAAGAACGGTGATATCTTGTCAAAGGACATCACAATTCTGATCGTTAAGGACAAGACTGAGACCTTCGTAAAGAAGATCACAATCAAGTAGTACTAGTTATATAACTAAGGTATAGATTTGGGTGGTCACCGCAAGGTGGTCACCCAAATTCTTATACAGCCACTTATATTATTTTTAGCAATTTTGTTGTATTTTTTGGTATAGGGTCTTGCAGTGCACCGCAGTTCTAGGTGGAGATAGAGGGGGAGTAAAGTTGGCTAAAGTTAGCGAGTCAAAGAAATTTACTGGCACCCCTGGTCAACTCCGCCGTCAGCGCATTGAACAGAGTGGTGCGATTGTAATTAGCTTGTTGATGTCAGTTTGGATGCTAGTTAACTTAGTAAAGGCACCGGAGCAATTTGTTCAAGTTGCTATCTCAGGATTACGAAATGGTTTGATCTACGCGTTAATTGCCCTTGGCTACACACTTGTTTATGGAATTATTGAATTAATTAACTTTGCACATGGCGATCTCTTCATGCTCAGCGCCGTCTTCTCATCCTTTTTTATCACATATTGGATCGGTGCAGATCAATCAAATCCAAAAGGCTGGTTGGCATTTGCCTCCTGCCTAGTTGCAGTGATGATCTTTGGCGCGGTTGTAAATGTGTTGATTGAACGATTGGCATACCGTAGGTTGCGCAACGCCCCACGTCTGGCCCCATTGATCACAGCAGTTGGTATGTCATTTTTACTTAACTTCATTGGATTAAAGTGGAATGGATCAACACCAAGGCAGTGGCCAACTGTTATTCCAAGTGGAGATATTTATATCGGTGAGATCCGCATCAGCTTAATTACACTTTGGCTATTTTTGATTGGCCTACCACTACTACTAGCACTTAACTATTTGGTTACCAATACCAAGCAAGGTAAAGCTATGCGCGCTACCTCACAAGATAAAGATGCCTCAACTTTGATGGGAATTAATGTTAATAAGACAATCGCCTTTACCTTCGCCCTAGGTGGAGCGATGGCAGGTGCTGCTGGGCTTTTGTATCAGCAATCAATTGGCACTACTAGTTACAACCTTGGCTTCCAGCTTGGTCTAATTGCCTTTACCTCCGCAGTTTTAGGTGGGATTGGAAATCTATGGGGCGCTGTAGTTGGTGGACTACTAATTGGTTTGATTCAAGGTTTAAATGATGGTCTGCCATACGCCTTTGGGCAGGCATGGTCACAAAGTGTTGTCTTTGCAATTCTTATTATTATCTTAGTCTTTAGGCCCGCCGGCTTGCTTGGCAAATCAGTAACGGAAAAGGTTTAGTAACTATGGCTAAAACAATAGCGCCAAATAATGTAGCAAAATCAAATCGCAAATGGATTACTGGCTACTCAATAATTGGTCTACTTTTATTTATTACCTACCAATTCCTACTTCCTTGGGAGGGATTACCACTTGGTATCTATGATGCGATTTACCGATGGATGCCACCTTCTGCGATAAATGAATCGCTGGTTTACATAATTATGGCCCTTGGCCTAAATATTGTGGTTGGTTATGCCGGTTTGCTAGATCTTGGATATGTAGCATTTTGGGCAATTGGTGGCTACTGCGCTGGTTGGTTTATGTCAGAGTTTTTCTACTTCTTAAATATTAACTTCCTAGGATCAGTACCAGCTGAGGCCCCTGGTATTCATATTAACTTCTGGATGGTTTTACTTATCGGCGGCTTTGTCTGCGCGGTATTTGGAATCTTAATTGGTGCGCCAACACTTCGTTTAAAGAGTGATTACCTAGCGTTGGTAACCCTTGGTTTTGGTGAGATTATTCCGCAGGTATTTTTCAACGGTGAGAACTTCTTTGGCTACAACATCTCCAATGGAACTAAGGGAATTGTGGGCGTTGATTCAATTCCAGTAGGTGTTAAAAACCTAGGGCCATTTGATTTTGGTTGGAAGTTATTAATCTTCTTACTTCTAACTGCAGTAATGGTTTTCATCTCCCTCAGGTTGCGCCGCGGCCGACTTGGCAGAGCATGGCTTGCAATCCGTGAGGATGAGCTTGCCGCCTCCATGATGGGTGTGCCATTGATGCGAACTAAATTATCAGCATATGCAGTAGGTGCATTCGCTGGCGGTTTAGGTGGTGTGGCATTTGCTACCCACGTAAATGGTGTTTATGCCGAGCGATTTAACTTCACTATCTCAATCTTCTTACTTGCCATGGTTGTCCTTGGCGGAATGGGAAATGTTTGGGGAGTAATCCTTGGCGCATTTATTCTCTCCTGGGTAAATGGAAATGGTTTAACCGCCTTTGGTCAGTTATATAACGAGCAATTTGGAACTGAAATAGATTTTGCCTCCTTTACCTTCCTGCTCTTTGGCTTAGTGCTTATCTTTATGATGCTATTTAAGCGTGAGGGCTTACTACCAGAATCTCGATTGAAGTTAATGCTGCATGAAGATGAGTTAGATCAGATTGATGCAAGTAGTAAGAGTGGGGATAAGTAATCACCATGAGTAATATTTTAGAGGCTAATGATATCTCCGTGCAGTTTGGCGGCCTACTTGCAGTTAACAATGTTAATTTTAATATTCCAAAGAAATCAATTGTTTCATTAATTGGTCCAAACGGTGCTGGTAAGACCACATTTTTTAATGTTTTAACTGGTCTATATAAGCCATCAGCTGGCAATATTGTTTATGATGGCAGAGATATAACCGATCTTGCCCCCCATAAAATTGCCGAGATTGGAATCGCTCGCACATTCCAAAACATCCGCTTATTTGGTTTAATGACAGCGCAGGAGAATCTGCTAGTTGCAATGCACTCCCACCTTAAATCTGGCATTACCGCAACTATTTTAAGAACATCAAAGCAACGCAAAGAGGAGCGTGAGGCGGAGGAGCGGGCGCAGGAGATATTAGATTTTGCTGGAGTTGGAAAGTGGACATATGAGTTTGCCAGAAATCTCTCCTATGGTGATCAACGCCGGCTTGAGGTAGCACGGGCGCTAGCACTTAATCCAAAGGTTTTATTACTAGATGAGCCAACTGCGGGTATGAACCCACAGGAGTCACAGATCTTTATTGATTTTGTTAGGAAATTAATTGCAGAGCGTGATGTATCAGTTATGTTAATTGAACATGATATGAAGGTAGTAATGAGTGTTTCCCAAAGAGTAACTGTCTTAGATCAAGGCGAGAAGATCGCTGAAGGATCTCCAGATGAGATTAAGAGCAACCCTCGGGTTATTGAGGCTTATCTTGGTAAGCCTAAAGGGAGCAAATAGATGAGCGCGATGTTAGAGGTTAAAAATATTCAAGTTGGTTATGGAAAGATTATTGCGGTTAAAGATGTCTCAGTAACTGTTAATAAGGGTGAGATTGTTACCTTAATCGGCTCAAATGGTGCTGGTAAATCAACCACCCTGCGCACCATCTCAGGTCTTATTAAACCTAGATCGGGTGAGATTTTATTTAACGGCAAGCGAATTGATGGCATACCAGGACATGAGATTGTTGGATTAGGCATCTGTCACTCACCAGAGGGGCGAAGAATTTTCCCTCGTATGACGGTTAAGGAAAATCTAGAGCTTGGTGCATTTTTGCGTAATAACAAGGGCGAGGTTGCCGCTGATTTAGATCGCGTGCTGACCTTATTCCCAAGATTAAAAGAGCGGATTGAACAACGTGCTGGAACTATGTCAGGTGGTGAGCAACAGATGCTTGCAGTAAGCCGGGCATTAATGGGCGCGCCGCAATTACTACTATTAGATGAGCCATCGATGGGACTTGCGCCAGTTTTAGTTGAGATGATCTTTGAGACAATTGCCAAGATTCGCCAGCAAGGAATTACTATTTTATTAATTGAGCAAAATGCAAATGCTGCACTTGAGATTGCTGATCGGGCGTATGTGCTTGAGTCAGGTGTGGTCAAGATTAGTGGCACCGCCAAAGAGTTAAGAGCTGACGATAAGGTAACTAAGGCCTACCTAGGCCATTAATTTAAAGCTTTACCTAACTAACCCATCACCGTACCGCTTGTGGTATTGCGCTCGCGCTTTCTAGAAAATGTTCCTAAATTAATGCTGTGCGTAGTTTTTAAACATTTATATACAACTGGCTGATTATCATGATCAGCCCCTGATTCAACCGCTTGAATTAAGTGCGCCATAATAAAGCCAACACCAGGTGCGTTTTTAAATTGATTACCACTTGTTCCAATTGCAACATAAAATCCTGGTACATCGGTTTTGTCATAGATTGGTGTCCAATCTGATGAGACATCATAAACACCTACTACACCAACCGGTGTTGATGGTATTTGAGCTGCTGAAAATCTTCTAGCAAAGCGGTAGGTTTGAGATTCAAATACCTCAACTGTTCTAGTCATATTAACCTCATCAATTTTTTCTGGCTCAACCCAATCCATCCGATCACACTCAGGCTCTGTGCCACCAATTAAAGTAATACCACCAGGTCCTGATCTGACATAGGTACCAAGATCTAAATCTCCCATAATTGGGCCAGGTAAAATATCCTTTGGTGTTGATATCTGATGTACCTCAGCCCGAAGTGGTTTTAACTCAACTGTGAAATCACCTCCAGCCCCTGCCATCCTATTAATTAAAGTTGACCAAGGACCGCTGACATTTACTATTACATCAGCGGCGATAAACTCATAACCACTTGTTAAAACATCCTTTGTCTGGTTATCAAAATCAAAGATCTCAACGCCGCTAACCCGAGCACTTGTTAGATCCTTCTCTATTTTTGTAACCACCTTGCGGTATCTAAAGCTGGCGCCCTCTCTATTTGCTGCGCTAGCTAGATTTTGCGCTGCAAGCAGTGGATCACTTACATAACCACCTGCAGGTGAGTAGATGCCACCTAACTCCTCTGTTGCCTCCTGCCAAAACTCATCTGATTTAACCGGCTTATTTGGCCAGTACTTTCCAGCATCAATACCAGGCATTCGAACCTTTAAGGTTTGGCTATCCCAAATCTCATATGGAATATTAGCTTTATCAAAAAGATTCATAGTCTTCTCATTTGATAAAACTGGCACATCTAACATCACATAACCACGATCCTCTAGATGGGCGTAGTGAGGTTGTGAATCACTCTTTGGATTTTTACTATAACTATCTGTGCCATCGATTAATGATTGCCACTGCTTCCACAAAAAGTAGGACTCCCATGCCAGCATCACCGCATCAAAGGTTGAGTAATTAAATCTAACTACCGCACTAGATGCGCTAGTTGAACCAAGACCTGCTGCTGGATTTCGATCAATTACTGTGACCTTATTTCCGGCTCTAGTCAGCTGTAAGGCGATTGATGAGCCTATTACCCCAGCCCCAATTACTATTACATGCACAGGTAGTAAGTTACTGATTAAGTAAAAAAAGTCAATAAATGGCCAAAGATTTTGCGATCTATTTATAAGTGATTAGTAACTTATATCTGATCAAGTAAGGTGGCTACATTATTTTACACAAGATCAAATTATTAGTACCATTGCTAGATGAAGTTAAAATCAATGGCTATCCTCACAATAATGGCAACGCTGCTAACTGCTTGTAGTGTGAGTGTGGAGGATAGTAAGAAAGCTGCCTGTGATCTATGGAATAGTAAACTTAATTCAAATGCTCCAATAACTGGCGCAAATGTCCGTGCCTTTGCAGATCTTGCTGAGTTAGATTCAAAGTACAACCCACTTCGCAAAGCAGCCGGTCAAATATTAGGAGCTGAGATAAGTGCTGCCTTAAATCAAAAACTGAGTAAAGAAGAAGAGGCTCAGATCGCTGATTATGGCGCTCAAATCAGGCAAGCTTGTTCTAATTAATATGTAGTTGTATTTTTAATACTTTGGCGCCGCTTCTGATCTGCCTTTGTTCTTGTCCTGCGTCTTATGAAAAATCTAAGGGCCAAGCTAAGCAGCAGTAGCAGCGAAGTGGCTACTATTAAAATAGTATTTGGATTTAGATAATCACCAATCTGCATGTATTAACGGTACGGCAG
>JAEMTE010000010.1 GCA_016462445.1 Candidatus Nanopelagicus sp. | reverse complement strand
ATTTAGTACGTCGTACACCCTTTGCTACCGCTTTAATCCGGCCATGTTCTTTTGTAAATAATGTAATTATTCGATCAGCTTCACCTAATTTTTGGGTGCGTAGCACAATCGCCTGATCACGGTATAAGGGCATACCCCTAAAGTTACTAGAGTAGTAAGACGGAGTTAGTTAGCGAACTGCGCGATTAATTGAAGAGATTACCGCTTTCAGCGCAGCAGTTGTTGTACTTGGATCAATTCCCACTCCCCAATAAACCTTTCCGCCAATCTCACACTCAAGATATGCCGCAGCCTTAGCATCCCCACCTGCAGAGAGTGCGTGCTCGTAGTAATCTAAAACACGCAGAGAAAGTTTTGGCTCATGCGCATTGATAATTGCCACAAAAGCTGCAATTGGTCCATTACCTTTCCCAGATAATTTTTTACTATCTCCCTGATCAAGTAACTCAATTGAAAGATCAACATCTTTATCCATCTGCGATGTTTGCGAAAGAGCTGCTAATTTAAAGCGGCCCCATTGATTATCTTTAGCTGGCAGGTACTCATCCTCAAAGGTGTGCCACATAGCTTCAGGTGATACCTCACCACCTTCTGAATCGGTAAGTGACTGAATTACTTGGCTGAACTCAATCTGTAATCTGCGGGGTAGATCAAGTTGATGCTCATGCTTCATTAGGTATGCCACGCCACCTTTACCAGATTGGCTATTTACTCTAATTACCGCCTCATAACTTCTACCAATATCTTTTGGATCAATTGGTAGGTATGGGATTGCCCAGGTAAATTTATTTTGATCAACGCCTGCAGCCTTGGCATCTTTTTCCATATGCTCAAAGCCTTTCTTAATTGCATCTTGGTGTGAGCCAGAGAATGCAGTAAAGACTAAATCTCCCCCATATGGATGACGCTCTGGCACTCTAAGTTGATTGCAGTACTCAACTGTTCGCCTAATCTCATCAATATCTGAGAAATCAATCATTGGATCAATACCATGGCTTAATAAATTAAGTCCTAAGGTGACTAAACAAACATTTCCAGTTCGCTCACCATTACCAAATAAGGTTCCTTCAATTCGATCAGCTCCGGCTAAATATGCAAGCTCAGCTGCTGCAACCCCGGTGCCGCGATCATTGTGTGGGTGCAAAGATAAAATCACACTGTCTCGATACTTTAAATTACGGTGCATCCACTCAATTGAATCGGCATAAATATTTGGTGTTGCCATCTCAACTGTTGCTGGCAGATTCATTATTGTTTTCCAAGCAGGTGTTGGTTTCCAAATATCATTTACTGCGTTACAAACCTCAACTGCATACTCAAGCTCTGTTCCAGTGTATGACTCAGGTGAGTACTCAAATGAGACCAAGGTTCCTGGAACTGTTTTAACCAAATCCAAACAGATTTGTGCGCCATCGGTGGCAATCTTCTTTATGCCATCTTTATCTTGGCCAAAGACAACTCGTCTTTGCAAGGTTGAGGTTGAGTTATATAGATGGACGATTGCTTGCTTTGAACCTTTAATTGATTCAAAGGTTCGCTCAATTAATGGCTTACGAGCTTGGGTTAATACCTGAATAATTACATCATCTGGAATTAACTTATCCTCAATTATCTTGCGGATGAAATCAAAGTCAGTCTGACTTGCTGCCGGAAAGCCAACCTCAATCTCTTTGTAACCCATCTTGAGTAGCAACTTAAACATGGCAAGTTTGCGATTAGCATCCATTGGATCAATTAAGGCTTGATTGCCATCTCGTAAATCAACTGAGCACCACTTAGGTGCTTTGCTCATTTTCTTATTTGGCCAGGTTCTATCAACCAAGCCAGCATTATTTGGAAATGGATTAAATGGGGCATAACGCGATATCGGCATATCTGATTTACTTTGTTCTGGAAAGTTACTCATTTTTATTTCTCCTCATCGATTAAAAGTGGTCTACCGGTGTGACCAACCTCCGCGACGAGGAGGCCGGTTACTTGGCCCCGTCGCGGCAGATAAGTGAGAGTGCGCGCAAAGAAAGTCCTAGTACTAATGAGCTCTTTCCTGCGTTCAACATGGGTTAAGGCTAACTCAGATTAAAGATTTAAGCCAAATAATCATAAAAATTCATTTTCTTTACCGGATATATTGCCTATCTTTAGGTCATGTCGATCCAGACTAATCGCCCCTTCCAAGCCCCACGGCCAAATCAGTACCCACCAATTCCTGATCCAATACATCGCAAAGATTGGTATGGCAATTCATTTCTGCCAGGGCCTAATCCAATTTTCTCAGATTTAATTACCGCAACATTTATGATCAATACGCCAAAATTTTTACTTAAGATGCAACGCAAATATGGCAGCAGCTGCTCATTCTTCTTATCTCGTAGATTATTTATTGGCCTCTTCTCACCATCTGCTGTGCATGAGGTAACAGTTGCCCAGCAACATAATTTTGTTAAAGGAGTTGGCTTTGCCCGAATGCGCAAGGTTTTAGGTGAGGGCTTACTAACAAATGAGGAGCCAATTCACCTAGCTCACCGGCGAATGATGCAACCACCATTTCACCATGGAAATTTAGATTCTTATGTAGCAATTATGCATAACCTAATAAATGAGCACACCAATATCTGGCGGGGTAAATCAAGCATTGATCTGGCGCCGGAGATGATGGCGCTAACTCTAGAGATTGTTTCGCAATGTCTATTTGGGCTGGACTCACATCAATACACCCAAGATATTGCTGAGTCTATGGAGGTGGCAATTGATCGAATTGAACGAACTATGTTGCCAGGACTTGAGCGATTTGATAAGTCGGCCTTTAGATACTTTAAAAAGTTTGAGATTGCCTCTGATAATTTAGTAGATATCGCTGAGGCAATTATAAATAAGCGGCTTGCAAGTAATGAGAAGAAAGATGATGATCTACTAGGAATACTTCTGCAGATGAGAGATCAGATCTCAATTGACCACATTCGTGATGAAGTTTTAACATTAATCTTAAGTGGTCATGAAACTACTGCAAATGTTATGAGTTGGGCATTTTCCTACCTTTCTAAAAACCCGGCGGTTAGAAAAATGTTAGAGGATGAGGCAGATAAGGCTGCTTGGATAAAAGAGGATCGCACTCCTACCTATCAAGAGTTAGAAGATAGCTCACCAGTTGCCTCTGCCATTTTGCAAGAGACAATGCGACTTGCTCCCCCAGTTTGGGTAGCGCCAAGAATTGCAATTGTTGATTGCGTAATTGATGGAGTTAAAATTCCAAAGGGTGCGCATGTATTACTTAGTCAGTATGTAACCCATAGAAACCCAAGGTATTTTACAAATCCAGAGCAGTGGAAGCCAGCTCGGTGGCTGGGTACCAATTTTGAGAAATCACTTCCAAATGGTGCTTACTTCCCATTTGGGGGCGGAGGGCGAAAGTGTTTAGGTGAGTACTTTGCACTTGCTGAGGCGAGGTTAATCTTATTAATGGTTGCTAAAAACTTTAGGTTAGATGGTTCATTTCCTAAGGCTCAACCTCGGGCAACATATCGGCCAAAGGGTGCGGTTAAAAATAAGGTTATTACTCGCTAATTTATAAAACTGGTAGGTATCGACCTAACTCATAGGCGCTAACCTGCTTGCGATACTCATCCCACTCAGCCCGCTTATTACGCAATACATACTCAAATACATCATCTCCTAAAGTTTTCTTAACTAACTCACTCTTCTCCATTGCACTAATTGCCTCAGCTAAATCAGTAGGTAGCGCAGTTGGATTAGCGTTATCTTTTAATTCATACTTTCCCTCAACCCCAGCAAGACCGGCAGCAATAATTACCGCAAATGCTAGGTATGGATTACATGCAGAGTCAGGTGATCTAACCTCAATTCGAGTTGATGCTTCCTTCTTTGGTTTGTAGGTTGGAATACGCACCATTGCATTGCGATCATTTTGTGCCCAGGTTGCAAATGCTGGTGCTTCCCCCCCGCCACTTAATCTCTTATATGAATTAACCCATTGATTTGTAATTGCAGTTATCTCTGGCGCATGTTTAATAATTCCAGCAATAAATGATCGGCCAACTTTAGATAATTGCATTGGCGCACCCTCTTCATAAAATGCATTCTTCTCACCTTCAAATAATGAGATGTGAGTGTGCATCGCAGAGCCAGGATGGTTTGTAAATGGCTTTGGCATAAAGGAGGCAAAAAATCCTTGATCTAATGCCACCTCTTTTATTACATGTCTAAATGTCATGATGTTGTCCGCTGTTGATAATGCATCGGCATAACGTAAATCAATCTCTTGCTGTCCTGGGGCTCCCTCATGATGTGAGAACTCAACTGAGACACCCATTGCCTCAAGTATGGTAATTGCTTGCCTTCTAAAATCATGGCCAACAACAGATGGTGTGTGATCAAAGTAGCCGGCAGAGTCAACTGGCACTGGCATCTCACCAGCCTTTGGTTCATCTTTAAATAAGAAGAATTCAATCTCAGGGTGTGTGTAACAGGTGTAACCAAGCTTTGCCACCTTTTCTAAAGTTTGTCGCAATACTCTTCTTGGATCAACCGATGCGGCGCTGCCATCTGGCATGGTGATATCGCAAAACATTCTGGCAGCTCCAGGGGATTCAGTTCGCCATGGCAGGATTGAAAAACTTGCTGGATCAGGCTTTGCCAACATATCTGCTTCAGTAACTCTGGCAAAGCCTTCAATGGCAGAGCCATCAAAACCAATTCCTTCTGCAAATGCATTCTCAAGCTCAGCTGGGGCAATCGCTACTGATTTTAGAAAACCTAAGACATCGGTAAACCAAAGCCGGACAAATCGAATGTTGCGCTCTTCTAATGTGCGCTGCACAAAGGCTTTTTGTTTATCTAAATCATTTGGGGTATTCATACCCCTTATTAAAGCCTGTGATGATTACAGCCATGTTAACTGATTAAAATAACCTTAATTCTTGCGTAATTAGATAGCGAAAAACTCCGATGAATCCACCATCGTGCGAGCTGGCACGCTCTTAGTTACCACCAGATTGGCATTAATCCGAACCCCTTCCCCAATATTGATATCACCTAATACTTTTGCCCCAGCACCAATTACTACATTATTTCCAATAGTTGGATGGCGTTTTTTAGCTTCACTGGTGCGAGCGCCCAGTGTCACGCCATGATAAATCATCACATCATCACCAACTACTGCAGTTGCTCCAATTACTACACCCATGCCGTGATCAATAAAAAATCTACGACCAATTTTTGCAGCTGGGTGTATTTCAATACCGGTAGCTGCCCTAATCCAATTTGAGTAGATACGGGCAATTAACTTAAGTTTTAGATTCCAAAGAAAATGCGCAATCCGGTATCCCCAAACTGCGTGCAGGCCTGGATAGGTAAGAGATACCTCAAGCCAATTGCGCGCAGCCGGATCTTGCCGCAGCGCAGCCTTAATATCTTCAGTAACTCGGTGCAGCAATTTAAGTATTCAAATCTGCAAATAAAATTGTGGATAGGTATCGCTCGCCAAAGGAAGGGATAATTACCACAATAGTTTTACCAGCAAACTCAGGACGCTGTGCTACTTGATGCGCAGCCCAAAGAGCAGCACCTGATGAGAGCCCAGCTAAAATTCCCTCTTTGGTGCCAGCCTCGCGAGCATACTTAACTGCAATATCAGCATCGGCATCAAAAATTTCATCATAGATTTTTCTATCTAAAACTGGTGGCACAAAGTTTGCACCAATTCCTTGCAGCGGGTGCTTACCAGGATCGCCACCATTTAAAATTGGTGAGGCAGCAGGTTCAACACCAAATATTTTTATCGCAGGATTTTTAGATTTTAATAATTGGCCAACTCCAGTGATTGTGCCACCTGTGCCAATACCGGAGACAACAGCATCGACGGTGCCATCGGTATCTCGCCAAATTTCCTCCCCTGTAGTTCGCCGGTGAATATCAGGTCCTGCCTCATTTTCAAATTGGCTAACATAGACAGCGCCAGAATCCTTATAGGTCTCAGCTTGTGCTACCGCACCCTTCATACCCTCAGCTGCTGGAGTTAAAATTAACTCTGCGCCAAATGCTCTAAGTAAAGCTTTGCGCTCACTAGACATTGACTCAGGCATTGTCAAAATAGTTTTATAACCACGAGCTGCTCCCACCATGGCCAGTGCAATACCAGTGTTGCCACTAGTTGCCTCAACTATTGTGCCACCAGGCTTTAGCGCACCTGATTTTTCCGCAGCATCGACCATAGCAATTGCCAAACGATCCTTAACAGTTGAGGTTGGGTTATAAAACTCAAGCTTGGCCAGCACAGTCGCACTGGAGTTGGTCATAATCTTATTTAGCTTCACCAGCGGGGTGTTGCCAAAGACTTCAGTTATATTGTTATAGATCTTCATTTCTCTCCTTGTTTGGTTGATTTAGGTAATTTTTTAGGCAGGTGAAACAGATGGGCTATGGCCCCGAAGAAAAAAGGTTTTAAATTAGCAACTAGTTGAGGTAAGGCGACCAAAATCAACTACCCGATTACGGGTGAAAAACCAATGTTGTATCACAATTGGTTTAATAAGCATTGATTGGATCACCCCTTAATAATAAGAAGGTTATCTATTAAATACTAATTGCAAACAGTTTGCGTGTTCTTAAATTACGCTTGAAATTATTAAGACTCATTCCAATGTGATGTAATCGGCAGCCTTCTATCCTTACCAAAGGCGCGGGATGAGATCTTTGTCCCTGGTGGATACTGACGGCGTTTGTATTCAGCGCGATCTACTAGCTGCACCACCTTATCTACTAAATCTGGCGCAAAGCCGGCGTTGAGAGCGGCTGGTCTGCCACCATCTTTATCAATATAGATATTAAGTATCCGGTCTAATACCTCATAACTTGGCAGTGAGTCAGAGTCTTTTTGATCAGGGCGCAGCTCAGCACTGGGCTCCTTATTAATTGAGTTAATCGGAATTGGTGGGCGCAGCTGCTGGGCAGCTGCAATCTCATTGCGCCACTTTGCCAGCGCCCAAACTTGAGTCTTATAGATATCTTTAATTGGTGCAAAGCCACCAACTGCATCCCCATAAAGAGTTGAGTAGCCAACTGCTAACTCTGATTTATTTCCAGTAGCAAGTACTAGATGCCCCTCTTGATTGGAGAGCGCCATTAAGGTAACACCGCGAACTCTGGCCTGCAGATTCTCCTCAGCTAAACCATCAACTCGCAGATTCTCTAGCAAATTAGCCACCATGGGCGCGATCTCAATGATTCGATAATTTAAACCAAGATTCATTGCTAACTCTTTAGCATCACTTAATGAGTGATCTGATGAGTACTTACTAGGAAGGGCCACTCCATAGACTCGATCCGCCCCAATCGCATCAGCAGCTAAGGTGGCAACTAAGGCTGAATCAATTCCGCCGGAGAGTCCTAAAATTACCGATTTAAAATTATTCTTCTCGACATAATCGCGCAGCCCCACCACTAAGCCCTGCCAGATCTGCGCTAACTCACCCAACCTTGGTGCAACACCAGCAGCAATCTTTAGATACTTTAAAATTGGCGCACTTGAGATAATAAAATCTGGATCACTTGAAGCTAGCCTGACATCTAAATCAATCACCATTAAGCCATCCTCAAATTGTGGGGCGCGGGCAATTAACTCCCCCGATGCTCCCACCACAATTGTGTCGCCATCAAAGACTAAATCATCTTGGCCACCAGTCATATTTACATAAGCAAGTGGGGCGCCAACTTGTAGCGCTCGCTTCTTAACTAAGGTGAGCCGGAGATCATCTTTATTAACCTCATATGGGCTGCCATTTGGCACCAGTAGCAAGCCAATATTTCGATTAGCTAATGAGGCAACTGGGCCACCCTCCTGCCAAATATCCTCACAAATTGCAATTCCAATATCAACACCACAAACTCTAATTACCAAAGAGTGATTGCCGGGAGTGAAGTTGCGATACTCATCAAAGACACCGTAATTAGGTAGGTGATGCTTTATATAGATCGCCACAATTACACCTCTGTGAATAATTGCTACACAATTTTGGGGCGCACCCGCTGGGCTCTGACCAAGATAGCCAACTATTAAAGTTAAATCGCCATTGCCCTCATTATTAATTCGCTGCGCTAGTTGATTAACCGCCTCAATAGAGGCGGCGCGAAATGAAGGACGAGTTGCTAAATCCTCAACTGGGTAACCGGTTAAAACCATCTCGGGATAGACAACAACTACCGCACCAGCTGCTGCTGCCTCATAAGCATTTTTTGAGATTAGGTCAGCATTTTTCACCAGATCACCAACTGTTGGGTTGATCTGGGCGAGGGCAATTCTGATCTGACCGGATTGACTCACTTTTCAAGAGTACCTCAGGTAGCGCATCTGTTGGGGTTAAGTTAAAGTTGGGCTACCTAAAAAAAGACAGGGACCGATACTTGGCCTTGATCTTAAGGAGTTGAGTAATGAGTAATGCAAAAAGTTCGCGAACTACTATCACCGAGCTAGCTGCTAAAAAAGCGGCTGGGCAAAAATGGGCGATGCTGACCTGCTATGAGCAGATGAGCGCGGCCATCTTTGACCAGGCTGGCATCCCAGTATTACTGGTGGGTGATTCAGCCGGTAATAACTTCCTTGGCTTTGAGAACACTATTCCAGTAACAGTTGATGAGTTGCTGCCAATGGCTAGAGCGGTTGTTAATGCAACTAGTAATGCCATGGTGGTTGCTGATTTTCCATTTGGCTCCTATGAGAGCTCACCTGAGCAAGCATTAATTACGGGGGTAAGATTTTTTAAAGAGGCGCAGGTGCAGGCGGTGAAATTAGAGGGCGGGGCGAAGGTAGTTCCGCAGATTCAGCGATTAATCGCAGCTGGTATGCCGGTAATGGGACATCTTGGTTTAACTCCCCAATCAGTTCACGCACTTGGTGGATTTAAAGTGCAGGGCAGAGGTGAGGATGGAGAGCGGATTATTGATGATGCTAAGGCGCTGGCTGCGGCAGGAGTTTTTGCAATTGTGCTTGAGGCAGTCCCTGCCCAATTAGCTGCTGAAATAAGTAAGCAGTTAAGTATTCCAATTATTGGCATTGGCGCCGGTGGCGGCTGTGATGGCCAAGTTTTAGTATGGACTGATCTAATGGGGATTACGCAAAAACTACCCAAATTTGCTAAGGCTTATCGAAATTTAAGAAAAGAGATGAATGATGCAGCGGTTGAGTTTGCCGCTGATGTGGCAGCGGGTAGATTTCCTACTACCGAAGAGAGCTTTACCTAATTAACTTCGCAACTGGAGTAATTTGAAGATAAATCTAGCGATCGACTTCTCGCCCTTAAAGCGCTACCCAGATTTTCGCCGGCTTTGGCTCTCTGGTTTAATCTCCTACTTCGGCTCGATGTTTACCTATGTCGCCCTTCCCTTTCAAGTTAAAGAGTTAACTGGTTCCTATCTAGCGGTTGGCTTAATTGGTTTAGTTGAGATTATTCCGCTGGTGATCTTTGGCCTCTACGGCGGGGTGCTTGCCGATCATATGGATCGCAAACGGATGATCTGGGTAACTGAGGCAGCCGCCCTTTTCTTATCGGCCATCTTATTAATTAACTCCCTGCTGCCCTCACCAAAATTAGCGTTGATCTATATCGTCGCCGCCCTCTTTGCAGCTGTTGATGGTCTGCAGCGGCCAAGTGCGGATGCGATTTTGCCAAGGTTGGTAGAGCATAAAGATCTGCCAGCAGCTAGTGCGCTAATGAGTTTGCGTTGGCAGGTTGGAATGGTCACAGGTCCTGCACTTGCTGGAGTATTAATCTCAATCGCGGGGGTGAGTGCTGGATTTATCCTAGATATTCTCACCTATTTATTAGCACTATTTATTTTGTTAAAAGTTAAGAGTGTGCCACCTATGAAAGAGAGTGAAAAACCCTCATTTTCTAGCCTGGTAGCTGGGGTCAAATATGCCACTAGCCGCAAGGATTTAATGGGCACCTACCTAGTTGATTTATCTGCAATGTTTTTTGCAATGCCAACCGCCCTCTTTCCATTTTGGGCAGAGCAGGTTGGTGCACCTTGGGCACTTGGTTTGTTCTACGCCGCCGGAACTATCGGCTCGATTTTGGTAACTCTGACTAGTGGCTGGGTAAAAAGTTATACCAAACATGGTCGGGCAATCTTTTTAGCTGCTCTTGGTTGGGGGGTAGCGATAACTTTGGCTGGTGTTAGCAATAATCTATTTTTAATTTTGCTATTTCTAATTCTGGCTGGGGCTAGTGACATGGTCTCCGCCCTCTTCCGCTCTACCTTGTGGAACCAGTCGATTCCAGATGAGTTCCGGGGCAGATTGGCAGGAGTGGAACTTATTTCATACTCAGTTGGACCATTAGGTGGGCAAACTCGTGCCGGCTTTACTGCAGAGAGAACCTCACTTCGCACTTCAGTTGTATCTGGTGGCCTGCTTTGCATCGGTTTTGTGACGCTATTTACCGCCCTACTGCCAGAATTTCGTAAATATGACAGTAAAAGTAATAAATTTGCCATTTTGGAGGCGAAAAAACGTAAAACGGCGCCAATTAATTAACTCACCAGTAGGTTTTCGGTTATTTTCGGCAAATACTTGCCAATATTTATTAAAAATTGCACAAAAAAACTAATAAATAAAGTTACGACACGCTTCATATTTATTGCCAAATTAGTGGAATATTTTGCTAATTAGTGCCACGCTTGTCCATGAAACAGGTTCGGTGACGGATCGAACCACTTTGATAGGAGAAATACGTGGCTGCAAAGCGTCGTAAGAAAGCAGCAAAAGCTGCACCAAAGCGTCGTCGTCGTAAGGCTGCTAAGGCTGCCCCAAAGCGTCGTCGTCGTAAGAAAGCAGCTAAGGCTGCTCCAAAGCGTCGTCGTCGTAAGAAAGCAGCTAAGTCTGCTCCAAAGCGTCGTCGTCGTAAGAAGGCTTCAAAGTAAGTTATTAACTAAGAAATCCCACCAGTCAAATGGTGGGATTTTTTATTGCCTAAAATTTCTACACCTATAGATAGGCTTGCCCCATTATGCGCAGCGGCCTAGATCTTGCCCACATCGATTCTGCAGTTCGCCCCCAAGATGATCTCTTTAGATTTATGAATGGCAAGTGGTTAAAAGAATCTAAGATCCCAGAGGATAGGGCTAGTGATGGCGCTTTTTACTGGTTATATGAGCAGGCTGAAAAACAGGTTAAACAAATAATTTTAGATCAGGCAGCAAGCTCTGGTGCTAGCGGAAGTAATGCCCAAAAAATTGGGGATCTCTATAACGCTTTTATGGATGAGGCCAAAGCTGAGCAGCTTGGTATCGGCCCAATTGAGAAAGATTTAACAGCAGCAGCCTCCTTTAAAACCGCTGATGAGTTTTTTAAAATATTAGGAGGGCTAGAAAGCTGTGGGCTCTCTGGTCTTTTCTACTCCTATGTTTCAACAGACAACAAAGAGTCAACTAAAAATATTCTCTATATCGGCCAGGGCGGATTATCGCTACCGGATGAGGCCTACTACCGCGAGGATGAGTACCAAGAGATTAGAGATGCCTTCTTATTACATGTTGAAAAGATCTTTGAGTTGGCAAAGCTGCCTAATGGCAAAGCTGCAGCGGCGCAGGTATTAGCACTTGAAACCCAGATCGCATCTGGCCACTGGGATCAGGTTAAAGATCGAGATGCTGAGGCAACCTATAACAAAATGAGTTTTAGCCAGCTCACATCCCTCACCCCGGCCTTTAATTGGCCAATCTGGATGAAGGCCTCAAATACACCAGCTAATGTTTTAGCGCAGGTAGTTGTTAGGCAGCCCTCCTTCTTTGAAGCTCTATCTAAATTAATTCAAAACTTTGAGGCCGATAAGTGGCGCACCTGGCTCACCTGGCACATTATCTCTGGCGCCAGCCCCTACTTAAACAAAGCCTTAGTTGATGAAAACTTTAACTTCTATGGCACCACCCTCTCTGGTATTCCAAAGCTTAAGCAGCGGTGGAAACGTGGGGTTGGTTTAGTGGAAGGCTCACTTGGTGAGGCGGTGGGTGCGATCTATGTTGATCGCCACTTTGGTGAGGTGGCAAAGACAAGGATGGTCAAATTAGTAGCCAATCTGATCCAGGCTTATCGAGTTGATATCAAAGCTCTTACCTGGATGAGTGATGAAACCAAAGAAAAAGCCTTTGTTAAATTAGATAAGTTCACCCCAAAGATTGGTTACCCAGATAAGTGGCGGGATTACTCAAATCTAACAATTACCCCAGGTGATTTAATTGGAAATCTTGCTGCGATCGCTAAGTACTCACAAGATTTTGAGTATGCCAAGATTGGAAAAGCTGTTGATAAATCTGAGTGGTATATGACCCCACAAACAGTTAATGCTTACTACAACCCTGGGATGAATGAGATTGTCTTTCCAGCAGCTATTTTGCAACCTCCATTTTTTGATGTGCTAGCAGATGATGATGCGGCCAACTATGGCGGTATCGGTGCGGTAATCGGACATGAGATTGGCCATGGCTTTGATGATCAAGGCTCTAAATATGATGGTGATGGCAATCTAGTTAATTGGTGGAGTGATAAGGATCGGGCTGAGTTTGAGAAGCGAACTAAGAAACTGATTGAGCAGTATGACCAACTATCTCCCTCTGCTGCCCCTGATGTTAAGGTCAATGGCGCACTTACTATTGGTGAAAATATTGGCGACCTTGGTGGATTAACCATTGCCTATAAAGCTTATGAGATCTCACTCGCTGATAAGCAGCCACCTGATATCGATGGTTACACCGGCGCTCAACGATTTTTTATGGGTTGGGCCCAATCCTGGCGGGGTAAGTACCGAGCTGAGGAGGTTAGAAGGCGTATTGCAACAGATCCTCACTCCCCTGATGAGTTTAGGTGTAATCAGATAGTTGCTAATTTAAGTGAGTTTTACGATGCTTTTGCAGTAAATGATGGTGATAAGCACTTTATGGCAGAGGGTGAGCGAGTTCGGATCTGGTAATTACTCTGGAAAGTGGCAAGCAACAGATGATTTACCAACTGTTAATAACTCAGGTGTTTTAATACGGCAAATCTCTTGCACCTTCCAACATCTAGTATTAAATACACACCCCTCTGGTGGATTAATTGGTGAGGGCAAATCTCCCTTAAGAATTATCCGCTCCCTACTTCGCTCACCCCGTGGATCTGGTTGTGGCACAGCCGATAACAAAGCTGTTGTGTATGGGTGGTGCGGGGCGGAGAAGAGATCCTCTGTCTTTGCGATCTCCATAATCTTACCCAAGTACATAACCGCCACCCGATCTGAGATGTGTTGAACTACCGAGAGATCATGGGCAATAAAAATAATTGAGATGCCATCCTCTTTTTGTAGATCATCAATTAAATTAATTACCTGCGCCTGAATTGATACATCAAGTGCTGATACTGGCTCATCTGCCACGATTAACTTAGGCTTAAGCGCAATCGCTCTGGCAATACCAATTCGTTGGCGCTGACCACCAGAGAACTCATGTGGGTATCGGTTGTAATGCTCAGGGTTTAATCCCACTCGATCCATTAAAGCTGCTACCTCTTTTTTAACCCCACCATCTGGATTTACCTTTTGAATCTCAAATGGTGCGCTGATGATCTTGCCAACTGTTTGGCGTGGATTTAATGCCGAAAATGGATCTTGGAAAATAATCTGCATATGCACCCGCAGTGGAGTCATTAATCCTGGGCGAAGTGTGGTTATATCTTTCCCATCAAAGATAATCTGGCCAGCAGTTGGCTCTATTAACTTTAAAATTGTTCGCCCAGCGGTGGTCTTACCGCAACCTGACTCACCAACTAGGCCTAAGGTCTCACCCTTCATTAAGTCAAAGGAGATGCCATCAACAGCTTTTACCTGCAGCTTCTCTTTTCGAAAGCCAACATTTTTGCTAGTTGGAAAGTACTTTTGCAGATTCTTAACACTTAATAATGGAGCACTCATCAGGTACGTGCTCCCTTGATCTCAGCAGCAAATGATTTATCCCGCATTCCCTCTGGTACATGACATCTTGAGCGGTGTGAATCTGCTAATCCCAACAGATCTGGTTTTAAAGTTTGGCAGGAGTCGCCTGGGGCTAATGAAATATACTCACAACGTGGTGCAAAGGCGCAGCCAGTAGGTAGATTAATTAGTGATGGCGGCTGACCTGGAATAGCTTTTAGTCGTTCTGATCCTGCTCTACCAATTCTTGGTACTGATTTTAATAAACCAAGTGTGTAGGGGGCATGGGGGTTATAAAAAATATCATCTACACCGCCCTGCTCCACAATCCGGCCGGCATACATAACAGATACTCGATCAGCGACCTGAGCCACAATTCCTAAATCATGGGTGATTAATAAAATTCCCATATTTAATTTCTGCTGTAGATCTTTTAATAGTTGCAAGATCTGTGCCTGCACCGTCACATCTAGCGCTGTGGTTGGCTCATCTGCAATTAAAACTGCTGGGTCATTCATTAATGCCATTGCAATCATAACTCGCTGGCGCATACCTCCAGAGAACTGATGTGGATACTCCTTTGCTCGAACCTTTGGCTCTGAAATACCAACCAAGGAGAGCATCTCTAAAGCTTTGTTATTTGCTGCCTCTTTTTGGCCTGGGTGGTGGACTAAATAAGCCTCAGCTAATTGAGATCCTATTTTGTAGTAAGGATGAAGTGATGACATTGGATCTTGAAAGATCATAGAAACAACCCGACCACGGTAACCTCTAATTTTATCAAGTGGTGCTGAGACAATATCTAGTGATTCATCTTTATCTTTAACAATAATTGAACCAGAGATCTGGGTGAGCTTACGGTTATGAAGCCCTAATACTGAAAGTGAGGTTACTGTTTTCCCAGAACCTGACTCACCAACAATTGCCACAGTTTCACCTGGTGCAACCTCTATTGAAACTCCATCAACAGCTTGCACAAGACCATCATCGGTTGGAAAGGTGACTTTAAGATCTCTTATCTCAAGAAGATTTTTCACTTAACCCTGACCCTTGGGTCTAAGTAGCCATAGGCGATATCAACTATTAAATTCATAGAAATTACTACTGTCGCGGCCAAAATTGTGGTGGCAACTACCACTGAAAGATCAAACTCATAAACTGACTGCAAGGTCATTCGGCCAAGGCCGGCTAAATTAAATATTGATTCAGTGATAATCGCACCACCAATAAGCCCAGCAATATCTAAGCTAGCACTAGTGGTAATAGGCGCTAAAGCTGCTCGCATGGTGTGCTTTAGAAGTACAGTTTTTTCACTCAAACCCTTAGCTCGAGCGGTTCTAATGTAATCCTCACCTAAAGTTTCTAAGACAGTTGCTCTGGTAAATCTGGTATAAAAAGCAGCATATAAAATTGCTAAAGTTAACCACGGTAAAATAAAGTATTGAAAATATCGGACTGGATCATCAAATACTGATACATATCCACTAAGACTCAATGGCACAATTTTCCATTTAATAGTTACATAAATTAAAAAGAATAAACCAGTAACAAATGTGGGCAGTGAGGTTCCTAAAAGAACGAAAACTGAACTTAAGGTATCTGGATATCGCCCACGAAATTTAGCTGCAATTAAGCCCAAGCCAACACCGACAACCATCCAAATCACAAATGCACCAATAGCTAAATTAATTGTCACTGGCAGCGCCTCTTTAAGCATATCTGTTACACAGGTGTTCTCATTAAATGAATAACCAAAACTTGGCGCTGGACAGGTGAATTCGGCAGAGCCTGCGCCATATGTGCGGCCTAGAAAAATACCAGAGAGAAATAGCCAGTACTGCTCCCAAAGTGGTTTATCAAAACCTAACTTAACTCGGTTAGCCTCAACAATTGCTGGTGTGCACTTTTGACCACAGGTAAGAGCTGCTGGATCAAAAGGCAGAAGTGAAAATACGCCATAGACCACAATAGATACCAGTAAAATTGTTAATGTAGCAAAGTAAGCCCGACGTAAAATAAATCTTGGCACTTACTGCTCCCTAAAAAATTAATTAATTCAAGCCTACCTTAAGTAAATAGGGCTCGCATCGCTGCAAGCCCTATTTATCTATATTACTAATGGATTATTGATTAATCCATAACTTTCCATAGGCAAGGTTGCCCTGTGGTACCCAGAAGAAGACGTTTGAGACAGCAGATCCCCAAATCTCTTGAGCCTTACCAAATAGTGTTGGTAGAACCCAGAAGTTCTTCATCGCTTCCTTGTCTAATTCCTTCCAAAGTGCAGCTTGCTTCTTACGATCAGTTGTCTTCATCGCAAGATTTACCTTGTCCTCAAATGCCTTGTAGGCAGGATCTTTTGAGTTTTGGCTTAGGTTAAATCCACCTGCAGTTGTGAACAACTCTGGAATAACTGTCGAGGCGTTAGCCCAGTCAGCTCCCCAGCCAGAGACAGAAAGATCACTCTGCTTAGTTGCATCCATAACAGTTGGGTAGTAACCACTCTTAATCAAGTTATAACTTATTTTAATTCCAACTCGTGCAAAAGCAGCAACGTTAATTGGAATTGTGTCGTTATCACTTGCAGATGGCCTGGAGTCAATAACGATTCCAGTCTCTGTTGCTTTTTTGTAATCAGCAGGACACTTAGTCTTTGCTGAATCCATCAAAGCTTGAGCCTTTGCAACGTTACCTGATGGCTTAAATCCAGTTGTGGCATCAACAACATCAGATGTGTTCTTGTAATCAGATGGTCCAACTACCTTTGATGATTCAAAGTCGGTAGCTAGCAATGGGCTAATTACACCGGTTGCATATGAACCTGCATAATCTGGTCCACCTGCGTAATCAAGAAGCGCCTTAGCATCACGTGCGTAGTACATAGCCTGACGGATCTCCATGCAAGGCATCTTGGCAAGGTTAAATGCCAAGTAGCGAGCATAAGGGTCAGAGTTATTCATACGACGGTTAGCAAATTTTGCATCCTTGAAGAACTTATCGCGGTTAGTTGGAAGTGGTCCACCAAAGTTAACAGCATTTGGAACTGAATCCTCCAGCATAATTTGGTCAATTACTTCCTCATCCAAACCAAACTGAATAATTACCTCATCTGGATATGGTGTGCGAACTGGATCAGATGATTTTTTCCACTTGGCACTGCGGACCAGACGAAGTTGAGTAGCACTATTTTCAACAATCTTGTATGGACCAGTTGATTGTGGGTTTAGATCATACTTATCACCGGTATCTAATTTCTTCTGCACTGGAGAGATAACTCCATAAGTTGCTAGGTAGTTAAAGTCAGCGATTGACTTATTTAACTTAAATGTGATGGTACGACCAACACAGGTAACAGCCTTGTTAAAAGCTGCAACTCCAGCTGGAGTATTCTTGTATGGACCGGTATAGATTGAATTTCCCTTGTCATCCTTAGGAATATCAAGCCATTGTTGTAGATAAGCAGGTCCATCATTTATCACATCAGTTGCAAATACCCGTGAGGCACCGTACTTAACATGATCGCAGGTAATTGCTACGCCATCTTCAAATGTTGATCCTGGGCGCAGGGTGAACTTCCATGTCTTTGCTTCATTGCTTGGTACACCAGTATTGGTAGCAAGATCTGGAACTAGAGTTGTTCCTGCCTCACCTGGGACTGGATTGTAAGCAACTAACGTACGAGTATGGAATGAGTTCATGAAAGCTAGATCTCGGCCAGTATAAATTCTGGATGGATCATAGTGATCAAGACGGGGGGTGTGCTCTAGAAAATAAAGCGTTCCACCAGCCTTTGGTGTTGCTGCATTAGCTGCAGATGTTGCGCCAACAGTAATTACTGTGCTGACGAGTGCACCAACAGATAGCGCAGCTAGCACGCGAGTGCTAATTGCATTTTTTTGCATTAAATCCTCCTAGGGATTATTGGGCGGTAGCCCTGTGGGGGGTATATTGCCAGTTATTACACTTATTAAATAGCCCCCGAGCATCTCTACTCACCCAAGGTGAGACAAATGAGCGGTTAAACCTGTATTTTTATTGATTATAACAAATACGTTAGCGCTCAGAACGTGGATCTAGGGCATCGCGCAGCGCATCACCAACTAAGTTAAATGCCAGCACAACTAAGACCAGTGAGCCGGCCACGATTAAAAAGAAGTTTGGATAAACAGTTACAAACCGTCTTGAGTTATCTAATAATATTCCCCAAGTAGTAGCTGGTGCTTGAATCCCAATTCCTAAAAATGAAAAGACTGCTTCAGCTGCTAAGTAGCCAGGAAGTGAGAGAGAGACCACCACAATTACTGGCGCCCAAAGATTTGGCATTAACTCTTTAAAAATAATTCGACGCCTAGATGCTCCCATGGCTTGGGCAGCGGTGACAAAGTCGCGCTCACGCAGTGAGAGAACCTGGGATCTAACTAATCTAGAAAATCCTGGCCAGCCAAAAAATGATAAAAAGAAAATTAAAAATACAATCCGGGCGCTATTGCCCTGAGCAAGACCGATATCTTGAATTCTTGCGACCATTGGATCAGACAGTGCCACAATCATGAAGAAGGCTGGGAAGGCAAGTAGAAAATCTGTAAATCTACCTAAATAATCATCAATTCGGCCTCGGAAATATCCACCAACGATGCCAACTATTAAACCGATAAATAATGTCATTGATGTAGTAAGTATTGCTACAGTAAATGAGATCCGTGAACCGTAGAGTAAATTAGCTAATAAGTCTCGCCCGATACCTGGAGTAAGACCAAGTGGATGTTCTAAACTAATGCCACCATTTGGCAAAGTTGGGATACCTGAACTATCTATAAGATCAAGGTTTAGCTCATCTGGATTAATTCCCAATACTTTACAAACCAACGGGGCAAATAAAGAGAGCATCAAAATAATAATTGAGACCCAAGCGGCGACCATACCAACCTTGTTGCGCTTAAAACGCATCCAGGCAATCTGGCGTGGGCTGCGACTAGTTATTTCACCAGCCTTAGTTGCAACTCCTAACTTCTTGGCCAAGGCCATCGCTGTCTCCTCATAATAAAATTTAGATCGTGCTACAGCGGCAAAGATAGCCTACTTAAGCCATTTAATTAAAGACTAAGCCTTGACCCTACGCTCAAATAGTGGAGTTCGCACATATTTTTTTTAGTAGTATTTGAGTATTATCAGCGAGAGCCATCCGGGCAGAATGTGGGTCAAAGATGAAAACTAAATATTTAATTACTGCAATTGCAGTTATTAGTACTCTTATTTTGAGTGGTTGTGGTGGTGGTGATTCAACTAAGTCAACTACCTCCGCTGAAGAGTTAGTTGCACCACCGGTTCAAGAGGTGCAGGCAACTGGTGGCTTTAATTCACCAGTAAAAATTCCATCTGGTGTCTCATTTACACTTTCTGCGCCAGCATCATTTAAACCCGGAAAATTTGCAGCTGGTCAACTTCCTGGAAATCGCAATCAACAATTTAAGGTTGATATCACTAATGGCTCAACCGCTGCGGTGGACCTTACAACTTTGATTATTATTGGAACCTCTTCAAATGGCAACTGTGTGGATATTTTTGATGGTGATAACGGCATGGAGGGAGCCCCTCAGGAACTACTGGCGGTGGGCAAATCAATCTCATTTAATTGGGGATTATCTTGCAGTGGAAAAACTGGTGAGGAACTTTCACTAGTGCTTTCAAATGAGGGAGAAGCAATTATTAAGGTTACTGGCAAAGTTGCTTAACTAACTTAAGTTTAGTTAGTTTTTTCTAGCGCCAATTGATCAATATGGCCTTCTCTTTCAAAGTTGGAATCTCATTAAAGGGTCGACTTGGCCGAACCGGTCTTATCTCAACCCCAAATGGTCAAATTAAAACCCCAGCCTTTATTCCAGTTGGAACAAAAGCAACTTTAAAATCGGTTCTTCCAGAGTCACTAAAGGATTTAGGTGCTCAAGCTGTTTTGGCAAATGCATACCACCTTTACTTACAACCAGGCTCTGCCTTAGTTGATAAAGCAGGTGGCCTATCTAAGTTTATGAATTGGCAAGGGCCAACCTTTACCGACTCTGGTGGCTTTCAAGTTCTATCCCTTGGAGTTGGCTTTAAAAAAGTTATCGCAATGGATGAGAATACTTTTCAAGCAGATGATGTAATCGCAGATGATAAGGAGCGATTAGCTCATGTTGATGATGATGGCGTGACCTTTAAATCACATCTAGATGGTTCCATGCACCGCTTTACTCCTGAGGTTTCAATGCAGGTGCAGCACCAAATTGGCGCAGATATTATCTTTGCCTTTGATGAGTGCACTACTTTGCATAACACCAGAAGTTATCAAGAAAAAGCATTAGAGCGAACTAGGTTGTGGGCGGGCCGGTGTTTGGTAGAGCATGATCGGTTAACTAAAGAGAGATCCGGCAAACCATATCAAGCACTCTTTGGTGTGCTGCAAGGTGCGCAGTATGAAGATTTAAGGAGAAAAGCTGCAAAAGATTTATCCCAGATGAGTATGAATGGAACCTCCTTTGATGGCTTTGGAATTGGTGGGGCCCTTGATAAACAAACTCTTGGTGATATTTTAAAGTGGGTAAATGAGGAGCTACCGGTTGATAAACCTCGTCACTTCTTAGGAATTGGTGAGCCAGATGATTTATTTGTTGGGGTAGAAAATGGCGCAGATACCTTTGATTGTGTTGCCCCATCTCGGCAAGCAAGAACTAGCTCAGTCTTTACCAAAGATGGTCGAGTAAATATTTCAAATGCACCACATAAGGATGAGTTTTTTCCAATTGAAAAAGATTGCAGCTGCTACACCTGTACTCACTACACCCGGGCATATCTATGTCATCTATTTAGAGCAAAGGAGATGGTGGCAGCTACCTTGGCCACAATTCACAACCAACACTTTATTGTTGGCTTAGTTGATCAGATGCGAGGCAGTATTGAGGATGGCTCATTTTTTGAGTTTAAAGATCGTTTTATGAAGCGCTACTACGGTAAGTAATTAGGAGGTAGATTAGGGATATGGATAATGCCCGCAAACCACTTCGAATCGGCATCTTAGGGGCCGCAAGAATTGCCCCTAGTGCAATTATTTTTCCAGCCCATGCAACCGGTCATCAATTAGTTGCTGTTGGTGCTCGAGATAAATCAAGGGCTACTGAGTTTGCAAAGCAGTATCAGATTGAAAAAGCTTATGGCTCATACCAAGAGGTAATAGCTGATCCAAATGTGGATGTTATATATAACGCCCTCCACAATGGCGCACACGCTCCTTGGAATATAAAAGCGTTAGCTGCCGGTAAACATGTATTAAGTGAGAAGCCATCGTCAAGTAATGCAGCCGAAGCAAAAGAGGTAGCTGCTGCAGTAAGCAAATCTGGCAAGGTATTTATGGAGGGCTTTCACTACTACTACCACCCAGTTTTTCAAAGATTACTTGCAATAGTTAAATCTGGTGAGATAGGTGAGGTAATTAAGGTTGAATCATCTCTTATTATTCCAATGCCAGATAAGTCAGATTTAAGATTGCAATTTGATTTAGCAGGTGGGGCGATGATGGATGTTGGCTGCTACGCACTTCATAGCCAACGTATGATTAGCCAATTAATTACAGATGGTGAACCAAGTATTGTTAAAACAGAGTCAAATGCCCCAGATGGTAAAATTGATACCAAGTTAAATATGCAGCTTAAATATCCAAATGGTGTTTCCGGATTAGCAAAGGGTGATTTTGAATCCCCTGCGATGCAGGCACCACTTACTGTTACCGGAAGTAAGGGCTCGGTGCATCTGCCAAATTTTGTAGTCTCAGGTTGGGATCCAAGAGTGATCGTTGATATTGCTGGCAATAAACGGGTTGAACACCTACCCTCAATTTCCACCTACACCTACCAATTAATGGCATTTGCAGATGCGGTAGATCTTGGCAGAGCTTTTAAAACAGATGCAAAGGATGCGCTAGCGCAGGCAACATTAATTGACAGTGCATACCTGGCTTCTAATTTGCCGCTTAGGCCTTCTTTTAAACTCTAACTACTTAGGTGGTTCAAATATGAGTATGGATTTACCGAAAGTAATTCTCTATTACATCTTCACTCCACTCTCAGATCCTGCTGCAATAAAGATTTGGCAAAAAACCTTATGCCAGAGCTTAAATTTAAAGGGCCGAATCATTATCTCCCCCCATGGCATCAATGGCACATTAGGCGGAAATATGGATGATCTTAAAAAATATGTTAGCCAAACCAGAGGTTATGAAGGCTTTGCCAAGATAAAATTTAAATGGTCTGATGGAACTGGTAATGATTTTCCAAAGTTAAGTGTGAAGGTCTGCCCTGAGTTAGTTGCCTTTGGACACCCTGATGAGATTAAGGTTGACAAGAATGGCGTGGTTGGCGGAGGTAAGCATTTAAGGCCGGCTCAGGTTGATGAGTTGGTGGCAATGCGCGGGGATGATGTCATCTTCTTTGATGGGCGTAATTCATTTGAAGCACAGGTGGGTAGATTTAAAAATGCGGTACTGCCAGATACGGTAACTACAAGGGATTTTGTGGCAGAGATTGAAAGTGGAAAGTATGATCATTTAAAGGATAAACCAATTGTTACCTACTGCACCGGCGGTATTAGATGTGAGGTTTTATCCTCAGTAATGATGAGCCGCGGCTTTAGCGAGGTTTACCAAATTGATGGCGGCATCTTTACCTATGGTAAAGAGATTGGTGATGATGGGCTATGGGAGGGCGCCTTATATACATTTGATAATCGGATGTCGATTGAGTTCAGTGATAAGAGTAAGTCAATTGCAAAGTGTGAGAGGTGCCTAGCTGCAGCTAATCGTTTTTATGATTGTCCAAAGCCGCCCTGTAACTCACTTAATCTACTCTGTGCAAGCTGTGCTGAAAAAATGAATATAGAGATCTGTAAACATCCACAACGCAGGTACTCAAATGCGGAGTTAATCGGCTAACAATTGCCCCGCATGATCCTTTGGATGGTTGGTGTAACCCGTTAGCCACTTTCTAAGATCATAGGCACCAGATTCGGTATGAACACCAGCATTTGAAAGTTGTTCAACACTTAATCTCTTAATAATTTCTAACGATGCTGCTCTAGATGCTTTAAATAAGGCAATTGAGCCTTCGATTGGTAGCTCTTTATAACCTAAGGTCAAACTTTGTGCCCACTTATTTTCATCATAACCTTGAATCATAGTTCCAGGCTCTGCAATTAATCTTTTAAGCCTGGCACAAGATTGAGATTCACTATCTGCTAGGTGGTGAATTACCTGCCGAGCATTCCACCCATCACTTTTTGGCTTATCTAAATCAGCCAGATTTAACTTATCAACCGCTGCTAAAAAGTAATTAGTTGCCGCCTCATAATCATTTGCATATTGGGTGATCTCAGGATTACTCATGGAGTAATTCTACTAACGCCTGAAGAAATTGCGTATACCCAGCCATAGCCGCTTACTTAACTTGCTTGTTTGTTTAACTGGTGAGAGCGCAATTACCTGCACACTACTTGGCTCCCCCGGTGTTTTAACCATACGTAGTGCTGGTGAGCTCTCATCTAATGAGTTAGCGATAATCTTCATTTGCCCAACTAGTGAGATACAACGGACAAATTGGCTGCGGGGTAGTTGTTCAGCTAATGATATTAACTCCTCAGTTAAGTTATCAGCGGCCAAGCGCAGATCTCGCGCAATATTATCAATCTCTTTAACGCTATGGTCGGCCTCAATTAACTCAATCTTGGCAGTAATGGCATAGCTTGTGGCAGAGAGTGCGTATGCAATCTGGCGACTTACAATATCTTTTTTGCCATCATCAGAGGTTGAATCAAATAAAGTTCTAGCCATTGTTCTAACCTGCACCACCATATGTTCCACCGCTACACCCTGCACATAAAGGGCATCTGCTTCATCATTTTCAGTAAGTGGTGACCACCTGGCAAATTGTTTTGCCTCAAGTGCCTGCGAACGAAGTGTTGGGATCTCCTCCACTAATAATCTTGCTTTTGCTAACCAATTACCTGCCTGCTTCTGAGTAAAGCCAGCAGCAACACCCTCTGCCATATCACTTATTAACTCCGCACTGCGCTTACCAATTCTGGCAATCTGATTAACGGTGCGCCCAGCAGGTGTGTTGGAGTGGGAGAAGTAGGAGAAAACTATGGCAACAGCTGCGCCAATTAATGTTGAGAGTAATCGGTGCTGCGCAGTTGAGCCAGAAATTCCTGGACCAATAACAATTAGCGCAGTTACCGGCACATTTACCGATGCCACCTCACCTAGCCGAAGTCCGCGAGCAATGATTGAACAAAAAAGGACAGTTGTGCCGATTGCTATTACACCAAAGTTAAAGAAGTAAACAGTTAATAATGCAATACCTGCGCCAACAGCTGTTCCAACAATCTGGCCTAAACCCTCGCGAACAGATTTATAGAGTGAGATTCGAATACTTAAGGCACAAACAATGGCGGCAACTAGCCCGCCACCAAAGACTAAATTATCGCCAATAATCCAAGCAGTAGCTGATGCAACAGCTGCAACAATGATCTGCCTAACCCAGGTTCGCCGATTGGTAAATAACCTAATAAACCAGGTAAAAAAGCGCTTCATGGGCGAAACTTAATTTTTTTAGCATTCATCAATACTTTAAGCCGGGCAATCGCACTCTTGCCCATGCCATGTAATTGCTCCAAATCACTTTGTGAAATCTTTCGCAAATCTGAGACCTTATATAACCTTGCATCTACTAATGCTCGCCTAGCCGGAGCTGCAATGCCATACTCGCGCCACTCTTGATCTAATCTCTCATATCTATCTAACTCAGCCTGGGAGATATCAGATACTTGATTTGGCTGATTAGCATTCTTCATACGCCAATCCTACAACTTTACCTACGTTTCTTTTTGATCATTATCTGCACCATTCGCTGCGTCATCAATTTACGCACCAATGTCTTAGGAAGTGGTGCATCAAAGTGAAGAGCTGATTTAGTTTGCTTGAATTTAACTAAATCACTCTTAAGCGCGGCTAAGACTGATCCACTAAATGGATAGTAAGAGCAACCATTTTTTCTAGCAGCAATGCCACAAACCACATCCCCATCTAAAATAAAAGCGGGTAATCCATAAGAGATGCCTTGCTTTAAAGATGGCTCAATCTCTAAAATCATCTTACGGGTGGTTTTTAGAAGAGTTTTTTCCGGCTCTACTTGAAGTGCGATGTACTGATCTATCTCTCGCTTACTCAATTATTGAATCCAGAAAAATTATTTCACTTACCAATTACTTTATCTATGCTACTTGCAGAATCAACATGCTCCTGAAATGGCTCTGGCCCTAAAAACTCCATCATATCTTCATCAGTTGTATTTGGATCATCAAACCATAACTCAAGGGGGTCTCCTGGCTTATCACCATGCTGTTTATAAAATTCTTTATACCTCATTAGATAATTATCTCCCAACTAACTTTGAATTGCTAGTACGAAAAGCAGTTCGTAGACTCCAAATTGAGTAATCTGGATTAACTGGGTCAAGGAGTAAAACTACTCTTGGTAGTGCCAAACGAAAATCAGTGGCAATTACTCTGTATCCATGTTTGAGGTCTCTATCTTCCTTAGATTTAATACCATTTATGGCAACAAATGTAGAGTAAATATCTGCCGGATCTAGATTATGAGCCCGCTTAATCTTGTAGGAGACTGAAGGTGAAATTATAAGCTCAGATATCCAAATACTATGCCATTTTCCCACTGGCAAATAATCATTTAGATTGAACTAAACTTTCTTAACTTTTAAAAACTGTGGAAAATTAATTACTCTTAGTTATCTCATAATACATAGCCAGGTACATCAGGCCAGGAATTGATCTAGATGGCAGTGGCTTATCTGCCTGAGTAAATCCTAACTTTTTATATGCCGCTATTGCCCTTAAATTCTCTGGCCAAACACCTAAACCAATTTTTTTCCAATTATTTTCTGTGCAAAGCTGCACAAGCCAATTAAGCATTAGCTTAGGAACACCACTGCCTCGAAACTCATCCCTTATCCACCAACTAGATAGCCAGCAATCACTATTGCGATCCTTTTCTGATCTATCTACCGCAAGTAATCCAATATCAACACCATCTGCAATGACAAAACACCAAGCGGTATTTTTTAAGCGATCACTCCACTCTGAAATTGGCTTGTTAACCTCATCATCATATTTAGCGCCAAAGGCGGCTGGAGTATCTTTAAGGGCAGCAAGCCGAAGAGCGCGCAAACGATCGACATCATTTACAGTTGCAGTAACAATTTCAATCGACATCTAAATACTTTAGCGATTGAGCAATCTATTTAATAATCCACTCTTCTTTGGCTCATCCTTATGTCCTTGGCAACGATTTGCCATAGCAATCCCCGCAAGTGCCTCCTCTATATGCTCACCACACCCAGCCCAGGTTGGCTTACTACACTTTCTACAAATTACCTTCTCACACATTATTTATTCCTTTACTTTGAATTACTACGGTTAGTAATTATTAATAACAAACTTCCAACTACCCCAGAGATTACCGCAGAAATTAATAAACCTGCCTTAGCTTGATTAAGTAGTGAATCAGTCGCATAACTTAAGTTTGCAATCATGATGGAGACAGCAAGGCCCATGCCAGCAAAGGCAGAGCCAGCAAGAAGTTCACTCTTTTTAAGATTAAGTGGTTGCTTAAACAACCTCACGCCAAGGAGGGCAAAAAGAGTTATCCCAATTACTTTTCCAAGTAATCTTGCCGTAATAATTGAGTTACCTAGAGAGGAGGAGAGATCTAGGCCATCGGTAATTGTTGGATAGATATTTGCCACCACATATACGGGAAGAATAATAAAGTTAACGAAATTAATAAATATCTTCTCAAGTGGCACTTTGCCAATCACAGCGCCCAGTAATACTGCGCCAATACTTGCTAAAACTTCAGTAAGTTTTAGCGCACCTGAGTACTTACCAGCTAACACCAAAATTGATAAAAGATCATCAGCAACTGCAAGTGCTAGCAGAAAGCTCTTTAACTCAACACTTACCCGCTTACCAAGCGCTAGTAATACCAACATAACTAAGGCGATATCAGTTGGCATAACAAGTGGCCAACCATTTGTGATTAGCGGATCTGAGTTAAGAGATAGGAAAATGAGTGCCGGAAATACCATCCCACCTATGGCTGCAAAGCTAGGAAGTAAAATCTGTTTAATATGTGCTGTTTCATTACGAAGTTGCATGCCAATTAAAAAGAAGAAGGGCGCTAATACCTCACTATGAGCAAAGGTAGCTAGGTTCATTAGAGTAGTTAAGCAGAAATCATAAGATTCGCGCTGTATGATTTGAATATGTCAATAACAATTCGCCCAATCACAGTAGGTGATAAGGCTAGATGGCTTGAGCTTTTTAAAGAGTACATAATTTTTTATAAATCAAAGTTACCTGATGAGCAGTTTGAATTAACCTGGCAGAGAATTAACTCAGATTTTAATATTAATGCTTTATTAGCAGAGTTAGATGGTCAGGTAGTTGGATTTACACATTACATATTCCGGCCTTCAACCTGGGAGGTTGAAGATTTTTGTTACTTAGAAGATCTTTATACCGACCCAAAGGTGAGGGGTAAGGGAGTTGGTAGAGCATTAATAAAAGCGGTTGAAGATATTGCAATCGCTAAAGGTTCAAAACGGCTTTACTGGACAACCGCTCCAGATAATGAAACGGCTAGAAAGCTTTATGACAAGGTTGCGATTACTGATCGGGTGCAGTACAAGATCTATCTAAACCAATAAAGTAATATATTTAGTGATGACACTCACATTAAATTAAATCTATGATTACTCTATAATTTAGGCATGCGAAATAAAAATACACTTATTGCAATTGCTGCTCTTATAATTGCAGCAGCAGCCCTCTTTAGCTTTAGCCAATCTACAGGTGATATGAAGATGGATCACCAAGGCCATATGGGCTCAGCCTCAGAGAGTGAATTTAGTAGTGATGAAATTATGTTTGCACAAATGATGATTCCCCATCATCAACAAGCAATTACTATCTCTGCCTTTGCTACTAAGAACTCAACAAATAAGGATATTTTAAGTTTGGCTGCGGAAATATCTAGTGAACAAGCACCTGAGATAGAAATAATGAAGGGTTGGATCACTACAGCAGGAGAGGCTCTAGGTATGGATCACTCCATGGATATGGGCGGCATGTTATCGCAGAAAGATATTGATCTATTAAGTAAGGCTAAGGGAGTTAAGTTTGATCAATTATTTCTTACTGGCATGATTGCCCACCACCAAGGAGCTATTAAGATGGTGAAGATGATTGAAAATTCTACTAATGCTGAGGTTAAATCTTTTGGCGCCTCTGTTATTGCTTCCCAGGGTAAGCAAATTACAGTTATGAGTGAACTTTTAAAAAATATTAGCTAGATCATAATTTTAAAAAGTTGGTAACTCTTTACTGCTACTTAAATTAGATTTCTCTTTTTAAGACGAGTGATTCTAGCCTTTGCCTCAGTTAGCGCTGGTGACTCAGAGCCTAAAACTAGTAGTAGAAATTCAAGTGATACCTTGCTAATTTTGAGCCAAATTGTAGATCGCTTTTTTAAGCCTAGGATCTTTAGCTCATTATCACCTAGGGTAACGATTGCAGCGTTAAGTAGAATTTTATAAAAGATTTTCTCGGTAAATTTAAATTGCGGGTTTAAAATAAAATCTACAATGCCTTTAGTATCAGCTGTAGTAGCTAAATCATTTACCCTAAAATCATCTAAAGTATCTCTTAATTCACTAAATGTGCGTGGTGGGTTACTTAATCCGAGTGGGATTGCACTTTTCGCCCACTCACTAACATAAGCATCTCTGCCTTTAGTAATTGGATAGCCAAGCGCTGTGTGAGCGGTTAAAAATGAATCGGTAAAGGCGCAGTGCACCCAGAGTAAAAATCTCATATTTTGCGCGCTGTACTGCTCAATCTCATTCTTTTTATTTTTATACTCTCCAGATACTTTAGAGTGCATCTGGTTAACTCGAGCAGCCTCTTTATTAACAATCTGTGTCGAGGCAAAGGTGGTAATCGTTACCCACCTGGTAGTACCGGCTAAGCGGCCCATTGGATCTGCTTGATACCTAGAGTGATTTGTCACCCCAGCAAGTGGTGCTGGGTGGGTTGCCTGCATTAATAAAGCACGAATACCACCAATTAATGTGGCAACACTGCTGTGCACCTGCCAAACCGCACTATCTTCACCAAATAAGCCTTCATCATCACCCTCACTAATTTGGGCAACCCAATCTGGCCGGCCATCTTTAGCACCAGATACTTTCTGTCGAAAATTCTCCGCAAATAACTTAGCAATAAATAAGTCTTTCAATTTTGGCACTGGCGTATTATTACACCTTTCATAACCAAATAAAACTCAACAGAGTTGGCCTATAAGCCAGATTAAGAAAGTATTTTGAACTTTTTGCCACCGCTTGTTGATGTATATATATCTGAGCCCACAGTCACCAGCATTAGTTGATCACTAGCACTAAGAATCCCGGGCACGCCTTTAAATGTGCTCAGCTTTGTCCAAATTTTGCCAGAATTTGTTGACTTATAGAGCGAACTTCCACTTAAGGCGTAGAGACCGGAATTGCGCCATTCAATCTGAGTAAATTTGAGAGCGTTTTTAATTTTAGTTGTTGATTTAAATGCGTTCTCAGTTAGTAGTAATTCAGAATTATTAATTGCAACAGCCATTGCTGGCATGTCGGGTGAGACTGCAATATCTGTGAAGGTGTTTGCTCCTAAAGTGCTCCATGTCTTTCCGGAATCTGCTGAGTATATTAAATTTCCACTTTGTGAATCTGCGCCATATAGATCACTTCCGGCCCCTTCTAAAAAGTGGAAATCCACCTTGCCAACTAATGAGATAGCTTTCCAAGTAGATCCACCATCAAGTGATTTAACGAGGCCAATTGGGTTTGGCATTTTAGAACCTTGGGAAGGGTGTCCGCTTGCGAACAAAGCCTTGCCTAAGGTTGTAAAACCCATAACATCTAACTTATCTTTTCCAACTAACTTCATTTCATTCTTTCCAACTAGCTCAAAAAGACCTTCGTGAGTTAAAACAAGTACTTTATTCTCTACAACTTTTACATGATGAATATGTGAGACTGAATCTAGAGTTGACGCACTTGCATTGTTAGTAATCCCCAGTATGGTAATAATTGCAAAAAGCAGTGCCAATCTCTTATTACTTTTGGTCACCATATGCATGGAAAAACTTTACCAGTTGCAAGTTTTTAAGAAAGACTCTTTATCAAATTGTGATTGAAGATACACAATTACACACAGCCAATTCCCATAAAACTGCCCATGGATATTGCATAGATCCTGAGTACAAAGAAGAGTCGGCCTATAAGCCGGAACTACAGGGATTACCTGAGATCTTCAATTAAATCAAAGTAAACAAGCACAATCTCAGTCTCATCTGTAATAACCAACCCCAGCTTGGACCAAAAGGCTAAGTGGCTTTCTCTGAAATCATCCCCATTTAAATCACCTTCTGCCTCCGCCAGAGCAAACTCATCTGGGACATCTGCAAATCTTTTTACTTCTACACGAGTTGCTTGAATGGTTGCCACATGTCGATTGTGATTATCTAAAACTGCTAACTTCTCGCCCACTACTTCTATCGGTTCATTCTCTGCAACATAATCCCATTGGAGTGTGCCTCCAGTTGCTCGCTTATTGCCATCAAGGATGAATGAAATTAATTTATCCCGAGATTCACCGGGGTTACCAAATTCAATACTCCGTAAACCATTTACAATCGGAAAAGTCATACATAGAAGTTTATTAGCAAAATAAAGAAGAGTCGCCCTATAAGCCGGATAGATGTAAGTAGGTACATCCGCGTCAGACGCCCCACTGCTAGACACGCAATACAGGGTCCTCACTTTATTAGAGGTACTCCTCATTATTAAGCTTAAAGGGTGAGGGACTCGATCAGTAAGTCACCGTGTTCTACCAACTTTTAACTATGAAATACCTAAGACAGCTACTGGGGTAAGTCTTTGTGTTAACGAGTTATCACTGGGATGCCTGAGACAGCTACTGGGGTAAGCCTGTTTGTTTGCGAGTTATCACCAATTTGACCGTAACCGTTATTGCCCCAACATTTAACAGCGCCGGTACTTAAAAGTGCGCAGGTATGGGAGCCACTGGTTGAGATTGCGGTGACACCAGAGCTTAAGCCTGAGACAGCTACTGGAGTTAAGCGGTCGGTTCCTGAAGTTGCATCACCAAGTTGACCAAATCCGTTATTGCCCCAACATTTAACAGCGCCGGTACTTAAAAGTGCGCAGGTATGGG
>JAEMTE010000009.1:25656-31841 GCA_016462445.1 Candidatus Nanopelagicus sp. | reverse complement strand
GCAGAGCCTGAGGCACCAGTTGATGAGGCGATCCTAGAAGAGATTGCCCACCCTAAAATTCAAACACCAGTGGCGCCTATCATTGTGCGCAAGCCATATGTTGCTCCGAAGAAAACCTATCCAGCAGTTACCGATATTGAGGTAAATAAAACTGATATTTTTGGTGCATTAGATATAGCAAAGCAGGCAGCGATTGAAGATGCTGGCAAGAGTGATTATGTTGGTGAGTTTTACTCAGTTGATTCTGATGAAGAGCGAATTGCTACCTACCTGTTTGAAGCAAAACTTCCTGGCTACTTTGGCTGGCGATGGGGCGTAACAATTGCCAAGGTTGATGAGGAAAGTAAACCAACTATTTGCGATGTAGTTTTATTACCAGGCACAAAAGCATTACTTGCACCAAATTGGGTACCGTATAGCCAACGTATTCAACCTGGTGATATTGGAGTTGGCGATGTTGTACCAACCGCGCCAGATGATGAGCGGTTAACGCCAGCTTATGCAGCATTGCCAGGAGATGAAGATCTAGATATCACTCAACTATTTGAGTTTGGTTTAGGCAGAGCAAGAGTTCTATCAATTATTGGTCGAGATGCTGCGAGTAAGAGATGGTATGAGGGTGATCGTGGTCCCCGCACACCAATTGCGCAATCTGCACCCAAGCCATGTTTATCTTGTGGTTTTTTTATTCCAATATCTGGTTCACTGCGAACCGCCTTTGGTGTTTGTTCAAATGCAATCTCACCTGAGGATGCCCGGGTAGTTTCAGTCGATCACGGCTGTGGCGCCCACTCTGAGGCGTTAATTAAGGCTGAGTAACCGGCCGCCAGCATTACCTAGATTGCGTTAAACTATCCCTCTGCCCACCCAAAGGTGGCCTAAACGAATACTAAAAAATTTGAAAGGAGATCCCAATGCCTAGTGGTCGCGTTAAATGGTTTAGTTTGGAGAAAGGTTTTGGCTTTATCTCCAATGATGAGGGCGAAGATGTTTACCTTTCAGCAGAGGCACTTCCTGCTGGTGTAACAACTGTTAAGCCTGGCACAAAGCTTGAGTTCTCAATTGCCGATGGTCGTCGTGGCCCACAAGCACTTTCAGTTTCAATTGTGGAAGCACCACCAACAATGGCAGGTAGTTCACGGGGCAAAAATGATGATCTAGCAGCGATGATTGAAGATACGATTAAAATATTAGATCGTTACGGCAATGGCCTTCGCGGTGGCCGAACTTCATCTGCTGCTGATGCAGAGCGATTAGCTAAAGTTTTGCGTGGTATTGCAAGCCAAATCGAGGGTAATTAAAGTTATTTACCCCGGCTGCGGGCGATGGTATAGCGAAGTCCGATTGCACCGAGGACAGCGCCCGTAACACAGATCCAAAGTATTTTGCTTTCAGCATTCATTACTACTGCAAATACCAAAGCAATAATCCAAAGCACAATTCCTAAAGCAATTACAAATATAGATTGTCTCACTTGGTAATTCTAACTCTAAAATCCACTGATTAATACCATTGCTACCATACCAATTAGAATTGCAATAGTAATCTGGCGTCTAAATTTTGCACTCATCATTTTGCTATCCTCTCTACAACATACTCAATAGATTGAGTAAGCAATTCAACATCAGCTGGCTCAACCGCTGGAAACATACCAATTCTAAGTTGATTCTTTCCTAATTTACGATATGAATCAGTATCAACAATGCCATTTGCGCGCAAAATCTTAGCAACCTCAAGTGCGTCAATACCCTCCTCAAAATTAATAGTGCCAACCACTTTAGAGCGCATTGCAGGATCTGCTACAAATGGTGTGGTGTAGGTAGTTTTCTCCGCCCAGTTATACAAAATATTTGATGAATCATTACTGCGCCCAGCAGCAAACTTTAAGCCGCCATTTGAGTTCATCCATTGAATTTGTTCAGCTAGTAAAATTAAAGTAGCAAGAGCTGGTGTGTTATAGGTTTGATCAAGCCTAGAGTTTTCAATTGCAATTGATAGATCAAAAAATGCTGGTACCCACCGACCACTTGCCTTTATCTTTTCAACCCGAGTGATTGCTGCTGGGCTCATAATTGCCACCCAAAGCCCACCATCTGAGGCAAAGGATTTTTGGGGAGCAAAGTAGTAACAATCAGATTGCGTAATATCTAAAGCAAGTCCGCCGGCAGCGCTGGTGGCATCAACTAAGACCAATGCATCAGCAGCGCCAGCTGGCCTAATAATTGGCATCATTACACCAGTACTTGTCTCATTATGGGTTAGTGCATAGGAATCAACACCAGATTCGATAACCGGCAGTGGATGTGAACCTGGTTCAGCCTTAATTACAGTTGGTGTACCAATCATTGGTGCCTCTTTTGCCGCAGCTGCAAACTTAGAGGAGAACTCACCAAATACTAAGTGTTGTGATTTATTTTCAATTAAATTAAAGGTGGCAATATCCCAAAATGCGGTTGATCCACCATTTCCAATAATTACTTCATAACCATCTGGTAATGAGAATAGTGATTTAAGACCAACTCTTACTGCGCTAACTACATCTTTTACCGGCTTTTGCCGGTGGCTTGTTCCTAATACTTTTCCGTAATTATTTGCAAGATTAGCGATTGAGGCGGGAAGAATTTTCGATGGCCCACATCCAAATCTGCCATCGGCAGGCTTTAGATTATCTGGGATTTTTATTTCACTCATTGGTAGATATTAGGGGTTAAGCCGTTTAATTTCCCAATTATTATTCGCTACTCTCACATATCGGATCCGGTCATGAAGACGTGAGTATCTGCCCTGCCAAAACTCAATTGATGTGGGATAAACAACATAGCCACCCCAAAAATCTGGCCGTGGAATCTGCTCACCCTCACCCCACTTGCCTTCAAATTCGGCATAACGCTTCTCTAACTCATCTCGTGAAGATAGTTCATCAGATTGTGCACTAGCCCAAGCACCAATTTGGGAACCACGTGGGCGAGAGGCGAAGTAAGAATCAGACTCTTGCGCAGAAGTTTTACTAGCGCTGCCGATCACAATTACCTGCCGCTCCATTGGATACCAGGGAAAAAGTAATGAAACGTTTTTATTTTCAGCAATTTGTTTTGCTTTGCGGGAGCCGTAATTTGAAAAAAAGGTAAAGCCTTCTGCAGTTAGATCCTTTAGCAAGACTGTTCTACTACTTGGTTGGTGTTCAACTTCAGTAGATAAAACCATGGCATTTGCCTCAACTACAATCTCATTCGCAGCTGCATCTTTAAGCCAGGAGTTAAATAAATCAATTGGGTCAGCCGCAAGTTCACTCTCAATTAATCCATGCTCGCCATATTGACGGCGCATTGCGCCAATGTCTTCTCGGTTTACCATCTTATATCCAACCCTACATCACCTCCAGTTTGGTTGATTTGCAATTAGGTAGCACAATAGGCACCATAAATCACCAAATTAAGGGAGCCTGTTAGTGGCAGATGATTTTAAGCCCGGCCTTGAAGGTGTAATCGCTTTTGAATCAAAGATTGCCGAACCTGATAAAGAGGGAAGTGCACTTAGATATCGCGGCGTTGATATTGAAGATCTAGTTGGCCGAGTTACCTTTGGCAACGTATGGGGATTATTGGTAGATGATGAATTTAATCCAGGACTTCCACCTGCTGAACCGTTTTTAATTCCAGTTCATACCGGCGATGTCAGAGTTGATGTGCAATCAGCGATTGCAATGCTTACACCTGCTTGGGGTTTAAAACCGCTACTTGATATTTCAGATGAAGAGGCGAGAAGTAACTTAGCTCGGGTATCTGTAATGGTGCTCTCCTATGTTGCTCAATCTGCTCGCGGAACTATCGCTCAGGTAATTCCACAAAAAGAGATTGATAAAGCACATACTGTGGTTGAGCGAATGATGATTCGCTGGCGAGGTGAACCAGATCCAGTACATGTGCGAGCAATTGATGCTTACTTTGTCTCAGCAGCAGAACATGGCATGAACGCCTCAACCTTTACCGGAAGAGTTATTGCTTCAACTGGAGCTGATGTTGCTGCCTCCATCTCTGGCGCAATTGGCGCAATGAGTGGGCCACTACATGGCGGAGCACCTGCAAGAGTATTAAATATGATTGAAGCGGTTGAAAAATCAGGGGATGCAGTTGGATATGTGAGATCAATTTTAGATAAACATGAACGGTTAATGGGATTTGGTCACCGGGTTTATCGGGCTGAGGATCCACGCGCTCGCACATTACGAAGAACTGCTAAAGAATTAAATGCTCCTAGATTTGAGGTTGCACTTGCTTTAGAAAAAGCAGCTCTTGCAGAGTTAAAGGAGCGCCAACCCGATCGGGTACTGGAGACAAATGTTGAGTTTTGGGCTGCGATTGTTTTAGATTTTGCCCAAGTTCCAGCCAATCTATTTACTTCGATGTTCACTGCTGCCCGTACTGCAGGTTGGTCAGCACATATTTTGGAACAAAAGCGAACTGGCAGAATTATTCGTCCATCTGCCCGCTATGTTGGTCCAGGTCCACGGAAACCAAAAGATGTTAAGGGCTGGGATGAATCGGTTGAGTCACTTCACTCATAGTAATTACTTTGCTCTAATTGGCATGATACGACCATGACCAGTAGATCAATCATTTGGTTTAGGCGAGATCTGCGCATATCTGATAATCCAGCACTGCTAGCTGCAATTAGCGAAAGTGATGAGATAGTTCCAGTATTTATATTAGATCCCAAACTAATTAAAACTGCAGGTAGTAAAAGATTGGGATACCTTGGCCAATCACTTCACCATCTAGATGACTCATTAGGTAATAATTTAAATGTAATTGCTGGAGATCAGGTAAGTGTTCTTAAAGATTTGCAAAAACAATATGGAGCAGAATCTGTACACATCTCAACCGAGTATGAGCCATATGGCGCCAAGCGGGATCAAGTAATTGAAGATGCCGGGATTAAATTAATTAGAACAGGTTCACCATATGCAGTAGCCCCTGGCAGGGTACTTAAACCAAGTGATAACACTCCATATCGGGTGTACACACCATTTTATAAGGCCTGGTGCGTACATGGCTGGCGTAAACCAGCTGAAAAGCCAAAAGTAATTCCAGCTGTTAAACCTGCAAGTGATGCACGAAGTTTTCCAGATTGGAAATTACCAGATAATGTAAAGATTACTCAGGCTGGTGAATTAGCAGCACTTGAGCGATTTAAACACTTTCAAAAAAACGGTTTAGATGATTACGATGTTGCACGTAACTTGGCTGGTATTGATGGCACAAGCAAAATGAGTGCACACTTAAAGTGGGGAGAGATTCATCCGCGGACCTTGCTTGCTCCACTTGGTGAAAGCAAAGCTCATGATGTTTACCGTAAAGAGATTGCTTGGCGCGAGTTTTATGCTGATATTTTATTTAATAATCCACACACAGAAACGCAATACTACGCGCCACAGTTTTCTAAGATGCGTTATGACAAACCTGGAGATAAATTTAAAGCTTGGTGTGAGGGTAAAACTGGATATCCATTTGTAGATGCAGCAATGCGGCAATTATTACAAGAGGGTTGGATGCACAATCGCACCAGAATGGTAGTGGCATCATTTCTAGTAAAGGATTTGCATTTAGAGTGGCAATTAGGAGAGAGATTTTTTCGAGAACATTTAGTTGATTATGACGTAGCCTCAAATGCTCATGGTTGGCAGTGGACCGCTGGTTGCGGAACTGATGCATCTCCTTATTACCGGGTATTTAATCCAATAGAACAAGGAAAAAGATTTGATGAGAATGGAGATTATGTTCGCAAATATGTGCCAGAGCTTGCACACCTAAAAGGAATTGAAATTCATGAGCCATGGAATGTTTTAGATGGTTATCTAAAAGATTATCCAGAGCAAATTGTTAACCATGCAGTAGAAAGAATTGAATCTTTAGCAAGGTTAGAAGAGATAAAAGTTTCTAAAGCACCTTATCCAGAGCGATAATAATGAATTCATTTGATGTAGTAATTGTTGGCGCTGGCCATAATGGTTTAGTTGCAGCATGCTACTTAGCAAAAGCTGGAAAAAAAGTCTTAGTATTAGAGGCAAATGATGAGGTTGGTGGCGCAACTGTCTCAACACAAGCATTTACTGGTTTTGATGCCCGTATCTCTAGTTATTCATACTTGGTTTCATTATTGCCAGATAAAATTATCTCTGATTTAAA
>JAEMTE010000009.1:0-25556 GCA_016462445.1 Candidatus Nanopelagicus sp. | reverse complement strand
CTAAATTAAATAATGACCAAATATGGAATATGTTAATTGAGCAACCTTTTGGAGAAACCTTAGATCAATACTTTACCGATGACCTAGTAAAGGGAGTAGTTTTAACCGATGCATTAATTGGAACTTTCTCATCAGCTTATGAGATACAAGCAAATATCTGTTTTCTCTACCACTTAATTGGCAATGGCAGTGGCGAATGGAAAGTACCAAAGGGTGGAATGGGTGTATTAGTAGATGAGCTTTACAAATTAGCACTTGATTTAGGTGTAGAGATTAGAGTTAACTCTAAGGTTAAATCAATTAAAGCCGGGCAGCATCTTGTTGAGATAGTGCTAGAAAATCAGGAGAAATTAACTGGAAATTTCCTACTATCTAATGCTGCTCCGCAAGTTTTGGCCAAGCTACAAGGGGACACACCACCGAAATCTTTAGAGGGCTCACAAATAAAGATAAATATGTTGTTAGCGCGGCTACCTAAATTTAAGTCAGGTGTTGATGCAAAGGATGCATTTGCTGGCACCTTGCATATAAATGAAACTTTCTCACAACTAGAAAAAGCATATAACCAAGCAAAATCTGGTGTTTTGCCAGAAGAATTACCATTTGAAATGTATTGCCATTCACTATCTGATCCATCGGTTCTCTCTCCTGAATTAAGCCAAAATGGCTACCACACCCTAACTTTATTTGGTATCCATACCCCTGCTAATTTATTTGATGAAGATGGTGAAAAAATTAAGCAGTTAGCAAAAGAGAGGGCGCTGCTAGCAATAAATAAGTATTTGCTTGAGCCCATTGAAGATTGTTTAGCACGTGATTCTGATGGTCAGCTTTGTATAGAGGTTAAGTCCCCACTTGATTTAGAAAAAGAGATTGCATTACCCCGTGGAAACATATTTCATAAAGATCTTTCATTTCCATTTAAGGAGGATGATTCAACTATGAAATGGGGTGTTGAAACTGCTCACCCAAGAGTATTTCTATGTGGAGCTGGCGCAGTTCGCGGTGGTGGCGTAAGCGGTATTGCAGGTCATAATGCGGCAATGGCGCTCTTAGAATTAAGCTAAGAAATTACCAAACTGCCAAGGATCAGACTCATCATATTTACGATTATTCCAACCCTTATATAAATCATTACGGTGCATTAACGGATCCCAATCTGCTGGCTCTGAGTAATATCCGCCCCAGTATTTTTCAGCAAATCCTAAAACTTCCCGCCATGGCAGATCATCTGGCACGCGATAGCCAGCATTTGGATTTGCCATCGCCCAAGCAACTGCGGCATAAACTGCACTAGCTACCTGCACAGTAGTAGCAGATTGTTTTGGAATTAATTTTCTTGAGTCATGAATACTAAGTAATGATCCAGTCCACCAAGATTTATAAGGATGTCCCATCAGTAAGACCCCAAGACGATCTTCACCGTCGATAATCTCCTCATTCATAATTCGCTGATTTGGTGTGATACTCCACTGCTGCATCTCTAGTTCGCGCATTGATGCGATTGCAGCATCTGTTGGACAGTATGCGTAGTGAACTGTTGGCCGGTAGATAGCTTTACCATCTTGCCAAACAGTTAGATGATCACTAATTGTAAAAGCCTCACCATGGCGAACTAACATGCCAGTCGTCTCCATCTTTGGTACCCAAGATCTAACCCAAGTTGTTGCACCTGGTTGGGCTATACAGATTTGATTTTTTGGCCCACTCTCATGCTGGTAAGCATTAACCGGCAGAGTCTTTTCATGTGTTCCCCAACCAAGCTCTGCCGGAGCAATTCCCTCTTCATAAAATCCTTCAACCGACCAAGTATTAACAAACTCATTTAGTAACTTTGGTTTATCAGATACTTGAGTATCTCGCTCTGCAATATGAATAACCTTAACCCCAAGTTTTTGCGCCAGTACTGGAAAATTTTCAACTGCAAGTGCCTCTGAAACACCTGATGCAGCTTTACCATCTTTTATAGCACGAGTTGCAATATCAAATAATGATTTTTTAGTTAAGTGTGAAACTAAACCAGGGTTAGCGCCATGCTCAACAATTGCAGTAGGTCCCGCCCCACCCCAAGTATCAGTTAACTTACGTAATTTCATATGCCGCCAATAAAGGGTGCGCTCAGTTGGGTTTCTAGATACAGCTGCTGAGTATGGATCCCACTCTTCAAGTGAGGTATTTAGATAGATAACACCATGATCATGTGCCCATTCAATAATTTCATTTGCATCTATATTCCATGCTAAATCTAAAAGAAAATCCCCGGCTGATACAAATTTAGATAAAAATTGATCCATATTTTCACGGGTGAGTTGATCCTGCACATATGTTGCTCCTTGCGCAATTACCTCTGAAACCCGCTGGCGATTATCACGCATATCTACAATCGTGATCTGCTTGGCATCTACTAAATGCTCAACTAAAAGTGGAAGTACACATTGTGAAACTGAACCTGCACCTAAAACCAGAACTCGATTCTCAAAGCGTGCTGCCAATTAGGACCTCCTCTATTCCTGCTAAGTGATTTAGCCAGTGAAGATTAACCTAATTTTTTCAGCAGTTTTACCGCCAGAGCAGCAGGCCAGATTTACTTCGCTTAGCCTCATACATCGCAGTATCTGCCCGCCTTAGAAACTCTGCCAAATCATGATCACCATCTATTGGCGCAAAACCAATGCTGACATCTATCTTGACCTGCTTTTGTGGCAGCGATAGTGGGTAGCTAAGGGTTGCCCTAATAGCCTGAGCCAATTCAGTAGCCTCTGCTTCAGATAATTGAGCAAATACGCCAAACTCATCACCACCTAATCTTGCTATCTGCGCCCCAGCCGGCAGCGCTCTACTAAATCTAATTGCCACCTGTTTGAGTATCTGATCACCAGCCTCATGCCCTAAGTTGTCATTTATATCCTTAAAGCCATCTAAATCTAAAAGAAATATATAACCACTTTTAATTTGTGCAAGCTGTATTAAAAAATTACGACGATTTGCTAGCCCAGTTAGTTCATCAGTTCTTGCCAAGACTCGCTCTGAAACAGCGGTATTAGCCTCCTTAAGTGCAATGCTCATTCGGATAAAAGCAAGTGCAATGGTGATAAAGCCAGGTAATAAAATAAAATTTGGAAAGTAGCCAGGTTCAAGGGCAGCAATACCTAATAAACAACTACTGGCAACTAGCGCAATAGTTGCCGCATATGAGGATATTTTTTCAAAGTGCCTCACCTCACCTGCAGGATAAGAAAGTGATAGTGAAATTAGAAGTAAGCCAATAATCCAGCCATCATCGGTTATTGAGCCAAACTCATACCTACCATTTAATGATAGCCAAATAAAAAGTAGATCAGAGAGGGCAAAGGCAATTAAACCTGAAACTAAGATTAGCAATCGCCTACTTATTGGGTTAAGGAGTGCATAGACAAGTGCCATTGCTAAAATAACTATGTCACCGACTGGATAAAGAATTGATATAAAAACAGTAAAGGCAGAGCCATCAAACTCAACCATTGCTGGTTTAAGTAAGAAAGCAGTTAGCACACTAGTAAAACCAACAGCAATAATTACCGAATCAAGTAGCTCTAACGCCGAAATTTTGATTCGTTGCGTAAAGCAGCGGATTATTCCTAAAAAAATTAATGGATAAAAAACAGAGTAAAAGATATCTGGGATTATCTCTGGGATATTAATCTCAAAGAAAGAGTTCCAGGTTGAGATAAAAGAGCCCATACTCCAAATCAGGCAAGCCAAACCAATTGTTACGGCAGCCAGGCGATCTGTAATAATTGGAGCATTAAATGCAATAACTGCAGAAAGTAATCCAGCTACATTAAAAATAATTAGATCGATCAATATGCCAGGCTCAGGAAAAATCCAACTTATTGTCAGGTGAATCACAAGGATTACGCTGGTAATCCATTTTAAGGTGGCGTACGGTTTGATCATTAGCGAATAGTAAAATATAATTTCAAAGTAGAAAAGTAGTTTGTGAAAGGTTTATGAACTCATTATCAAGGCGTGGCTTTATCTGTGGTAGCGCAGCGGTTGCTGTGCTAGGCGCAGTGCCTGCAGTTGCCGCTAGCGGGGTAAAAACTTTAGCTAATGGTAAAACAGAGGTTAATTTATCGAGCAATACCGCACTTGGCTCAGTTGGTGGTGTGGTTGAGTTAAATATTAAGAAGTATGGAAAAGTTGCGGTGGTGCGAACCTCTAAATCGGTCAAAGGATTTTCAGTACTGAACTTATCCTGTCCACATGCTGGTGTAATCGTGAAACAAAACTCTGCTGGTTGGGTTTGCTCTGCTCCACCAGGTCATGGCTCCGAGTTTGCATTAAACGGTGCTCTGAAAGTGGGGCCTGCTACCTCACCACTAAGACCAATAAAATTTACGGCAACAAGTAAGGCTGTAACAATCGCTTAATTGCGATCACTACAGCCTTGTTATTAATCTTTAGTACTTAGGATTGCACTTATCTTTAACAGTTGATTTAATCATTAACATTAATGTGAATGTATTTTTAAACTCCTCTAGCGCTGGATCAATAGAATCTACAACAGATTGAATTGCAGACTTGCTTGAATCAAATGTTGAGATCTTTGCGGCAAGTGAAGCAGATAAGGCAGTGTACTTACCCTTAAGAGATTCACTAGAAGTTTTTACAGCAGCTGAAGTAAGGGAGGCTACCTGAGCATTAGCACTTGTTAAAACCTTAACTGGAGCTGGCATCTGACCAATTTTTGAGTTGGAGTTACTTGGATTGTAAACACTCCAAAATTTAGTTGCACCAATATTTGCAGCAGTTGGTGCTTTATTTGCACCTGCTTTTACTGCGGCGTAATAGGTAGAGCCGTAATAAACCACATCACTTTTTTTATAAGTAATCAAAGCATCCCAAGTAATTAAATCTCTAAGGGCTGCGCCAACTGGCTCAATTTTTATCATTCTATCCAACTCGGCAGCACGTATGGCATCTGTTGCCTCTTTAAATCCTGCAACAAAATCAGTATTTAACTCGATACAACCATCCCAAACCCAAGTTAATTTGGTGGTATTAAAAAATGGATTTTTTGCGCATACATAATCATTCTTACCAATTTTTGCTTTTGCACCTAATGAGGTGCAGGAGCTGCCGGAGGTTACAGCTTGAGCGGGTGTCATACTGCCAAAAATTAAAAAGCCAGTTAGGAGTAATGCAGAAATTTTCTTATTCACTAAAACTCTCCTTAAATAGGTATGAGGTGAGTCTACTTCAGCCAGTATCTAGGTCTACTGCAATTGCTGGGGTAAGTCGGTGAATTTGGTGTGAAAATTTCTATCTTTGTTTGCGGCGTATCTTAATTCCTAGTTTTCGAACTAGTGGCCGGGGGGCAATCCTTGCGATACTGCTTAACAACATGTACTGCCAGCCAGGGATACAGATGACCTTTCCAGCTTTCACATACCGCCAGGATTTAGCAACAACCTGATCAACTGCAGTCCACATGTAATTTGGTAGACCACTCATTTTCATCTTGCCACGGGCATGAAACTCAGTTCTGGTAAATCCAGGGCAAAGGGCTGAAACTTTAATATTTGTATCTCGTAGCTCAGTATGAAGATATTCAGAAAATACAGTTAGGTAAGACTTAGCCGCACTATATGTACCACCTGCGATAAAACTTGCCACGCTACTAACATTTACAATACTTCCACTATTTCGCTTAATCATACCTGGCAGAACTGCGTGGCTAAGGCGCATTGGTGCAGTAACTAAAACATCAAGCAGCTCTTGCTCCTTAGCTAAATTGCTGACAAGAAAACTATCCTTAAGCCCAAATCCGGCATTATTTATCAGGACTTCAATTGGCTTTGAATTATTAGCTAACCTTTTTTCAACCTTTGCTAACTGCGCTGGCTTTGTTAAATCAGCCTTAATAGTCTCAGCCTTAATTTTATAGAGCTTACTAAGCTCTTTAGCAACACCCTTTAATCTTGGTAAATCTCTAGCAACTAAAACTAGATCAAACCCCTCTTTTGCTAACAACTTAGCGTAGGCAGCGCCAATTCCAGCAGTTGCTCCAGTTATAAGAGCGGTAGCCATTACTTAATAATCCCCGAGGTATCTTCATCACGGATATTCCATGAAGTTCCATACTCTTCTAGCAAATCTAAAAATGGTTTTGATTCAAACCACTCTGGTCCATTAACACCAAGAGGTTTCCAAGTACCATTTTGAATTAACTCCATTGCAATTACTGGATTAATTGCTGTCTGCCAAACAACTGCTTGGTCTCCATACTCCTTCATTGACCATGCGTTATCAATTACATTGTAAATATAACAAGCCTTTGGATTTCCTTGCTTATCTAATCCTTTAATCAATGCGCCAGCACAGGTCTTACCACGCATACGCTCACCTAATGTTCCTGGGTCTGGCAGCGATGCGGTTAGTAGATCGCGCGGTGAAACACTAACTCCTTGTACATCAACTGTTTCCTTACGATCCATTCCCAACATATTTATAGTTTTTAAGATAGTAATAAACTCAGCACCTAAGCCGTATTTAAAGTTAACCTTCTTAGCATCGATCTTTTGTGGAATAAGTACAACCTCTTCGTGCTCAACATTTACACACTCAACTGGACCAATGCCCTCTGGAAAATTAAATATTTCAAGCTCTGAGAATGGTGTAGTGGTATACCAACCGCGACCATCCTCCCAAACAAGTGGTGGATTTAAGCACTCTTCAATTGTGGTCCAGATGGAAAATGAGGGAGCAAAGTCAAAGCCCTCAACCCGAAGATTTGAACCATCTAAGATTGTGCAGGAATCAATGCGGCTAAAGAGATGTTCACTGGCGTACTTTGCAAAAATATCACTCATACCTGGCTCTACGCCCATACCAATTAGCGCATAAATCTTTCGCTCATCCCAGTTAAAGTCGCGAGCAAACTGCTCATCTCCTAGCTTTACGCCAGTTTCAGTATATGGATAGTGCGGGTGCTTACGAGAAAGTGACATTGCCATATCAATGTAGTTGGTATTTTCAATCTCACAAGCTAAAAAGATTGGCATTACAAATCGAGGATCAACTGCATTTATCACTACATCAGGATCAGCTTTGCGAATTAGCGCTCTAATATCCTCAAGCTCTGCAGCATTAACCATCGCAGCAGAAAAACGAGGATCTCTAACTCGAGCAACAGCTTCTTCGGCTCTTGAGAGGGTGCGATCTGCAATCACCATTGATTCAATAAATGAACGACGGGATGCGATATTAGCTATCGCTCTTCCTACTCCACCGGCACCTATAACGAGGGCCTTCATGATTTTCAACTCCAAACGAATTATGCATAGTCTATCTACTCATTAATTTAAAGCCAAATCTACGCATGTTTTATCTGCAGTTTCTCTTTTTATAACAACTTATTACAATTAAACTATTAACTATAAAATCAGTTAATAAAATTAAATATTGTCCCCGTAGCTCAGTGGATAGAGCAACCGCCTCCTAAGCGGTAGGTCGCAGGTTCAACTCCCGCCGGGGACACAACTTAGTGTTTTTATTTAATGATTAATAGTAAAGCGCTTCAATGCTTTTGGTGCCCACCAGTTACGCTCACCAAATAATCTCATTAATGCTGGAACTAATAATGCTCTAACTAAAGTTGCATCTAACATAATTGCAAATGCGACGCCAAAGCCAAGCATCTTTATTGATGTCACACCACTTAACATAAATGAAGCAAAAACTATTGCAAGTAAGCTTGCTGCAGCGGTAATAATTCGAGCCGACCTTTGCAAGCCAGTTGCAACTGATTCAATATTAGATTTACCAGCATCATGCTCCTCTTTGATACGAGATAGCAGAAATAGCTCATAATCCATTGATAGGCCAAAGGAAACAACCGCTACTAAAATTATTGAGCCGGTATCAACTGTGCCAGTGGTAGTGAAATCTCCAACTAACCACTTCAAATGTCCATCAATAAATATCCAGGAAATCGCACCTAATGTTGCGCCAAGTGAGAGGATATTTAAAATTACTGCCTTTATTGGCAGAATAATTGAGCCAGTAAAAATAAAGAGCAGAATCAATACTCCTAAAGCAATCCAAAGCAATGCCCAAGGCATTGTCTTAGCAATACCAATCTGGGCATCAGCATAATCAGCAGCTACGCCACCAATTAATGTTCCCTCAGGGGCCCTGATTTTTCTTATCTCCTTAATTAACTGCTCAGCTTCTGGAGTTCTTGGTGGCATGGAGTGAATAGCAGTTATACGAACATCATCACCTGCAACCTGTGAATCACCAATACGCATAATTCCAGGAACTTTTGCAATCTCGCTGGTGTACTGATTAATTTGAGTTCCCATAAGTGCACCCTTTGGCACAATAATTTCAACAGGGTTTCCTTCTTGACCACTAAAGCGGTCGGAAATAACCTTTGCCGCAATCGCTGCTGAATTACTTGCTGGTAAAACTCTTGAATCAACTTGTGAGAAAACAATATTTTTTATCGGTGCTGCCAGCACAGTTAAAATAACTAATGAGACCATTACAACCGCAACCGGCCTGCGCATTACAAATCTTGCAGTCTGTGCCCAACGCCCATCCTCTTTAGGAGTGATCGCACTTTTTCGCACCACCACTTTATCTATGCGATCTCCTAAGATAGCTAATAAAGCAGGAAGTGCTACTAATGAGCCAAGCACAGCCATAACCACAACCGTCACACCGGCGTAACCAAAAGATTTTAAGAACATCTGCGGAAATAGTGTTAACGATGCCAAAGTAATCACGATTGTTAGACCTGAGTAGAAGACTGTTTTTCCAGCTGTATTAATTGTTTGCTTAATTGAGTCATCTACCGATTTTCCGGCATGTAACTCCTCTCTAAATCTATTTACAACTAAAAGTGAGTAATCAATACCCAGGCCTAGGCCAAGACCGGTGATTAGGTTAAGTGCAAAGATACTTACCCCAGTAAAGAGGGTAAGTAGATAAATAATTAGAAATGAACCTAGAATTGCCGAAACCCCAACAAGTAATGGCATTGCACTCGCCACCAGGCCACCAAAGACAAATACTAATAAAATAAATGTAAGCGGAATCGATATTGATTCAGATAATTTTAAATCTTGCGCAATTTTATTATTAATCGAGTGAGCAAATACGCCAGTACCACTTGCATAAATCTTTAAATTCTCATACTTACCTTCATATTTTTCTTGAATACTTTTACCCAAAACTGAAAATGAGCTCCACTCTGTATCTTTGCTAAAAATAAATAAAAATGCAGATTTACCATCTTTGCTCTCAAGAGTCGGTGCACCACCAGCAGACCAATAAGAAAGTGTGGACTCCACACCTGACTCTGCTCTTATTTCACCCTCAAGTTTTGCTACAACCGTAGCTACCTCTGGTTTAGTAACACCATCTGGAGTCTGAATTACTAGAACTACTGCAGGATCCTTAACTTTAAAGGTATCGGTTATGTACTCGTAAGCCTTTGCTGAATCACTATTTGGATCGGAGTAGCCGCCACTATCTAATCTGCTAAAGACCGCAGATCCGATTACGCCAGCGGATAGGACAGAGATAATAAATACTATAAATACCAATTTTTTGCGTGAAACTAGAACCAAGCCTAATTTTTCAAACATTGTTGATTCCATTCGCAAGCAGTGAAGTGATAAGAAGGTAGACTTAATATTAATGGAAAATGATAAAATCTCTAAAAAAACTGGGCAGGTAAAAAAACAAAAATCCGATGATCTTAATCACCCACTTTTACCTAAGGTAACAAGTGATGAGATTGATTTAGATATTGATACTAGGCGAGATGCTGAGATTGCAGCGGATAAGCCACCACACCATAACTAATCCTTATTTTTAGGTGGGAGCTTTTTTTCGGCTTTAATCTCCGGCTTACTCTCACTTTTTACCGCCGGCTTATCGCTTTTTTTAACGGTAGCTGCCCTTGAGTCAGTTTTATAAAAACCACTTCCTTTAAATACCACCCCAACATTGTTATAAACCTTACGAACCTCACCATTGCACTTAGGGCAAACTTCAATTGCAGCCTCAGAAAATGATTGAACCGCTTCAAAAGCATGTTCACACTTACTACACAGGTACTCATAGGTGGGCATAGGAGATAATCTTAAGCAAGTGGGAAGATAAGGGCTAACTGAGTGAGAGGAATGGCGTAGTGAAGCGGATAATTCAATTATTTACTGCTCTAATCTTTACTGCAACCTCAATCTCTCCTGTTTTTGCAACCTCAATCGTTAGTACCTCACCAACTGCTGGTTCAGTATTAAGTGTTTCGCCAACTGCAATCACAGTTAAGGCCAATGCCAATCTTGCTAATAGCGCAAATGAGCTTTCAGTTACCGATCCAAAAGGTGTGCGGGTAGATGATGGATCAATTCAAATACAAGGCGCAGTTTTAATGGTTGGCTTAAAAGCCTTAAGTGTTTCTGGGCTATACACCGTTACCTACACACTTACCGCAGTTGATGACTCACCAATAACCGGTACTTTTACATTTTTATATAACGCACCTGCTGAGATGTCACTGCCAACTCCTGCGCCATCTGATACAACTGTTGTGCTGCCTACCGCAAATAGGGCTACCGATATTTTTGTAATTGGACTTATGGTATTTGCTTTTATGGTTTTAATATTTCTCTCTAGATATGCGAAGAAAACATTTAACACACCTAATAAGCGCCAAAGAGCACCTAAGAAGATTCCGACAATAAAAAAATTAAAAAAATAGAGTGGTAGCGTAATTTAAGTGATCGAAATTCTCTCACCCCTTAGTAAAGGGCTAATGCAGTTAACTGGCGTGTTAAGTATTGGCCTGTTGCTAACACTGGGTTTTCTTGAAACAGATGTGAGGGGGGCAGTTAGTAATTTTAAGCTAGCGAAAAAAGTTAAGAGTACATTACTGGCCTGGATAATTACTATCCTTATTTTTATTTTGATTCAAATTGCTTATCTCTTAGAACAACCAATCTCAGCATCCTTTGATTTAACAGTTATTCGCTCATACTTAACTCAGACCTCAGTAGGTAAGAGTTATCTTGTTCAGTTATTAGGCGTATCAATTGTTTTACTTATTCCGCTGAAAAAAGTGTTATCTACCTACATATCTTTAATAATTGCCTTAATTGCAATTACTGCGCCGATTTTTCAAAGCCATGGCACCTCATCTAGTCATCACGGTCTAGCAATTGGTGCCTTAGTGATACATGTAATTGCCTTAAGTTTTTGGGTGGGTGGATTATTTGGGCTAACTCAACTAAGTAAGGCTCAAAAGTTAATCGCTCTTCCTAGATTTAGTGAACTTGCTTTATGGAGTGCAATCACAGTGGTAATAACTGGCGCTGCCACAGCGTGGACAAGATTAGATAGCATCTCATCTTGGCAAAGTAAGTATGGCGCAATCACAATTCTTAAGATTTTCTTAGCACTTACTTTAATTGGTTTCGGAGCCTTGCATCGCAGGTGGATTATCAAATCAGATTTTCCATCAATTTTTAGATTAATCTCTGGTGAAATTGTAATTATGTTTGTCACAGTATTTGTAGGCAGTTGGTTGTCAACAGTTGCACCGCCCACTCGTGAAATTAAATCATCCCAAGCACTACTTATAACAGGTATCCAGATGCCACCTGCACCAACATTTTCAAATGTATTACTAGCTTATGACGCCGATGGCTTGATGCTGGGCTTATTAATAATTGCAGTAGCACTTTATATAAAAGGTGTAGTTATCTTAAGAAAACGTGGAGATACTTGGCCAGTTGGTAGAACCATTGCATTTGCACTTGGAATAAGTATGGTTGATTTTGCTACCAGTGGCGGACTGGGGGTCTACTCTCACTTTGCTTTTTCAAATCACATGATGGCGCATATGTTTTTAGGAATGATTGCACCAATTGGAATTGTGTTAGGTGCGCCAATTACCTTAGCGCTTCGTACCTTGCCACAGGCAAGAAATAAAGATGAGCGGGGTGTGCGTGGCTCCTTCATCGCACTTTTGCACTCAAAGCCAGCCTTAGTTATGACTAATCCAGTTGTTGCTCTGGCAATTTTTGACGGCTCACTTTTCACTCTCTACTTCACCCCATTATTTGGCAATCTTATGCAGGGCCATAGTGGTCATTTCTTTATGTCCACTCATTTCCTACTAGCTGGAATTTTGTTTTTTCAAACAATAATTGGAGTAGACCCAGCCCCACGTAAGGTTCCGCATTTAGTAAAAATTATTATTATTTTTGCAGCTATGAGTATTCACGCATTTTTCTCAATTGCAATTATGTCAGCTACCACCTTGATTGATAATGGCTATTTTGTATTACTAGAAAGGCCATGGGCAACAGATTTACTAGCAGATCAAAAGTTAGGGGGCGCAATCGGCTGGGCAATGGGTGAGATTCCAATTTTGCTAGCCTTAATTGCAACCTTCCTACAGTGGCTGCGCGAAGATAAGAAGGAGGCTGGTCGAATTGATCGAGCCGCAGATCGCGCTGCTGCAACGGGTGAGGATGATGATCTTGCGCAGTACAACCGGTATTTAGCTCAGTTAAACCAACGCGATATCTCAGAATAGAATAACGACATGTCAATGAGTTCAGATATGCCAGCTTTATTTGGTGCTGAGTACCAAGCTTTGCGCGAGAGTGTTTGCTCCCTTGCAACAAAAAAGATTGCTCCATTTGCTCGCGATGTTGATGAAAACTCTCGTTATCCGCAAGAGGCGGCAGATGCACTGCAAGCAGCTGGCTTAGCCGCCGCTCATGTACCAGTTGAGTTTGGTGGACAAGGAGCAGATGCACTTGCTGCCGTAATTATTATTGAAGAGGTTGCAAGAGTTTGCGGTGCCTCATCACTAATTCCGGCTGTTAATAAATTAGGTTCAGTACCGCTGATGATTGCTGGCAACGCACAACAGAAGAAAAAGTACTTAACGCAACTAGCAGCTGGTAAAGGCTTTTCATACTGCTTATCTGAATCTGAGGCTGGCTCTGATGCGGCGGCAATGAAAACTAAAGCAGTTAAAGATGGAAATGATTGGGTGCTATCAGGAAGTAAAAAATGGATTTCAAATGCTGGGATCTCTGAGTTTTATACCGTTCTAGCAACAACTGATCCAAGTAAAGGCGCTAAGGGAATTTCAGCGTTTATTGTTGAAAAATCAGATGTCGGAGTTTCATTTGGTGCACATGAGAAGAAGATGGGTTTTCGTGGCTCACCAACTCGTGAAGTCTATTTTGATAATGTAAAAATTAATGATGACCGCCGGTTAGGTGATGTTGGTAGCGGATTTTCACTTGCTATGCAAACCTTAGATCACACCCGAATTACAATTGCTGCCCAAGCACTTGGTATTGCCCAAGGTGCATTTGATGTGGCAAAGAAGTATTCACATGAGCGACAACAGTTTGGTAAGCCAATCTTTGATTTTCAGGGAGTGCAATTTATGCTGGCAGACATGGCAATGCAGATTGAAGCAGCACGACAATTAACCTATGCCGCTGCTATTAAAAGTGAGCGAGGTGAGAAAGATTTAACCTTCTTCTCAGCTGCAAGTAAGTGCTTTGCAACCGATGTTGCAATGAAGGTAACAACCGATGCGGTACAAGTTCTTGGTGGTTATGGCTATGTAAGTGATTATCCAGTAGAGCGAATGATGCGTGATGCCAAGCTAACTCAAATATATGAGGGCACAAATCAGATTCAACGAGTGGTTATGGCTCGTAATCTTGAAACTTTAACTAATTAAAATCTAACTATAATTACTGGGGTAGCAGCCGCATTTAACTTTTGATCATGCGCTTGGGTTGGCAGTATTTCACTAGTTAATTCACCGTAGTGCAGTAAGCCAATCTTCCATGCGCTACTTTTTACTAGCGCCCGATCATATGAGCCACCACCTTGACCTAGCCGATTTCCGGTGCGATCTATATGTAGGGATGGCACGATAATTATTTCAAGGTTCGGCTCAGTTATCGCCATACCAATTGGTTCAAATCCTTTGCCAGATTTTTTTAAGTTATCTTGTGACCCATCCCACGCTATCCACTCAAGATCACCATCTTTTAACATTCTTGGTAAAAATACAGTTTTTCCCATGTCAATTAATGTTTTATTTAAATCAGATGTCTCTGGTTCATACTCATAAGAGATGTATGAGCCAACATTTTTCACCTCTTTAAACTCACCAGCTGAGAGAATATGTAGCCAGCTTTCTTTTTCAAATCGATCCTGGCGCTCTTTTCGATACTGCTTGCGTAGTTGCGATTTATTATCGCTAATTTCCATACCCCTTACCTTAATTTAAGCGGATGGCAAAGTAGGGTTTAGGCATGAATCAACTAACCTCAGTTGGCCAACTTAAGCAAGATCTGCTTGATCTAGCGCAACCACTTGCAGCCCTTGATCTGCCTCTACTAGACGCTCATGGTGCAACCCTGGCAAGTGATTTATTGGCTAATGAGAAATTATTATTAAAAAGTGGTGACCGAATCGGTTCTACTCAGATTGCACTCGCCGCCTCTCTTGGTTTAGATCGGCTGCCATGTAGGCCACACCCTCGAGTAGTAATAATTAGTGCTGGTGATGATTTAGTTGAACCAGGAAGTATCTTGGCAACTGCTGAAGATGAATTTGAAAGTAACTCCTGGTTTTTAACCACCTTTATGCGCGAGACAGGTGCACATACTTTTCGCGTGCACACAATTCCAGAGACTCAAGAACAGTTAAAACTAATCATTGAAGACCAATTAGTTAGGGCAGATCTGATAGTAATAAGTGGTGAATCTGGCGATGAATCTTTTGACTTAATTACATCTGTGCTGGCAAAACTCGGGAAAATAAAAATTACTACTCCAAATCTGGCCGAGAGTGGAAAACATAATTACGGGCTCATCGGTCCAGATCAGACACCAGTTGTAACCTTACCGGGAGACCCAATCGGAAATTACTTATCGGCAGAACTATTTATCCGGCCGATGATCTTAAAGATGCTAGCTAAAAATGAAATTAATCGACCAAGCAAAAAAGCTAAGTTAAGTGAAGCTGTGAGTTCACCTGTTGGTAAGGCCAGTTTCCTTAGAGCAACTCTTAATGCAAATGGCACAGTTACCCCACTTTCAGATCAAGCGCTACTTTCTACGTTATCAGATTCAAATTGTTTAATTGCATTATCTGAGGAGGAAGAAAAACTTAGAGCAGGTGATGAAGTAGATTTAATAATGATAAATGAAATTTAGTATGAAAAAACTAATTGATGGTGAGTTAATTTTACGGCCAATTAGATTTAGAGATAAAGCACAATGGGATGGAGTTCGGGCAATAAATCGTGATTGGCTATCTCCATGGGAGGCAACTCGGCCAAATATTGATCATAAATTACCACTTCCTTCTTACTATGGAATGGTCATGCAATTAAATCGTGAGATGAAAGCAATCAGATCGATCTCACTGGGAGTTTGGCTTATTGAAAACAATTCAAAGATTTTAATTGGCCAAATTACTTTAGGTGGAATTATTTTTGGTGCAATGCGAGGTGCTCATATTGGATACTGGATTGATCAACGGTATGCCAATCGCGGTTACACCACTCGGGCAGTCATCCTCTTAACTAAATTTGGTTTCGAGGAGCTTCGTCTGCATCGAATTGAAATTAATCTGCGACCAGAGAATGAAGCATCAAGGCAGGTGGCAATAAAAGCTGGGTACTTACTAGAGGGAGCACGTAATAACTACCTACATATTGCAGGGGACTGGCGTGATCACATTACTTTTGTAAAGGAAAATCCAGTCATACGGTAAGTGAAAATACTTTAGACATACCTACCTAATTCCCATTAAAAGTATCGCCTAACATTTATCGTTATCCTTTATGGCCTCTGGTTTTATCTATTTAATCATTATGGGCATGTGGGTTGCCTACTTTTTGCCGCAATGGCTAAGTAAGCATGAAGAAAGCTCTGGTAAAGAGATTGAACGATACAAAAATGCTATGCAAGTTGTTGCTGAAAATAACGGCAGTATTAAAAGTGAAATACCGGTAGATGAAAGAAATAAAATCTTTCTACAGCGTAAATTAATTTTTGGTTCACTATTTTCTCTTTACATCCTGGCAATAGCTTTTGCAGTTGTTAATTTTCTTGCATGGGTAACAACATTAGTGCCATTGACCGCCCTTCTTATTTATTTTGTGAGTGTGCGAAAGCAGGTAGTTAATTCACAATTAAGGAGTCGCAGACTTAAAGCAATTGAACAGATAACAAATAGTAAGATTCCAAATACAGTTGTTCCAGAGCGAATAAAAGAGAAGAAATCTACTGAGCACTGGATTCCATTTTCAGAGCGGCCTGAGATTATTGGCGTGGTAGTTGTGCCAAAGGATCGAACGGGATGGCAACCAAATCAGTTACCAAAACCTGTATATACCACCGCCGCTAAGGCAATTCCAAGTAAGCGAATAATTGATTTAACTACTCCAGGTGAATGGAGTGCCCAACAGAAAAAAATTAAGGCACTTTCAGGGAGAGATGATGATTTCTTTGATCAGGCAACAATGGTTGATCCAATTACCGAAGATAGAGTGGTTAATCAGTAATTAAATCCAGCTAGGCAGCCACATCCGAGATAACCACTGGCTATAGGGAATTTCTACTCCTAATAATATAGGCAGAAAAAATAGGAAATTTAATCCAACCAGTAGTATAAATAGAGATATTTGCTTCTCATATTTACCCAAAGTAAGTAACTGTTTGAAACAGTAAATTAACGCCAAAATTAAAAACGGCAAGATACTAATTGCATAAAAATAAAACATAGTCCGGCTCTGCATAAAAAACCAAGGCAGGTATGTTCCGGCAAAACCAGCGAGAATAATCGCTGCTACTCGTTCACGCTTGACTATAAAAAATCCTACCGTTACAGCAACGCCAAAAATTGCGCTCCACCAAAGAATCGGAGTTCCAATCGCCAAGATCTCTTGTGCACAGCTAGCAGCACCACAATTACTGGGTGATTCATAAAAGAAAGAGGTCGGCCGGCCAAGAATTAGCCAACTCCAGGGATTAGCGCTGTAGGCATGTTTCTCCACCAATCCTTGGTGAAAATCTAGGATTTCACCGTGATAGTGCAATAAAGAAGTAATTGGGTTAGAAGTTGAATCTCGCGACCAACCAGTGTTAGTCAGCAGCCAGCCACTCCAAGAAATTAAGTAAATAACAGCAGGTAAAAATACAAATTGGCTAAGACGTTTTAGCCATTTCATTGGTTCAATAATTCTCATATTGATAGTAAGTAGTAATAAAAATGGAATTAAGAAAACCGCACTCCACTTAGTTGCAGCTGCTAAACCAATAATTAAACCACTAAGCCAAATTTGTTCTTTGATTAAAAAATAAAAAGAGAGCAAAATAAAGAACATTAAAAATATATCAAGGAGTGCAACTCTAGACATCACCAGATTTAAGCCATCTAGCGCCATCAATATTGCTGCAGTATTACTTAAAAAGATTGAGTTAAATAATTGCTGAGTGATTAAATAAATAAGGAAAACTGAGGCGGTACCAATTAGGGCAGCACTTATGCGCCAGCCAAACTCATTATTACCAAATACTTTTATACCAAACCCAATTAACCATTTACCAAATGGCGGATGAACTACAAACTCTGCCTCTCCATCAGCATTTAACTCAACACCATTACTTATTAATGAGTTAGCATTTTTTGCATAGTAAAGCTCATCAAAGATATAGCCCTTAGGTCGATCTAATTGCCAAAGCCGTAAGCTGAGTGCAAAACCGATAATTAAAGTGATTGGTTTGATCTGTAGCAGGCGGGGCCGGGTCATGAGATAAGCCTAAGACTAGATGAGAGGCCGGTAGTAAAATAACCTGAGAGAATTATCAGGTGTTAATTCTGGCCTGCCTACCGATCGGTGATGTACGGGATGTATCCGCTCATCTAATTCAGGTGATCCAAGATGCAAAGTATGTTGCAGCTGAGGATTCACGTAAGTTTTCTAGATTATGCCAAGAGTTAAATATTAAGCACAACGCTAAAGTAATCTCTTTTTTTGAAGGTAATGAGAGTGAACGGCTTATAGAGCTGACTACAATTTTAAAATCACAAAAAGATGTTTTGGTAGTAACTGATGCTGGTGCACCAGGAATTTCAGATCCAGGTTATCGATTAATTAGAGCAGCACTTGCTGAAAATATTCAAGTAAAGGTATTACCTGGTCCGAGCGCAGTAACAACTGCGCTATTACTTTCTGGTTTGCCAACAGATCGTTTTTGCTTTGAAGGCTTTCCGCCCCGCACAAAAGGAGCAAGATCTAAATGGTTTAATGAACTTGCCCAACAAGAGCGCACCATTATTTTCTTTGAAGCACCGCACCGAATTGTTGAATCATTAATGGATGCGTCAGAGTCTTTTGGTTCAGATCGAAATGGCGCTATATGCAGAGAGATGAGTAAACATTATGAAGAGGTAGTTCGTGGGCCAATCTCTGAATTAATCACCTGGGCAAATTCAAAGGATATTTTGGGTGAACTAACAATTGTGATTGAAGGCTTTGATCCAGGCAGTAGAGAGTTTTCTGAAGAAGAGTTAATTAAGTTAGTACTAAAGCAGGAAGCGGCCGGGGAGAGCAGAAAAGAGGCGATCGTGCAGGTTGCTAAAGAAAATGCAGTTTCAAAGCGAGTTGTATTTGATGCCATGGTTGCATATAAAAGTGGCGATAAGATCTGATCATGGCTGATAAATCCTTTTATTTAACAACGCCGATTTACTATGTAAATGACGCCCCGCATATTGGTCACGCCTACACAACTGTGGCAGGTGATGTATTAACCCGTTGGCATCGCCAGCGCGGTGAATCTGTTTGGTATTTAACTGGAACCGATGAGCATGGCCAGAAGGTATTAAATACTGCGCAAAGTAATAAGGCTGCACCCCAAGATTGGTGTGACAACTTAGTTGAATCAGCTTGGAAGCCAGTTTGGAAAGATTTAAATATTGCCAATGATGATTTTATTCGCACCACAGAGCCGCGTCACACCGAGCGAGTACAGCGATTTCTGCAAAGTCTTAAAGATGCAGGCCATATTTATGCCGGTAAGTTTGAAGGACCATACTGCATCGGATGTGAAGAGTTTAAACTTCCTGGTGATTTAGATGATGGTAAGTGCAAGATTCACTCAAAGCCGGTTGAAATGCTTAGTGAAGATAACTGGTTTTTTAAGTTATCAGCTTTTAGACAACCACTACTTGATTACTACAAAGCAAACCCTGGTGCATGTGAACCAGCAAGTGCTCGAAATGAGGTAGTTTCATTTTTAGAGGGAGAGGTTAGAGATCTCTCTATCTCTCGCTCCACATTTGATTGGGGTATTCCAGTTCCTTGGGACACCAAGCAGGTAATTTATGTTTGGTTTGATGCATTATTAAATTACGCAACCGCAGTTGGGCTAGGTGATGATCCAAGTAGTGAAGGCGGCAAGAAATTTGCAAAAACTTGGCCAGCTGATGTGCATTTAGTAGGTAAAGATATTTTGCGTTTTCACGCAATTATTTGGCCAGCAATGTTAATGGCAGCAGGATTACCAACTCCTAAAAAAGTATTTGCTCACGGCTGGTTGTTAGTAGGGGGTGAAAAGATGTCCAAAAGTAAGTTAACTGGAATTAAGCCCAGTGATATTACAAAAGATTTTGGTGTGGATGCTTTTCGGTACTACTTTTTGCGAGCAATTCCCTTTGGGACTGATGGATCATTTTCTTGGGAGGATATGTCAGCTCGCTATACCAGTGAGTTAGCAAATGATTTTGGCAACTTAGCATCACGTTTAATTGCGATGATTGAAAAGTATTGTGATAATAAAATCCCATCAGTAGCAAAAGATAATGATTTAGCTGCCATGCTTACAAAAACTGTTAAGAGCGCAGATGATGCAATTTGCGCCCTTGATTTCCAAGGCGGCATTAACTCGATTATGGATTTTTGTAAGCGAGTAAATGGTTATGTAACTGAGCAACAGCCGTGGGTGGTTGCTAAAGATGATTCACTTAAACCAAAACTTGAGGCAATTTTATATAACACTGCAGAGTCACTTCGTGCACTTGCCGTACTACTGCATCCAGTAATGCCGCAGGTAACTGAGAAACTTTGGCAAAGCCTTGGTGCACAATCATCGCTAGGAGATATTGGTAAGCAGCAAATTAGCAAGGTGGCAGATTGGGGCCAACTTCCCGCTGGAAGTGTTGTCACAAAAACAGATGTGCTATTTCCTAGATTAGAAGAGGTTAAGTAATTTATGGCAGATCGTCACAACCGCGATCTTGATCGAAAACCTGCTGCGCTACCAGCACCACTTAATAGTAAGACTGTTGACTCACATGCGCACCTAGAGTTAATTCATAATAGTGAGCCAGATTCACCATTAATTAAAGCAACTCTAGATGAGGCAGCATCGGTTGGAGTTGATCGAGTTGTGCAGGTTGGCTATTCAGCAGAGCAATCTGCTTGGTCGGTTAAATGTGCGCAATCTTTCCCAGGCAGAGTATTAGCAGCGGTCGCCCTTCACCCAAATGAGGCACCAGTAGTTGATGATTTAGAAAAAGATTTAAAAATAATTGAAGATTTAGCATCACATCCAAGAGTTAGAGCAATTGGGGAGACTGGACTTGATTTTTTTCGCACCCCACCTGAATTGCAAGATAAGCAAAGGTACTCATTTCGCCGTCATATAAAGATGGCAAAGGATTTCAAAAAAGCTTTAGTTATACATGATCGCGACTCCCACCGCGCTGTACTTGATTTATTAATTGAAGAGGGAGCTCCTGAAAACACAATCTTTCATTGTTACTCCGGGGATGCTGTGATGGCTAATGAGTGCATTGCAAATAATTACATCCTCTCCTTTGCTGGCACAGTTACCTTTAAAAATGCAGTTAATCTGCGGCAGGCGGTGGTGTTAGTGCCAATTGAGCAGCTACTAGTTGAGACTGATTCACCATTTTTATCTCCAATGCCAAATCGTGGCGCACTTAATACCCCAGCCCAGATTCCAAATACCTTACGGGTAATTGCTGATCTGCGGGGTGAGTCAGTTGATTACTTAGCACAGGCGATATCAGAGAATGCCGAACGTATCTTTGGTAGCTTTTAATGAGTGATCTACTTGGCGCTGCTGAGATTAGATCCCTTGCCGCTTCTCTTGATTTAAAACCAACTAAAAAGTTAGGTCAAAATTTTGTAGTTGATGCCAACACCTGCCGCAAGATTGTTAAGTTAGCGCAGGTTGGTGATCAAGATATTGCACTAGAAATTGGACCCGGTCTTGGCTCATTAACTCTTGCACTCCTTGAGGTAGCAAAGAAGGTTGTTGCAGTTGAGATCGATGAGCGGCTAGCTAAACAGTTGCCAATCACCGCAGCTGGGCGGGGTTTTTCTGATGATAAGTTAATAGTAATTAATCATGATGCAATGGATTTAACAAAGTTACCCAATAATCCAACTGTCTTAGTTGCAAATTTGCCATATAACATCTCAGTTCCAGTACTACTAACTGTTCTTGAGCACTTTCCCACAATTACCCGTGGTGTTGTGATGGTGCAAAGTGAGGTAGCTCAGCGATTAGCTGCTGCGCCAAATAATAAGCAGTATGGCAGTCCAACTGTTAAAGCTAATTGGTGGACATCATTAAATTTATCCGGCACAGTTGCCAGATCAGTTTTTTGGCCAGTGCCTAATGTTGATTCCGCTCTCGTTAGATTTGATCGCCACAGCCCACTTGGAAATGAGAGTGAGCGCCTTGCCACCTTTGCAATTATTGATCACGCCTTTGCTAAACGGCGAAAAATGATGCGTAGTGCACTGACTCAACTGCTGGGGGCAAATACTCAGGAGTACTTACTTGCGGCCGGTATTGACCCAACCATTCGTGGTGAGGCGCTATCAGTTGATCAGTTTTTTCAGATCGGTAAGCAATTAATTAAGCACAATTCCAACAAGTAAGTTATTTAACCAATACGCTCAACCCCATGAGATCTAGGGGTGTTGTTGCCAGAGTGCCAGCTAAGGTAAATCTGCAATTATCAGTTGGCCCATTAGGTAGTGATGGCTACCATGAAGTTACTACTGTATTTCAAGCGATTTCATTATTTGATGATGTAACAGTTGCAACAGCGCTACCTGGATCAGGTATCACAATATCTATTACTGGCGATACCGCACATGGCGTACCAGTAGATAACAGTAATTTAGCAATCAAGGCTGCGCAGTTAATGGCTAAAACTTATGATCTACCTCCTGATCTAATTATTAAATTAAAAAAAGAGATTCCAGTAGCAGGTGGTATGGCAGGTGGTAGCGCTGATGCTGCAGGGGTAATTGTTGGATTAGATTCCTTATTTGAATTAGGCATATCTAGAGATGAAATGGAGTCAGTTGGTAGCAAAATTGGCGCCGATGTGCCATTTTCTATTTGTGGTGGAGTAGCAATTGGCACCGGTAGAGGTGATCAGATAACTCCAGCACTTGCAAAGGGGAGTTATAACTGGGTACTTGCCCTATCTGGACAAGGATTATCCACACCATCGGTTTATCAAGAGTGTGATCGCCTGCGCGAAGGTTTATCAATTGCAACACCACAGGTTAGTGAGCCACTAATGCAAGCACTTAGAGCAGGGGATGCAAAAGCTTTAGGAAAAGCATTAAGTAATGAGTTGCAATCTGCTGCTTGTTCACTGCGGCCAGCACTTCGCTTAGTTTTAGATGTTGGAGTTGATTACGGCGCACTTGGTGGAATTGTCTCTGGCTCAGGTCCAACTGTTGCTTTCTTGGTTACAGATGATGAGCATGCAATGGATTTAACCGTTGCATTAAGCAGTAGTGGGGTTGTTTCCTCAGTTGTAAGAGCAACTGGACCTGCTGCGGGCGCACGAATAATTGAAAGTTTTTAATTTAACCAGTTATAAGGGATAATTCAGGTTCCGCCATTGTGTAGTGGCTAGCACATGAGCCTTTGAAGCTCAGGGTCCAGGATCGATACCTGGTGGCGGAGCCACCAAGTTAAGGGGGTAGTGATGAGTAAGGTAGAGCTTGTCATTGTCCTAGCAGCCGGTGAAGGTACTCGAATGAAATCAAAGAGTGCAAAGGTGCTGCATGAGATTGCTGGTCGAACAATTATTGAAAATCTATTAGCAGCGGTCAAACCACTTGAGGCAAAAAATTTAACAGTTGTAGTTGGCTCTCATAAAGATGAGGTAATTGAGCATCTTTCAAAGATTGCGCCAAAGGCAAAAACTGTTTTTCAAGAAAAGCGAAATGGCACAGGCGGCGCGGCTCAACTTGCACTCGCTAGCCATAAAGGTGATGGCACAGTATTAATTCTGGCAGGTGACACACCACTGCTTACTACCCAAACCTTGCAAGAGTTTATTGATCTCCACGCTAGCCAGAAAAATAAGGCCTCTGTTTTAACAGCGCTGCTGCCAGACCCAACTGGATATGGCCGAATTATTCGTGGCGATGATGGCGCGATTCTAAAGATAGTAGAGGAAAAAGATGCAGCCGACTCTGAAAAAGATATTGATGAGATTAATACTGGGGTTTACCTATTTGAATCAAAGGTATTAAGTGCGGTAATTTCAAAGATTCAAAGTAACAACTCACAAAAAGAGCTTTATCTAACCGATGTAATCTCACTATTAAATGATCAAAAAGATTTTGCACACGCAATTTTATCCAATGATTACACAGAAACTCTAGGAATTAATGACCGCACCCAATTAGCTGAGTGCGCAGCAATTATGCGAGATCGCATAAATAATCAACATATGTTGGCTGGGGTTTCAATTATTGATCCAACCACAACCTGGATTGATGCTGGAGTTAAGATTGAAGCAGATGTAGTAATTTATCCAAGCAGTTCAATAAGTGGTGAGAGTGTTATTAAATCTGGCGCAATCATTGGCCCACGAACTACCTTAGTTGATTGCGAAGTTGGGTCTGATGCTTCAGTAATTGAGAGCTTTGCTACTAAATCAAAGATTGGTGCTGGCGCCAAGGTTGGGCCATACACATATCTGCGCAAGGGAACGGTGTTAGATAGTGATAGTAAGGCCGGGGCGTTTGTAGAGATTAAAAACTCCACTGTTGGTAAGGGATCAAAGGTGGCTCACCTTTCCTATGTTGGGGATGCGCAAATCGGGCAAGAGAGCAATATCGGCGCAGCTACAGTATTTGTTAATTATGATGGTGAAAATAAGCATCAGACTAAGATCGGTGATCAGGTTCGTATTGGTAGTGACACCATGCTAGTTGCCCCAGTAACCATCGGAGATGGTGCCTATACCGCAGCCGGATCTGTGATTAATGAGGATGTTCCAGCAGGTGCGATCGGGATTGGGCGGGCTCGCCAAGTAAATATCTTAGGTTGGGTACTTAAAAAACGAAAAGATAGTAAATCTGCAGCGGCAGCAAAAAAAGCTGGTGCTAAGGAGTAAGTAAGTTCTAGTAGAGTTAAGGCAGATTCACCACAGCGAGGGGGAAGCTAAACTGAACGAAATCCGCTTAACCTCCGAAAAAAGTTTGCGTTTATTTACCGGCCGGGCATATCCAGAGCTTGCAGATGAGGTCGCCGCCGAACTTGGTATACCAATCACACCAACATCAGCATATGACTTTGCCAATGGTGAGATATTTATCAGATTTGAAGAGAGTGTTCGCGGAAGTGATGCATTTGTATTACAAAGCCATAGCGCCCCAGTAAATAAACAAATCATGGAGCAGTTGATAATGGTGGATGCATTAAAGCGGGCATCAGCAAAGCGAATTACGGTGGTCCTACCATTTTATGGTTACGCGCGCCAAGATAAAAAACATCGAGGACGAGAGCCGATATCGGCAAGATTAATGGCAGATCTTTTTAAAACTGCAGGTGCTGATCGCCTAATGTGTGTAGATCTACACACCTCACAGATTCAAGGATTCTTTGATGGCCCAGTTGATCACCTATTCGCTCTTCCACTTTTAACAAATTATGTTGGCAGCAAGGTTGATCGTAAAAACTTAGTAATTGTCTCCCCCGACTCAGGTCGGGTAAGAGTGGCAGAGAGATGGAGTGAATTACTTGGCGGATGCAGCATTGCATTTATTCATAAAACCCGTGATCCAAAAGTTCCTAATGAGGCAACGGTTGGCAAAGTTGTTGGTGATGTTAAGGGCATGACCTGCGTAGTAATAGATGACATGATCGACACCGCTGGCACTGTAACTAAAGCAGTGGATGCCTTAATTGAAGAGGGTGCAAAGGATGTAATAATTGCTGCCACCCATGCTGTGCTTTCTGGACCAGCAGTTGATAGATTAAAGAAATCTAGAGTCTCTGAGGTGGTAGTCACAAATACCCTACCAATTCCAGAGGAGAATAGATTTGATAACTTAACTGTGCTCTCAATCGCCCCACTTCTAGGACGTGCCATTAAAGAGGTCTTTGAGGATGGCTCAGTTACTAGTCTTTTTGATGGGCATAGTTAAT
>JAEMTE010000051.1 GCA_016462445.1 Candidatus Nanopelagicus sp. | reverse complement strand
GTCAAATAAAATGGGCAAGATTTTGAGCGTAAAAAAGGTCAATCTTTACTTTAGAGTTATGGAAAGTTATATCAAATTAATCACTAAATTACTGAAATCACCTACTTCTTGGGTGGGCGCTGGCATAACTCTCTCGCAGCTTATCTATCGTAATAAGTGTGTAGATCTGGGTCGTAGTTACCGATGCATGGCCTAATAACTCCTGCACAACTCTGATATCTGCGCCGCCATCTAATAAATGTGTGGCAAATGAGTGGCGCATTGAGTGTGGTGTTACCTGCTCGGTGAGCCCTACTCGCTTAGCACTTGCTGCCACCACATTCCAGGCACTTTGCCGGCTTAATCTGCCGCCTCTTTGATTTAGAAAAAGTGATCTTTGGGTAGAAACTTTTAATAAAGCTGGCCTAGATCTAGTTAAGTAATCATTAACAGCCTTTACGGCATAACTTCCAATTGGAACAACCCGCTCCTTACCACCCTTGCCCTTAAGTTTGACGGTAGTACTTACCTCACCATGATTACTGGTAGTTGAAATATCCAATGCATTTAGATTTATAAGCTCTGAGACACGGGCGCCAGTTGAGTATAAAAGCTCTAACATCGCTTTATCTCTAAGTGAGATCAGATCATCTCCTGCAATATTTAAGATACTTAAAATCTGCTCAATTGATAAGGCTTTAGGTAATCTTTTAGCAATCTTTGGCGGCTTAAAGTTTGCCGCCGGATTATTCAACTTATGTTCTTTGGCAAGGTAGTTGTAGTAACTGCGAAGACTAATAACATTACGGGCAATTGAGGACTGCCCTATTTTAAACTCAGTATTTCCCATCCCCCGAAGCCATGCCACATATAAGCTCAGATCATCAACCTTGATCTGATCAAATTCAAGTTGGTTTATCGATAAATAATGAAAAAATCTCTCTAGATCATGCCGGTATGCGGTGATGGTATTACTGGCTAGCCCTTTTTCAATTGATAGGTAATTGAAAAAATCAGCTAGATGATCACTTGCCATGCTTTATGATCGCAGCTGCAATTAAACCGGTAAATAATGGGTGTGGCCTAGTTGGCCGAGATAAAAACTCTGGATGAGCCTGAGTTCCCACATAATATGGATGAACCGCACTTGGTAGCTCAACAAACTCAACAAGATTCTTATCAGGTGATAGACCAGAGAAAACCAGCCCACTCTTGGCCAGTTGATCCCGATACTTATTATTTACCTCATACCGGTGGCGATGGCGCTCACTTATCTGAGCCTTTCCATAAACACCAGCAACTACAGAGCCATTAAGCAAATCTGCTTTATATAAACCAAGGCGCATCGTCGCCCCCATCTGCCCATTACCCGCGACAATATCGATCTGATCACTCATAGTTGAGATAACTGGGTTTGTAGTTTTCTCATCAAACTCAGCGGAGTTAGCATCCTTAAGGCCAGCAATATTTCTAGCCACCTCAATTACCATGCACTGCAATCCTAAACAAAGCCCAAGGGTTGGAATCTTATTCTCTCTTGCATATTTAAGTGCGCCTAGCTTTCCCTCAATCCCGCGAACACCAAAGCCACCCGGCACACAGATTGCATCAAGATCACCTAAGTTAGCTGCTGCATCCTTATCAGTTGCGCAGTTATCACTTGCTACCCACTTGATATTGACCTTTACATAATTGGCAAAGCCACCAGCACGTAGCGCCTCAGTTACTGATAGATAAGCATCTGGTAGATCGATGTACTTACCAACTAGCCCAACTGTTACCTCACTCTTTGGTTTATGGACCTTATTTAATAGATCCTCCCACTCACCCCAAACCACATCGGTGCATTTAATGGCTAATCTTTTAACCACAAAAGCATCTAATCCTTCAGAGTATAAAACCTTTGGAATATCATAAATAGATGGGGCATCAACTGCTGCAACTACCCCAGCTAAATCAACATCACACATAAGTGAGATCTTCTTCTTAACTGAATCAGGAATTTGGCGATCACTTCGCAGCACAATCGCATCTGGTGTAATACCAATTGAGCGAAGGGCGGTAACGCTGTGTTGAGTTGGCTTGGTCTTTAATTCACCCGCTGGTCCCATATATGGCACCAATGAGACATGCAGATAAAAGACATTATCCCGGCCCACATCTTGGCGAATTTGCCGAGCTGCCTCTAAAAATGGTTGTGACTCAATATCACCAACGGTGCCACCGATCTCAGTGATCACCACATCAACCTGTGGCCCTGCCATCGCCTTCATCGCATCTTTAATCTGATTTGTAATATGCGGAATTACCTGAACAGTCTCACCTAAGTACTCACCACGTCGCTCTTTGGC
>JAEMTE010000050.1 GCA_016462445.1 Candidatus Nanopelagicus sp. | reverse complement strand
TGGCGCTTAATATTATTTTTTAATTCAACACCTAATGGACCGTAATCCCAGGATGCGCGAAGTCCGCCATAAATTTCAGATGAGGGGTAAACAAAGCCACGACGTTTTGCTAATGAAACAATTGTCTCTAAACGATCCTGCGCCATTTGATCTCCATCCGGCTGGCTGTCGGCGGCTTGCTCTTACTGGATTACTTTACGCTAGATTTAGCAAATGTTAGTTATCACTCTGGCTGCGGCCACTGTATTAGCCACATTTTTTGGTGGAATGTTAGCCCTTCGCGCTAAAGATCGCTTCCATCTTGTCCTTGGCCTATCTGCTGGATTACTTCTTGGGCTAGTTGGCTTTGATCTTTTGCCAGAGATTTTTCAGATGAATAGCAATAACTTAGTTGGGGTTAAAGCAGTCTCAGTTGCTTTAGTTGCAGGTTTTCTTTCACTTCATTTTATTGAACAATTTACCGGCTCTCATGAGCCAGCTGAATCAGATTATGGTCATGAACATACTCATACAGCTGAGATCGCTGGCACAGTTGGTGCGATTGCAATGGCAGGTCATATATTTCTAGATGGTGTGGCCCTTGCTTTAGCATTTAAAGTAAGTGATGCGTTAGGTTTTGCAGTCTTTATTGCGATGTTGGTTCATGCATTTAGTGATGGTTTAAATACTGTGGCACTGCTTATTAAAACTGGTCAATGGCGCAGTCGAGGAAAATACCTGCTTGCAGTTGATGCGATCGCTCGAATTGGTGGTGCTGCAATTGGCTCTTCACTAACAATAAGTGATAGTAATCTTGCGATTTATCTAGCAGTATTCTCTGGAATTGTAATTTACCTTGCTACCTCACATATCTTGCCAGAGGCACACTCAAAGCATCCTTCTAAGGTAACAATGCTTGCCACTTTAGCTGGAGTAGTAATTATGTGGGCGGTTGTTTCAAATCTTTAATTAAGCCTTACCAAACCTACGTTCGCGCTCAGCATATATTTCTATTGCATGCCAAAGTGTTCGTCGATCCGCATCCGGCCAGAGCACATCTAAGAAAACCATCTCAGCATATGCTGATTGCCACATCAAGAAATTACTAGTTCGCTGCTCACCTGATGATCGCAAGAAAAGATCAACATCACTCATTGCAGGTGAGTAGAGGTATTTATTAATTGATTTCTCTGTTAGTGAATCTGGCTTAATCTTTTTACGAACTGCATCCTTAGCAATTGCTGCTGCAACATCTAACATCTCAGCCCGGCCGCCATAATTAACACACATATTTAGTGTTAGGACTTTATTGTTCTTAGTTAACTCCTGCGCCTGCTTTAACTCCTTTAGGACACCTGCCCAAAGTTTTTTCTCACGCCCAACCCAGACAATCTTCACACCAAGCTCATTCATCTCATCGCGCCGCTTTCGCAAAACCTGGCGATTAAACTCCATTAAAAACTTAACCTCCTCCGGTGATCTGCGCCAGTTTTCAGTTGAGAATGCATAAGCACTTAACTCTTTAACACCAATCTCAATTGCGCCATGGACCATATCTAATAAAGCTGCCTCACCAGCTTCATGCCCAGCTGTTCTTGGCATACCCCGTTGTTTTGCCCATCTGCCATTGCCATCCATAACAACTGCTACATGTTTTGGTATTTGATTTGGATTTAACTTTGGCGCTTTAGCACCTGTCCAATGAGGAGTTGGCGAATTTACTTTTTTTCTCTTAGCCACGACTTATTCTCTCAACTAATGGCAGAGAACGTAAGCCACGCTCAAGGTGCCACTGCAGGTATGCGGCGATTAACCCTGAGGCCTCATTTCGGTTTTTTCCTTCACTATCTTGTGCCTGATCCCAATCACCAGTTAATAAATTAGCCATTAACTGCAATGTTACTGGTGATGGTGATGCTGAAGCAGATGGTTTGCAGCTAATACAAACAGATCCTCCGCCTTGTAGTGAGAAAAACTTATGTGGGCCTGGTGCATCACACCTTGAACAAATTGTTAGCGATGGAGCGTAACCTGCAACAGCTAAGGAGCGTAATAAGTATGCATCTAAAATTAAGGAGGCATCATATCTTTTCTCTGCTAATGCTTTAAGAGAGCCAGTAACTAATAAGTATTGTTGTAGCGCAGGTTCATGCTCTGCTTGAGTAAAGCGCTCTGCAGCCTCTAAAATCGCAGAGGCCACCGTCCAACTTTGGTAATCACTTGATAACACATCTCCGTAATTTTCAATGCTCTCGACCTGAGTAATAGTGTCAAAGGTGCGACCGGTGTATAACTGCAGATCGACATAACTTGCAGGTTCAAGGCGTGCACCAAATCTAGATTTAGTACGTCGTACACCCTTTGCTACCGCTTTAATCCGGCCATGTTCTTTTGT
>JAEMTE010000028.1 GCA_016462445.1 Candidatus Nanopelagicus sp. | reverse complement strand
TTTCTGGTATCTATCACCCAAAAAAATCTTGGATTGACATTCAAAAAGCTAATCGTAAAGAGCGGCATAAGACTAAACAATTACTCCACTCTGAGATTGATCCCACACTTAACCCACACCACCGAACAGGTGTAGCTGAACATACGCCAAAGGATAAAATTAAAAATGAGATCCGCAAAACTTCTCACAGATACAAAATCTTAAGACTTTCATTTTCAAAGCGGAGAAAAGCTATAAGGTTGAAAAAAATTAGATCCAATAGCCCTGCTAAAGAACTTAGCTCTCGGAAAGATATATTAGGATAATAAATTAATTATCTTTATGGTTTAGATAAAATTAACGAGTAAATGCCTCAGTCATTAATGCTTTTTCTTCCTCTTCATGTAAATGATGATTTCCAGTTGCCGGGCTTGCTGTTGCCCGCCGAGAAACACGGCGCAAGGTTCGATGTGCTAACTCATCATGTGCCATAAATGCCTCTTGTGTTGCTAGTGCAATAAATGGCCAAGGTCCTTGATTTGCTGGCTCATCTTGTACCCAAAGCAAAGTAGCTGTTGGATGTTTCTTTGCTTCGGCAATAATTTCCTCAATTGGAAGTGGATACAACTGCTCCACCCTTGCAATCGCTGTTGAATACTCATTAAGTTTTTCACGCTCGGCAATTAAGTCGTAGTAAACCTTTCCAGAGGTAAAGATTAGGCGGGTTGCATTTGCCACTTTTTCATCAGCAATAAATGGTTTAAATCTTCCAGTTGTAAAATCTTTTAAGCCACTTGCAGCAGCTTTCAAACGCAACATAGATTTTGGTTCAAAAACAATTAATGGCCGCCGTGCTGGATTTTTCATATGCCAGCGCAGAAGGTGGAAGTAGGAGGCTGGGGTAGATGGTTGGGCAACTGTCATATTTTGTTCTGCGCATAATGCTAGGAATCTTTCAATTCGCCCCGATGAGTGATCAGGCCCTTGTCCCTCATAGCCATGTGGCAAAAGCAAAACAATAGATGATCGCTCACCCCACTTTTGTAGAGCAGATGATATGAACTCATCAACGACAGTTTGTGCGCCATTAGCAAAGTCACCAAATTGTGCCTCCCAAATTACCAATGCATTATCACGCTCGACTGAGTATCCGTACTCAAAACCCATCACCGCATACTCAGATAGAAGTGAGTCATAGATATGAAATTGATTTGGATCTTTTACTAATGAACGCAGCGGAAATAGCTCTTTACCATTTTCTTTATCAATTATAACTGCATGCCGGTTACTAAATGTGCCACGGCGAACATCTTGACCACTCATTCTAATTGGGTGACCCTCTTGTAGTAATGAGCCAAAGGCAAACATCTCACCAGCTGCCCAATCAACTGTTGCCTCATCTAACATCTCAGTACGTTTTAATAATTGCGGTAATAATTTTGGATGCACAGTGAAATCAGATGGAAATGATGCTTGAGTAGCTGAAATTTTTCTTAGGTCATCCTCTGTGACTGCAGTATTAACCGTCTCTGGTGGTGAGACAACTGGTGCTTTCCAATTTGTATCACGCTCTGGTTCGGTGTTGTGAACTGCGGTAAATACTCCCTCTAGCTGCTGCTGATAATTGCGTAATACATCCTCAGCCTCTTCCACAGTGATATCACCACGACCAATTAACGCTTCGGTGTAGAGCTTGCGGGTAGATCTTTTAGCATCAATTAACTTATACATAAGCGGCTGCGTAAAACTAGGCTCATCACCCTCATTATGACCGCGGCGGCGGTAGCAGATCATGTCAATTACAACATCCTTATTAAATTTTTGTCGATACTCAAAGGCAAGTCGGGCAACTCGAACGCAAGCCTCTGGATCATCGCTATTAACATGAAACACCGGAGCCTGAATCATTTTAGCTATATCTGTTGAGTAGGTAGAGGATCTTGCTGAATCTGTTGAGGTAGTAAAGCCAACTTGGTTGTTAACGATTATATGAATAGTTCCACCAGTGCGATAGCCCTTAAGAAGAGAGAGTGAAAGAGTTTCTGAAACCACACCTTGACCAGCAAATGCAGCATCACCATGTAGCAAAATTGGCAGTACTGGATAAGAGATCTGCTCATCTACTTCAGTATCACCTGCAGATACTCTTAACTTATCTTGCTTTGCCCGAACGATTCCCTCCAATACTGGATTAACCGCTTCAAGATGTGATGGGTTTGCTGCTAAGTAAATTTTGGTAGTAGCACCTGACTCAGCAGTAAATACCCCCTTAGTTCCTAAGTGGTACTTAACATCACCTGAACCATGTACCTCATTATCATGATAATTTCCTTCAAACTCTTGAAAAATTTGTCCGTAAGATTTTCCAGCAATATTTGCTAATATATTTAGTCGGCCACGGTGTGGCATGCCAATGCAAACCTCATCTAAGCCAGTATCAGCTGCAGATGAGATAACCGCATCTAACATTGGAATAACCGACTCACCACCTTCTAGTGAGAATCGCTTTTGGCCAACATACTTTGTTTGCAAAAATGACTCAAAAGCCTCAGCGCTATTTAATTTGCGCAAAATAAGAAGCTGTTCATCTCGTGGTGTTCGAGGTGCACCAACCTCAAAATGTTCTTGGATCCACAAGCGTTCTTCAGGATTTGCAATATACATATACTCAACACCAATTGTTCGACAGTAAGAGTCACGCAGTACTCCTAAAATTCTGCGCAATTTCATAAATGATTTGCCACCAAAGCCGCCGGTTGCAAACTCCCGATCTAAATCCCAAAGGGATAAGCCATGATTTACTACATCTAAATCAGGGTGAGATCTCTGCACATAAGCTAGTGGCTCTACATCAGCCATTAAATGGCCAGTAGTACGGTAGGCATCAATTAACTTTTGTACGCGAGCAGTCTTGCTAACATCATCATCTTTTCCAAAATGCATATCTGCAACCCAGCGAATTGGTACATATGGAATCCGAAGTGCTTCAAATATTTCATCATAGAAATTCTCTTCACCAAGTAATATCTCATGAACTCTTCGTAGAAAGTCACCAGATTGAGCGCCTTGAATAATTCGGTGATCATAAGTACTAGTAAGTGTTACCACCTTGCTAATTGCTAGATCCGCTAATACCTGTTCATTTGCGCCATGAAACTCCGCTGGATAATCAAGGGCGCCAACTCCCAAAATTAATCCCTGTCCCTGCACCAACCTTGGTACTGAGTGAACCGTGCCAATAGTTCCTGGATTGGTAAGTGAGATTGTGGTGCCAGCAAAATCTTCAACTGTGAGCGAACCACCGCGTGCCTTGCGCACCATATCTTCATATGCCAACCAAAACTGCGCAAAATCTAACTTCTCACAACCCTTAATTGATGGGACTAATAATTGGCGAGAGCCATCTGGCTTTGCTAAATCAATTGCGATACCTAAATTAATATGCTCTGGATGACCAACTGCTGGCTTGCCATCTAGTTGTGTAAAAAATGAATTCATCTCTGGCAGGGCGCGAATAGCCTTAACCATCGCATAACCAATTAGATGAGTAAATGAGACCTTGCCACCTCGGCCACGTTTTAAGTGGTTATTTATAACTGTTCGATTATCAATCATTAATTTTGCTGGTATTACCCGAACACTTGTTGCAGTTGGAACTGTTAGCGAGCCCTCCATAGATTGCACAACTCGAGCCGCCACCCCTCTTAACTGCTCAACACTTGCTGCCGCTGGGGTAATTAAAGTTGGAATTGGTTTAACTATTGGATCTGCTGGCTTTAAATCAGTGCTTGCAAGAGTAACTGTTTCGGTAGGTAAATTTTGTTTTGCTATCTTTGCTAGCTGTGCTTTAGGAATCGGCGGCGTACCTGGCTTTACTAGCGCAGTATCTTTGTTTGTTGCACTTGGCGCTGTTTTAACTGCATCAGCTGATAAATTATGTGATGAAGGAAGACTTTTAAAATCTGCAAAGAAATCCCACCAAGACTTATCTACCGATGATGGATCACTTTGATATTTTTCATACATCTCTTGCACTAACCACTCATTAGGACCAAAGGAGCCACCAAAGTGATTAGCCGGGGTGTTAGCCTCAATCTGGCTCAACTATCGCCCCCATCTTTGATCTGATTGTGATTACTACTACAGGCCAATCTTAACCATTGGCAACCTTTGGCGAACCCTTTATATGCATTGTTGAGCAGTTAAAGTGGTGATTAGCACAGAAATTTGGCTGGTATCTACCTGAAATTAACGGCAGGGTTACGCCATGAGTAGCGATAAGAAGTGGGCGATAGTAACTGGTGGTTCACGTGGGCTGGGATTTGAAACCGCCAAAGGGTTAATTGCCGCTGGTATCTCTGTTTATATCATCGGTCAAGATCAGCAGCGGGCGCAGCAGAGCGCAGCAACATTAGGTTGTGAGTATCGAGCGGTAGATGTAGCTGATAGCAAAAAATTTCGTGAGGTATTAACTGAGATTACTGAAGAGGCAAGTGCTAAAGGTTTTGGCGTATTAGATATTTTAGTTTTATCCCATGGCGTAATGAGTGAGAAGATGTCAAAAACTTTACGGACAAATGATGAAGAGTGGCGACGAACATTATCGATTAATTTAGATTCAGTTTTTGTAGCGGTAAATCAATTAGCACCAGCAATGGCTGAAGCCCGAGCCGGACGAGTAATTATCTACTCCGCCTGTCTTGGCAGAATGTCAGGTCCTGGTACACATGGCGGACTTGCGCCATATCGAATTAGTAAAGCTGGGGTTAATGCATTTGTGAAAAATCTTTCACATGAAACCGGCCTTGGTACTCGTGGATTTTTAGTTGATGCCATCTGCCCTGGACATTGTCGAACCGACATGGGGGGCGCAGATGCACCGCGCAGCGCTCAAGAGGGAGCAGAGACTGCGCTGTGGCTAGCAACTCGAGATTTTAATCCGGCAACTGATAAAACTGGATTACTTTGGGAGGATCGGCAGGTAGTTGATTGGTAATTATTCGCTATAACCAAAGAGGGCGGATAATAAAGTGATAAAAGCAAGTATGGCTAGTGGAATCCCAACTAATAATAAATTACCAGAGATCATGTAGTAGGAAACACCTAATGCAATTAAGTTAGCTAAAACAGCGGGTGCTCTACCAAATGAGCGTCGCTTTTTAAATCCAGATGCACAGAGCCACAGACCAGCAGAACCAAGTAAGCCAAAACCTATCTCAGCTGAGAGCGTAGTTGGTGCGGTCACATCGGAAATAAATGGGGCAATTAGCAGGTAAATAACCGCTGAAAGAATAATTAGTGATTCAAACCGCAGTAGGTAGATGGCCCGCACCCTACTAGCCTCAACTGCAAAGATACTTTTCAGATCCATAAGTAAATACTACTCTCTATCTCCATTATGAGTTACTCAGATGAGTTGGCAGCAGATCTATTTTTCATTAACAATGGTGAGATAGATCTATTAACTGGTGCGATGGCACCTGCAAGATTTAATCAAATAGTAGAACGTGATTTGCAGTTATCAGATAGAAATTTAACTCAACTAAGCATGATTTGCAGCAATTTAAATATTAATACTTTTCTAGAGAGTAGATTTAAAAATAGTAGATTAAGTAAGGCGCAATTAAAACTAGAGGTAGAGTCTGAGTTGGTATCAATAAATTTTCAACTAAGGAACACCTTTCGGCAATCTGATTGCATATCACGCACCTACCAACTTGGGTTTTGGGTACTCTTAGTTGGAAAGGATCAAAGTGATGGGAATCAATTACTTTCCCGATCAAGGCAAAAACTACCAACTTATCTAGATTTAAATATCTCACATCGAGAGCGCAGGCAGAGTCAACTAGATTGGTATAGCCAGATAGATAGGTTACAACTAAATAATTAGCAATAGGCAGGCGGTAGGTAACTCTAAGTTATATTTAATCCACAACACTTAACCAGTAAAGTGAAAAATTCCAATAATTAGCGCATGAATAATCTAAATGTTAAAGATCAAAGCTTTGGTCCAATTCAGCATCTAATTGATGATGAGGCAGTTGAGGAGATCTGGATTAACTCACCAAGTCGAATATTTGTTGCTAGAGATGGGAAAAGTGAGTTAACTAATTTAGTTTTAAGTAAAGAGATTGTGCATAATTTAATCGAGCACTTATTAATCTGGGGTGGTCGTCGCCTTGATGTTAGCAATCCATTTGTTGATGCCAGATTACCTGATGGCAGTAGATTACATGTTGCTATACCAGAGGTAACTGCCACACATTGGGCGGTAAATATTAGAAAACATTTAAATAAGGCAAATAATCTGGCAGATTTACTTAAGCTTGGTTCAATTAACCAGGAGATATTTGAACTGCTCAAAAGTTGCGTAGATAAGGGTTTAAACATATTAGTTAGTGGTGGCACGCAAGCCGGGAAGACCACATTCTTAAATGCATTAATAAATCAAATTCCAGCTCATGAGCGGGTTGTAACAATTGAGGAGGTATTTGAATTAAAACCAAAGATCCCCGATTGGATTGGGCTACAAACTAGGAGTGCAAATTTAGAAGGAGATGGCCAGATCACGCTGCGCAAGTTAATTAAAGAGTCACTACGAATGCGGCCAAGTCGAATTATTGTTGGTGAGGTTAGAGAGGCAGAGGCTTTAGATCTTCTTATCGCTTTAAATGCTGGTCTACCTGGAATGGCAACCCTACATGCCAACTCAGTTAGAGGGGCGGTAAGTAAATTACAGTTATTGCCATTACTAGCTGGTGAAAATATTGCTCAAAGTTTTATTACTCCCACAATTGCTAGCAGCATAGATTTAGTTGTGCAATGCTCAATAGATTCTGCGGGTAAGCGGCGGGTAGTTGAGGTAGCTGCTATTACTGGTCGGTGTGAGGCAGGGGTAATTGAGGTTGAATCTTTATTTAACTGGAGTGGAGATAAGTATGAGAAGGGCTTAAGCAATTATCAAAGAGTTTATGGTAAATCAAGTGTGGCAGTTAACTCATGAAATTAATAACTCTAATTATATTAGCTGCCCTACTTTTTCTTGGCCTATACCTAGGCATTAGCGCTAGTAAATTAAGAAGAGCTGCGGTAAATCGAGCTAACTCCTGGCCAGAGGTCTTAGATTTAATTATCTCATCCTTGCAATCTGGTGCATCAATCTCTGAAAGTTTGGCTAACTTAGGAAAAATTGCACCAGCTGCTGTTAGAGATAACTTCGCACTCTTTACTAAAAATCTTGCACAAGGTGAAAAATTTGAAGATTGCCTTAGTAAATTAAAGGCTGATTTTGCTGATCCAATCTCTGATCAATTATTTGAAACCCTATACTTTGCCGCAAGATTTGGTAGTAAAAACACTATTAAAGTACTAAGGGAGCTATCTGAGTATGTAGCAGCAGATCTATCAACACGATCTGAAATTCAAATCAGATTTGGTTGGATTAAAAACTCAGCAAACCTAGCAGCCCTTGCGCCATGGGTCTTATTCCTTATTTTGCGCACTCAGGAAAATGCCAAAGCAGCTTACCTGCAACCAACTGGACAATTAATATTGGTTTTAGGAGTAGTGGCAACATTAATTGCTTACCTTTGGATGAATAAAATTGCCAATCTTCCTAAAGCAAAACGGCTATTTACCAAGCAGATACTGGCAAAATGAAGCGAATAAATCTCTATATTCTGCTGCTAATTGCACCGGCGATCTTATTTTCACTGCGAATTTTACTAATTGAGATTGCAAATCTGTTATCTGTCTCAGAGTATGCCAAAAAAATGGCTTGGCTAAAGCTGTTAATTAGTAAAGCCACTGGCAGTGGGATTAAGCAGAGTGAAGTAAATGAGGAGCTAGTAAATATCCTACAGATGCTCTCAATTATGATTTCAGCAGGGGAGAGCCCAATGATGGCGATGCGATATGTTTCCCAGCGATCGGTGGGCGTAATTCCAAAGTTGATTGAACAAAGTTTTATAAAGTATGAGGGTGGGCGAAATCTAACTCAGACTATGGATTTTATTGCGGTTGCTACCGGCTCCTCCCAAGTCAGACGGCTTACCAACTCTATTCAAATCGCGATTGAGCGAGGCACACCAATTTTGGATGTATTAAATAATCAGGTGCAGGCATTAAATAAGCAGATCAATCTGGCACTGCTTAAAAAATCTGGCAGAAGTGAGATCGCCTTACTAATCCCGGTGGTCTTTTTAATCCTGCCGGTATCGATCTGCTTCGCTATTTGGCCCTCGATCTATGGCTTAAACCAAGCGGGGTTTTAACTCGAAAGGTTAGACTGCAGCCATGTCTAAGGTTCTCGCTACTCTGCCAGTTGGTCAAAAGGTCGGTATCGCATTTAGTGGCGGCCTTGATACCTCAGTTGCAGTTGCTTGGATGAAGAGTAAAGGTGCAACTCCTTGCACATACACTGCAGATCTTGGTCAATATGATGAGCCAAATATTGAGAGTGTGCCAAGCAGAGCAAAAGAGTATGGCGCAGAGATTGCAAGATTAGTTGATTGTAAAAGTGCATTAGTTGAAGAGGGGTTAGCAGCATTAGCCTGCGGTGCTTTTCACATTACAACTGCTGGAAAAACTTACTTTAATACCACTCCATTAGGTAGAGCAGTCACCGGCACATTATTAGTGCGGGCGATGATGGCAGATAATGTTTTAATTTGGGGAGATGGTTCAACCTATAAGGGCAATGATATTGAGCGGTTTTATCGTTATGGCTTACTAGCTAATCCAAAGCTTAAGATCTATAAACCATGGCTTGATAAAGATTTTGTAAATGAATTAGGTGGCCGTAAAGAGATGTCAAAGTGGTTGGTTGATCATAAACTGCCATACCGGGATTCAATTGAGAAGGCATATAGCACCGATGCAAATATATTAGGTGCAACCCATGAGGCTAAATCACTTGAGAGTTTAGATTCAAATATTGAAATAGTTGAACCAATAATGGGTGTTAAGTTTTGGGATCAAAGCGTAAAGATTGAAAGTGAGGATGTAACAGTTGAGTTTGCGCAGGGTCGGCCAGTTTCAATTAATGGCAAGGTTATTAAAGATCCGGTTGCATTAATAAAAGAGGTAAATGCAATTGGTGGCCGTCACGGCCTTGGTATGAGTGATCAAATTGAGAACCGAATTATTGAGGCAAAAAGCCGTGGTATCTATGAAGCACCAGGGCTGGCACTTTTGTTTATTGCTTACGAGAGATTAGTAAGTGCAATCCATAATGAGGACACCATTGCTACATATAAAGAGCAGGGGCGAAGATTAGGTAGATTGTTATATGAAGGACGTTGGTTTGATCCACAAGCGTTAATGCTGCGTCAATCATTAACTAGCTGGGTTGCCTCTGCAATTACAGGATCAGTGACAATTAGATTACGCCGCGGTGATGATTACTCAATTATTAATACCAAGGG
>JAEMTE010000049.1 GCA_016462445.1 Candidatus Nanopelagicus sp. | reverse complement strand
TTACGAGAGATCATCATCCATCTAGATCTGTAATTGCTTACAGATTCAAGCAACCTACCCGTTGGCTCGAGCGAGTAGCTCTCAAATGCCAACAATCTGGTCTTGCTCCAGGTGGGGTTTACCTAGCCATATACGTTGCCGTAAATGCTGGTGGTCTCTTACACCACCGTTTCATCCTTACCGTTATTGCTAACGGCGGTTTATTTTCTGTGGCACTAATCCCGCGGATCACTCCGGATGGTCGTTAACCATCACCTTACTCTTTGGAGTCCGGACTTTCCTCGGTACTTTCGTAACGCGATGATCCAGACGACTCTTCAGTTAGATAAGGATACTAAAGATATTTTTAAGAGGGAAATGCTTACATTCCGCTATCTAAAACATCATTAAGAATTGAGTCTGCGTGTGAGTTTTCCTCGCGTGGAATCCATTGATAGGAAACAAGTTTTGGGTCATGGCTTGCAAATGCTTGTTTTGCCAGCTTTTGCATATTTGGATGTTTAACCTTCCACCGCCCACTCATCTGTTCAACTACTAACTTAGAGTCCATCTTTACCAAGATTGTGGCGGTAGGGTCGATCTCATTAACCGCTTTTAAACCAGCGATTAATCCGCTGTATTCAGCAACATTATTAGATGCCTCACCTATTGATGCACCAATCTCTTTAACAACCTTATCGTTTTCATAAACTACTGCGCCATATGCAGCAGGCCCTGGATTACCACGGCTGCCACCATCGGCAGTTACTACAAAGTGGCGGGCCATTAGATTCTTACCAAAATCCGGCGGCACTCCTCGCACCTTAGTACCTCATCCTTTGGCAGCGTTTTAATCCGCTCTACCTCAACTGCGTTAATTGCCAGATTACAACCATTGCACTTATTTCCTACCAATGCAGATGCCCCTATACCCCCACCTGATGCACGGATCTTTTCATAAAGATCAATCAGTGGCTTTTCAATCTTTGATACTAAAATCTCTCTTGCACTCTTCTTGGTTACAACCAGTGAGTTAATCTCACCAGTTGCTGCGGTTAATCTTTGATTTATTTCAGCTTTTAATTTTTCAAGGGAGGCTAGATCTGTTGCGAGGGTATTTTGCCTAGCGGTAATAGCATCATTTCTAATCATTATCTCAAGCTCAATCTCCTCCAAGGCTATCTGACGCTTTTTTAATGTTTGCACCTCATGTTGGGTTTGCTCTAGCTCTTTTGGTGTGGCATTACCAGAGGAAAGCCGAGCTTCATCTTTTTTAATTCGATCAGTTACCGTCTCAACATCAACCTCACCACGACGAAGTTCAAGTGTGATCTGATCAAACTCTGCCTTAACAGTTGCTAACTCATCATTTGCTGAGGTAATTCTCTTATCAATATGCAGTAGTTGTTCAATCTCAGGCAGTGACTTAAGTTTGGTATTTGCCTGCATGATCTCATTATCAATGAGCTGCAGCTCTAAAATTAAAGATTGTTGCTCAGGTGAGGCCTGCATAGGTCACCTCCTACCTTCATTTAGATACTTTTTAGTTGTACTATCACAATCAGTTTACCGATATCGGGTAGTAATGGCTAGCCAGTAATTGTTGATTTGATCAATTTACCAAACTCGCGCACCCGATCTAGCTCTTTCTTATGCTGCGGGCTAACTTTAAACTGCTCGCTTTTAAATGCCGCACTTAATCCCGCTACATCTGTAATACAAACTCCACCACCATATAGTTTATTAAAAGCAGATACCTTTGGATCAAAAGATATTGCAATATAAGCTCTTTTAAAGGCGTAAGCGATGATTGCGCCATGAAGTCTAGTTGTAACCACATAATCACAATCTTGATACATATTTAAAATACTCTTTAATGATTTTTTCTTACTCTCAATGTTTTCAGTAAAATTATATGTAAAGCCCAACTCCTTAATACTTCTCTTAATCTCAGGGGTAGATGAGATAGGTTCTAAATCAACATGAGAGCTATGTAGCACCTTATTACCAGCCTGCTTTTTCTCTTCAACCTTAAAATTATTATCAATATAAGCCAAGGTTGGACAGGCGGTAATGGAAATATCATTATCTAATTGATAAAACTCTCTAGTTAATTCATCTCTGACATTGGCAAACTTTGCTCTATTAAATACTGATTTCACCACATCCTTTGCCACACCCTTCACCGAATCGTTATCGGGCAAACACACACCGATACCCCAAATAATTATTGGTAATTTGCAGTTTTTATCAAGATCTATCCAAAACTTTTCAAAGACAGAGTGGAGTAACCCTGCTCCGCCAACAATCACCTGGTCATAGTTTTTGTGAACAAAATCCCAATCAACTGGTGACTTATGGATATTCCAGGTATCTAGCTCTTGATCTAACATCTGGTGAATTGCTAGTACTGGTAGATAATTTCCAATATTTCGATTGGCGGAGTAGAACTGAAGGCTCCTACTTTTTATAACCTGATCACCCTTTGACATATCATTTAATTTAGTAAGTCTTGAGTTAGCAGAAAATATCTTGGCTACCTTAGTAAGCATT
>JAEMTE010000027.1 GCA_016462445.1 Candidatus Nanopelagicus sp. | reverse complement strand
CGATCACCTACATTTATGCCAGCAGCTATTAAACCTTTGGCAACAGCTTTAATCTCCTCTTCATAATCCTTTGCCGTTACAGCTTGCCAACCATCACCTAGTGGGCGAGAGACAAGTACTCGCTCTGGTTCAAAATGGGCGCGTTCGGCGATTAAGTTGGTTAAGTTACCGGCTGCCGCTGGCGGGACCATCGCTTTAATGCTCACTTCATTCATGGAGGGAACGGTATATCAGTGGGGTTATTTTGGCTATGCGTGAGCCATAAATTATTGCTGAGAATACAAAACTGCTACCAGGCAGTAATATTGCCCAATGTCTTCTGTAACAACCTCCACCGTCAATATCGCGGCCACCGCCGATGCTGTTCGGGCGGTTTTATTTGATATTGCAAATTATCCAAGCTGGTCCTCCTCTTTTAAATCAGTCACCGTTTTAGAAAGTGATGGTCAAGGACGGCCTACTCAGGTGCAGATGGGTGTTGATGCTGGCGCTCTAAAAGATAAACCAACATTAAATTACGACTGGGCAGCTGCCCCTGATCGATTAGATTTTTCACTAGAGGATGCAGATCTACTTACTGAGATGAGTGGGTCATATATTGTTAAAGATAATGGTGATGAAACCGAGATTACCTTTGAGTTAACAGTGGCACTTTCTATGCCAGTACCGGAGATGATGCGGGTTAAGGCAGAGAAATCAACAATTGATTTAGCACTTAAGCAGTTAAAGGAAAAGCTGGAAAATTAATTGAGGAGTGCAATCTCAAGTTCAGAGCTAACAATTGGTATCGATATTGGTGGTACTAAAGTTTTGGGTGGGGTAGTAGATAGCACCGGTAAAATTATCGATTCAGCCAGGCGGCTAACTCCACCAACAGGTGGGAAAGAGCTAATCGCCACCATGGTTGAGGTGGTTAAAGAGTTTAAGAGCAAACATGAGATTGCAGGAGTTGGCATAAGTATTGCTGCATTAATCTCAGCAGATCAAGGCACAGTTGTTGGCGCACCAAATATTGCTAATTTAAGCAAATTAAATTTTGTTTCAGAGCTTAAAAAAGAGTTTGATATTCCAATTATTGCTGAAAATGATGCAAATGCTGCAATGTGGGCTGAGTATAAATTTGGCGCAGCTCGTGGTTTTAACCCAGTTATGTTTTTTATTATTGGCACCGGTATGGGTGGTGGCTTAGTTATTGATGGCAAGTTATTTAGAGGAGCAAATGGAATCGGCGCAGAGTTTGGTCACATGATTGTGCAACAAAATGGTGTGCTTTGTGGCTGTGGTACTAGGGGTTGTATTGAGCAGTACGCCTCTGGCAGCGCACTAATGCGCTATGCCAAAGAGGGGATTACTGCTAATCCAGATAGCGGCAAGGCTATTTTAGCTTTAGCAGGTGGCAGTGTTGCTGGATTAACTGGAGCAATATTAACCAAGGCAGCACTGACCGGAGATGAGTTAGCAATTGCTGCTTTTAAGCAGCAGGCAGATTGGCTTGGCTGTGCATGTGCATCATTTTCATTAATATTAAATCCAGCAGCGATTGTGATTGGTGGTGGGGTAGTAGATGCGGGTGAGTTATTTTTAGCACCAGTACGAGAGGCAATGGATAGGTATATGCCATTTGCAGGTACCCATACACCTCCAAAAATAATCGCAGCAAAGTTTGGCAATGATGCTGGCCTAATTGGCGCGGCAGATTTAGTTAGAGGATAGATCCATCCTCTAAATCATCATCTTTTCTAGCAGTTCGCCAGATTATTGTTGCGATAGAGCCTAAGAAGCCAATTACCGCTGGCCAAACTCCAAATACTTCAAAATCAGTCAAGGTATAGAGCAGTAGATAAATACTGCTGCCGATAAAAGCTGCCGCAGATGCACGTTGGGTCTGATCAAGTTTGAGCCAGCGCGGATTTGGCGGAACGAAGCGATTTACTTCATCAAAGTTATCTAACTCATCAAGGTAGGTAGTTGGCGCAGACTGATCAAGTGATAGACCGGAAATAATTGAGTCAAACTCCGCATCTACTAGATCTGTCTCTTTAAAGTCAGCACCTCGTTGCAAGCTGCCACTTAATACATCTTCAATAAATAACTTACTCTCAGTATTTAATAAATCTGCATCATAATCTAATGGCACATTATGGTAGGAGTTTTCAAAGACCACCTCACGAATATCAACTGAAAATATATTATCAATTACCGTCATTGAGTTCTCTGGATCAACTGCATGATCATTAATTGAGTAGGCCACCATCACCGGTAGATCAATTAGGTATAGATCACGCTCTGCTAATTGCCAAAGTTTGCGAAGTGAATCAAGTGCTTTAAGTGGGGTGCGGCCATAGCTATGTTTTGGCGGGTTTGGTGCGGCGATATCGGTTGCACCCTTTTTAATTGAGGGGATGAAGTATTTAAGTATTGGAGTTAGCTTAAGAATAAATCTGCGATCATGAATAGATGGGTTTAATAGTATTAATCCCTCCACCTCACTGCCACGAATTTGGCAAAGCCGAAGTGCTAATGAGCCGCCCATCGAAAAGCCAGCTACAAATACTCGATCACATTTATCTTTTAACTCTAAAAATGATTGTTCAACACTGCTATACCAATCTGGCCAGGTGGTTTCATTTAATTTCTGCCAATCGGTGCCATGACCAGGTAAACATGGCGCAGAGACTGTGTAGCCAATTTGATTAAAGTATTTTGCCCAAGGAGTGATAGTTACTGGTGAGCCGGTAAAGCCATGAATAACCAAAACACCGATTTTTCCACCGGCTAGGGTAAATCCAGCGGAGTTTGAAATTGAATTCACGCTCAGATAGTGTCATAGATTGGCAAGGGGGCTAAATTAGACCAATGGCATATTCGCTTTTGAAATCCTTTTTGATCCCGCTGTTGATGTTTATATTCAGGCCAAAGGTCAGTGGGCTTAGATTTGTTCCAACAAATGGTCCAGTAATTATCGCCTCAAACCACCTCTCCTTTAGTGACTCAATATTTATGCCCTTAGTTGTTCCGCGTAAGGTCACCTTCCTAGCCAAGAGTGAGTACTTCACATCTCCTGGCTTAAAAGGTTTTATAAAGAAGATCACCTTTATTGCATTAGGTCAGGTGCCGATTGATCGCTCAGGTGGCAAGCGAAGTGAGGCCGCACTACTTACTGGACTTAGATTGTTAAAAGAAAATCACTGCATTGGAATCTATCCAGAGGGAACAAGATCCCCCGATGGCCGGCTTTATAAAGGACGGACTGGTATTGCTCGAATGGCAATTGAATCAGGGGCGCCAATTATTCCAGTTGCCATGTTTAACACCGCCGAGATTCAACCAACTGGGCAGGTAGTGCCAAAGGTGCAAAGAGTTGAGATGGTATTTGGTGAGCCAATTTACTTAACTGGTGATTCAACTGATCAAGAGCTGCTTCGAAAAGAGACAAATAAAATTATGGAGACGATTGCAGCATTATCAAAGCAGGAGTATGTGCCAAATATGTATGCCTCAGATGCAAAAGATGCAATTAAAAAAAGTCAGCTAGAAGAGTCAGAGGAGGAGGAGTAATTACTCAGCTCCAATAAACTCTCTTCGCGTTGTAATATATTTACACATATCGCAATTATCTTTAGCTGCTGGCATAACCCCACTTACCACTGTAATAAAATCTGTAAGCCGCTGTGATAGCGCCTCTGGGTTTCTAGCAATTGGCCGCCAAGTATGTTTTAGCTTTATGCCAAAACCTTTTGTGACATCACCTGCTGGCTCCAGCAATGACCAAACCAATAACCCCATTAGCGATACTTTTTTAGCAGGCCCAGTTGCTGGATTTTCTAATGCAAAGGCGTAGGCCTCAAGTTGTGGTTGGTAGAGATCGGTTTTATCCGAGTCTTTGGCTTGGAATTTGCAATCAATAATGCCAAATGTGGAATCTGCAAACTCAATTAGCAAATCATACTTGCCGCGAATTGCATACTTTGTGGGCGAACCATTTACATCAATAAAAGATGATTTAACCCAGCCGCCAAGATCGGCAACCTTTCCTGCTGGTAGTACTGGTGCGATATCTGCAGTGGTTTTAGCAGCAAAGTAATTCTCTTGCATATTGGCTAAGTCACCCACCAATGGCATAAAGCCGGGGGTGCGCAGGCCGTGGTTGTAATTTAGCCATAAGCACTTATGGCAACTACCCCATGAAAATGTTAAATCTGATGGTGAGATAAACTCGCGAGCACTTCCTACTGCATTTGATGAGGCCATAATTACTCTTTTCGCTACGCACATTATTGGTGTGCCCTATTTTGGATTTACTTAAGATAATCTTGCCGAAGGCCACTGACAATCGGGGTGACCGCCACGAGTTTTGTGAAATATGAAGGGGTAGCGATGAGCGCCAAGCAGCGGTTATTTAACGCTACTAGAAGTTACAGCCAACTCTTGGTTGGGGTAGCTGTAATCCTCTCGCTATTTTTCACCGCATTTCTGGGATCAGATAATCTAAATTGGCAGATCACCCTGGCGGTAATCGCATTAATAATCGGTATTCCCCATGGGGCACTTGATCATTTAGTAACTCTGCCAAAGGATAAGCCAGCAAAAATGGCTGCCTTTGTGATCACCTATGTGTTAATCGCAGTAGTGGCCGTTTGGGCAATTCTTAAATGGAATGTATTAGGTTTTCAATTGGTAGTAATCATGAGCGCTGCCCACTTTGGAGTAGGAGATGCCGCCTTTATCGCAGAGAGTGAGCGATTAAATAATGGCGTAAGTAAGTCATTAATGGGCCGCCTGATCTACGCAATCCCAGCTGGGTTATTGCCAGTATTTGTGCCACTAAGTAGTGATCTCACAAACTCAGCTCTGGCCCAGGTTAATCCAAAGTTAATTAATTGGGCAGGTAGTAATACAAATCTAATTCATCTCTCTGTTCTACTAGTAGCAGCCTCTGGCGTATTTGTTTTAGTTTTAAAGCGTGATGATAAAGCTGCGATTGATTTAACCTTACTTGCCGCCCTTTCAATCTTAACTCCACCGCTAGTGGCATTTGCAATTTACTTTGGGCTCTGGCACGCACTTCGCCATACTGCGCGCCTAACCTTAAATCTGCCAAAATCACTAGCTGCTTATCAAAACAATAATCCGGGGCGGGCGTTTTTGCAGGCGGTAATTCCCGGCATTCCAGCATTAATTGGCACATTTGTTGTGGCGGGGATATTAGCGGCAATAAATCCTGAAAACTCAAGATTGCTTTGGTCGATCTTGGTAGTAATTTGGGCGCTAACTGTGCCACATATGATAGTTACCGCTAAATTAGATAAAGTGGCATTAACTTAAGTAATTTAAAGCTAATTACTTAGTATCGCAGAGAAGATTGTAAATACTCCAAGTCCAATCATTACAGCCCCACCAAAGCGGCGCATAAAGATTAACCGGCCAACATCTGATGCTAACCAGAGGCGGACTGTGCCAGCTAAAATTCCGTAACTACCATCTGAGATAAATGCCATAATTGCAAAGATTGCGCCAAGTAGTAGTAATTGAGATCTGACATTACTTTTTTCTTGATCAACAAAGGCAGGCAATATTGCGGCAAAGAAAACAATTGATTTCGGATTTAACACTCCTACCCAAAATCCATTTTTGACCGAGGTGAGTAGGGATGGTTTAGCACCATCTGTTTTTTGCATTCCTTGGGCATCAACTTTACTGGCAGCGAAGGCGGTGTAACCTAAATAAATTAGATAGCTACCACCTGCCCATTGCACACCGGTATAGAACAGGTGAGAGCTTTGCAGTAGCGGACCAAGACCAACGGCTACGGCAACAGATACTAAAAACATGCCACTGGCATTACCAAAGACAGTAGCTATTGCAGCAGCTCTGCCCCAGGCGATTGCCCGAGCAATTGTGAATAGAACTGATGGGCCTGGAGCCAGGATGATCAAAAATGAGGCTATTAGGTACTCCCAGAGCCGAGAAGGGATCACATCTTGAGAGAACACGCGGCAATCTTACGGCTTGCCACAGGTGGGTATGTAGGTTTTACATAAGATTTGGCCATGTCCCACCTATTAGCTGAGCAATCTGGCGCAGTTCTTTGTTTGACCCTAAATCGGCCAGAAAAGAAAAATGCAATAACTCAGGATATGTATCAAGGGTTGGCAGATAAGTTAAATGAGGCAGCTGGTGATTTTTCAATCCGCGCCGTTGTTATTACCTCAAATGGTGACTCTTTTACCGCTGGAAATGACATTAATGATTTTGCTAATGATCCACAAATGGATGAGGGCTCTCCAGTATTTAATTTTCTATTTGCTATTCACAACTTTCCCAAACCATTAATTGCATCGGTTAAAGGTAGCGCGGTTGGAATTGGCACAACCATGCTGATGCACTGTGATTTAGTAACGGCAAATCCAGATACCCAATTTTCAATGCCCTTTGTCTCCTTAGGCTTAGTTGCTGAGGGTGGCTCAAGTTATTTATTCCCAAGATTAGTAGGCCATGCCAAAGCATCAGAGATCTTGTTAACTGGTAGAACATTCTCAGCTGATGAAGCACTTAAGATGGGTTTGATAAATACAGTTGCAAAAGATGAATTATCAGCTGCAATGGCATTTGCTAATGAGATTGCCGAGCAACCTCCCTCTGCGGTAATTAATACTAAGGCGCTACTTAAGAGTGGCTCCCATGAGGCACTTAATCAGGTGATGAAGGCTGAAGGCATTTTATTTAAATTAGCTGCGCAGTCTGATGAGGCTCAAATTGCCTTTATGAACTTTTTATCCAAGAAGAGTAAGGCTAAGTAATGTCACTTGCAGGTAAGCGAATATTTATTACTGGCGGCTCTCGCGGCATTGGATTAGCAATTGCGCTAAGAGCTGCTAAAGATGGTGCATCAATTGCAATTGCTGCAAAAACTACTGAGCCGCATCCAAAGCTACCTGGCACAATTCATACTGCAGCAAAAGAGATTGAGGCAGCAGGTGGGAAAGCGGTTGCTATTCAATGTGACATAAGAGATGAAAATCAGATTACTTCAGCTATTGAACAAGCAGCGGCTGCATTAGGCGGCATTGATATTCTCATCAATAATGCTTCGGCAATTAACTTAACAAATACTGAAAATACCCCTGCAAAGCGATTTGATTTGATGATGGGTGTTAATACTCGAGGTACTTTTCTAACCTCACAGGCCGCTCTTCCTTATTTAAAGAAGAGTGCACAAGAGGGAAGAAACCCACATATCTTGATGCTCTCACCTCCACTTTCCATGAAAGGAAAATGGTTTAAGCCACACCTTGCCTACACAATGGCAAAGTATGGAATGAGTATGTGTGTGTTGGGTTTAGCAGATGAATTAAAGCGAGATGGAATTGGGGTTAACGCTCTTTGGCCAAGAACTGCAATTGATACCGCAGCTCTAGCCATGATTCCTGGAATGGATGTGGCATTTTGCAGAACTACCGACATAATCTCAGATACTGCATACATTATTTTAAATAGAGCAGGCAAAGAGTGCAGCGGCAATTTCTTTATTGATGAGCAGGTTCTAGCAAGTGAGGGAGTTACAGATTTAGATAAGTATGCAGTTGTTCCTGGTACGAAAGAGTTTATTAACGATCTATATGTTGATTAAATCTTAAACTCGGTATGAGTATGCTCAGTTTCAGTAATTCCTGAGGAGTACCTCTCTTCATAATTTCCAGCCCGCCAAATCACAAGTGAGAGTAACCAAGCGCCAACAAAAGATGCCACAATAAAATAGCCCACCCGGTTCAAATCGATCTGTGATAACGCGGTAAATGGCTGGTAGTTATCAATATCAGTTTTCTTGGATAAAACACTTATAAATTGAATTGTGCCAATTACAAAGGCTACAAATATTGATAATCCAGTTGTAGTGATGTTGTAGTAAATCTTGCGAAGGGGTGAGGTAAAAGCCCAGGAGTAAGCCTTAGTCATAAATATTCCATCTAGTGAATCCATTAGTGACATACCAGCTGCAAAAATTAGTGGTAATGCGATGATGGCAAGAGGTGGCAAGGTGCCGCCAACAGTTCCAACCGCTGCAGTTGCAGATAAGGCAAGGAGTGCAACCTCAGTTGCAGTATCAAAACCTAAGCCAAATAAAACTCCAACTGGATATAACTGCCAAGAGTGGTCAAAGCCATTTTTAAATGCACCTCTAAAAATCCGCTTCATCAGGCCGCGTTCATTTAGTAGTTGAGTTAAGTGCTCATGGGAAAACTTACCCGTCTTTGCCTGTCGCCAGACCTTAATAATTCCAATCAAAATTACTAGGTTTAAAATTCCAACTAGATATAAAAATATGGTAGATACTGAGGCGCCAATAATTCCACCGGTTTCAGCAAAATCTTTTTGAAACTTTGATGCTTGTTTTGCCGCAAATGCGATAGCAACTGATAGAGCTAAAACAATTGTGGAGTGGCCGAGAGAGAAAAATAATCCAATAGCGAGTGGCTTTTTACCTTTTGCTAACATCAGGCGAGTTGTGTCATCAATTGCTGCGATATGGTCAGCATCAAATGCATGGCGTAATCCAAATGAGTAGGCGAGAGCGCCAGCGCCGGCATAAATAAGAGCACCTGAACCATCGGTAAGTGAGCTATAGGCCGGGTTTGAGTTGTAGTGAATGAATAAACCCCAACCAGCAACGTGCAAAAATACGACAACGCTGATAACCCCAATGAGTGCAGGTAACTCTTCTTTGGAGAAGCGTAAATGCTCTCTAAGGGTGGATTTATTGCTCATTGTGAGATCTTATTGCAAACGATTTGCAACTGCAATTATTTGAAATAAGAGTTGCTACTGTTTATCTATGAGATCTAAAGCACTAATTGCAGCAGCCTTATTAGTTAGCTTATTTCCGGTAATAACAAATATGCCAGCTGCAGGTGCCCACACAAAACTTATCTCCTCAAATCCTTTAGCAGGAGGTGTTGTAGATGTATGGCCAGAGCAGATCACTCTGGAGTTTAATGAGGAATTACAAAACATCGGTAGTGAAAAGGCAAATTTTGTTGTGGTTAACAATGCGGTGGGAGATCAGGTAAGTGAAGATGATGAAATATTAAGTGGTAACACCGCCACCTTGACTCTTTCACCTAACACAGTAAAAGGAGCTGTTTTAGTTTTCTATCACGTGGTGTCTGCTGATGGTCATGCGGTGGAGGGGGAGTATAAATTCACCTTTGGCCAGGGCGAAGTTACCGCTGAAGGGGTAACAAATACTGAGGAGCAAAAGTATCCAATAACTATTTATATTGCCTCTGCACTTTTTATTACAACTGGTCTATTTTTTGCAATCTACTCATACCGTCGCAGAAATAAAAGTTAAATAAAAAACGCCCCAGCTTTTAACTGAGGCGTTTTAAATTAGATCTTATAGATCGTAATAAAGCTCAAACTCAGCTGGATGTGGACGAAGGCGAACATAATCAACCTCTTGCTTGCGCTTGAAGTCAATCCAAGTATCGATTAGATCCTTAGTAAATACACCACCACGAGTTAAGAACTCATTATCTTTTTCAAGATTATTTAGAACTGCATCAAGTGAGCCTGGCACCTGCGGAATTGCAGCAGCCTCTGCTCCTGTTAATTCATACAGATCCTTATCAACTGGCTTTGGTGGCTCAATCTTGTTTTGAATTCCATCAAGACCTGCCAT
>JAEMTE010000026.1 GCA_016462445.1 Candidatus Nanopelagicus sp. | reverse complement strand
ATCTCGTTGAAATATCACCAGATGCAAATCCACCGGTCTGCAAAATTATGGATTTCGGAAAGTATAAATACGAAATTGCGCAGAAAGCTCGGGAAGCAAGACAAAATCAGACACACATAGTTGTGAAAGAAATGCGTCTTCGACCAAATATCGAGCCTCATGATTACGAGACAAAACGAAATCATATTGAGCGATTTTTGTTAGGTGGAGATAAAGTGAAGGTAACTATCCAGTTTCGTGGTCGAGAGCAATCTCGTCCAGAGATGGGATACCGGTTATTACAAAAGCTTGCTGAAGAGTTAGCCGAAGTATCGCTTGTCGAGTTTGCGCCAAAGCAAGAAGGTCGCAATATGACAATGGTCCTTGGTCCAGCTAAGAAGCCAGGTTCTGCAAAGAAAGCAGCACCAAAGGCACCAGCAGTACAAAAATAGTTTTATAAGCAATTCAACAGGAGGTAAGTAAATGCCAAAGATGAAGACACACAGTGGGGCGAAGAAACGTTTTCGTGTCACTGGTTCCGGAAAGATCATGCACGAGCGTGCTGGCAAGCGCCACCTGCTTGAACGCAAATCATCAAGATTAACTCGTCGCTTAAGTGGCGATGTTGCAGCTAAAGCACCAAACGCATTCGCAGCCAAGCGCATGCTCGGTTTGAAGTAAGGGAGAGATAAATGGCTAGAGTAAAACGTGGTGTACATGCGGCGAAGAAGCGCCGTACAACCTTAGAGCGTGCTGCTGGTTACCGTGGTCAACGTTCACGTCTTTTTTCAAAGGCAAAGGAGCAGGTAACTCACTCTCTCGTTTATGCATTTAATGATCGTAAGGATAAGAAAGGTGACTTCCGTCGTCTTTGGATTCAACGTATTAATGCAGCAGCGCGAGCTAATGGCATGACCTACAACCGCCTGATTCAAGGTTTAAAGATTGCTGGCGTTGAGGTTGATCGTCGAGTTCTTTCCGAGTTAGCAACAAATGATCCAGCAGCATTTGCAAAGCTAGTAGAGATCGCTCGCAAAAACGCTGTAACTGCTTAAACTCTCTAACCTAATTAATATTAATTAGAGATGGAAAATATTACGAGCCTTAATTCGCCTCATATCGAGCGAGTTAAGGCTCTTGTTGGTCCTAGGGGTAAGAAGAATCGAGAGCTAGAAAACTCATTTGTTGCCGAAGGTGTGCAAGCAGTCTCTGAGGCACTTCTTCCTAAAATGGGCGAGGGTCTGGCAGTGAAGCGAGTTTATCTAACTGAAAATGGACTGGCGAAATTATCTGAGAAGATCGACCAAGCAACTCTTTCAAAGAGTGAGGTAATTTTAGTCTCAGATCAGGTAATGAGTGCAATGGCCGATGCTGAATCACCACAAGGAATTCTTGCAATCTGTTCTACAAAATCACTAAAGTTAAAGGATCTTTGGGCGAGTAAGCCTAAGCGAATTGCTTTTTTTTGGCAGATTCAAGATCCTGGTAATGCTGGAACAGTTATTAGAACTGCAGATGCCTGCGGCTTTGACGCAGTAGTTTTCTCAGCAGAAAGCGTTGATATTTTTAATCCAAAAACAGTGAGAGCAACAGTTGGCTCACTCTGGCATATCCCTGTTGTAACAGATATAAATATCGAAGATTTTATTAGTGAGGCTAGAGATAATAATTTTCCAATATATGCATTAACTGGTCATGGCGATCAGCAATTCAACGCCGATTTTATTGCCAAAGTTAAGGGTCAAAACTCTGCGTGGGTCTTTGGAAATGAAGCTAGGGGATTGCCAAACCTTCCCTCAGATCTGACTGCAGTAGCAATCCCAATGAAGGGCTTTGCTGAGTCATTAAATGTTGCCTCTGCTGCGGCAATTGTCCTGCATTCTGTTGGGCTCTCCTTATAGACTTAGCAGATTATGTCGTTAGAACAAGGGCAAATTGAGAGCGATTTAGCTAAAGCCTTGAAAGCGATTGCTGCAACTGCAGATCTTGATGGCCTTAAGCAGATCAAAATTGATTACATTGGCGATAAGTCACCACTTGCAAAAGCTAATCAAGCTTTAGCATCAGTTGATGCAGCATCTAGAGCCAACTTTGGTAAATTAATTGGCAGCGCTAGAGCCCAGGTAAATCAAGAGTTTGAGAAAAAAAGTGCTGAGTTAGCAAATGTAAGAGACTCACAGGTACTACTTACCGAGCGGGTTGATGTAACACTTCCAGGTAGACGAACTCTTAAAGGCGGGCTGCATCCACTAACAATTCTTACCAATGAGATCTCAGATCTGTTTATTGGTTTAGGTTATAAGGTCGCAGAAGGACCTGAGTTAGAGTCAGAGTGGCTTAACTTTGATGCTTTAAATATTCCAGCAGATCATCCAGCTCGCACAATGCAGGATACATTCTTTGTGCAGCCGCTTGAGGCGAAGTTAGTTTTAAGAACCCATACCTCACCGGTGCAGATTAGAACTATGTTGGATCACAAGCCGCCGCTCTATGTGATCTGCCCAGGTAAGACCTATCGAGCAGATGAGTTAGATGCTACTCACACACCAGTCTTTCATCAGGTTGAAGGGTTAGTTGTTGATGAGGGCATAACTATGGCTGATCTAAAAGGAACTCTTGATTACTTTGCCAAATCAATATTTGGTGATGAGGTAACAACTAGATTGCGCCCATCATTTTTCCCATTTACTGAGCCATCTGCTGAGGTTGATATCTTCTTTAATGGCAGATGGATTGAATGGGGTGGCTGTGGCATGGTTAATGAGAAGGTATTAATTGCATGTGGTGTTGATACCAAAAAATATACTGGCTTTGCATTTGGTATGGGATTAGAGCGCACCTTAATGGTTAAGCATGGCATCACCGATATGCATGACATTGTTGAAGGTGATGTTCGTTTTACACAGAGCTTTGGAGTTGGTAAAAAGTGAAGATACCTTTAAGTTGGTTGCGCGAGTATGTAACTTTGCCAGCAAAGATTACCGCTGAACAGATTGCTGCTGCATTTGTAAAGGTTGGCTTTGAGGTTGAGGGAATTGATTATCAGGGTAGAGATTTAACCGGTCCAGTATTGGTTGGAAAAGTATTATCAATTGAGGAGTTAACTGGGCATAAGAAGCCAATTAGATATGTAGGCCTTGATCTCGGTGAGAAGAAAACAAGATTTGTTATCTGCGGGGCTAGCAACTTTAAGGTAAATGACTTAGTTGTTGTCGCAGTTCCAGGTGCGGTACTGCCTGGTGATTTTAAGATTTCTGCCCGCCAGACCTATGAGAGGTTAAGTGATGGCATGATTTGTTCAGCTAAAGAGTTGGGCATAAGTGATGATCACGCCGGAATTATTGTTTTAGCGGAGGGTAAAATTGGATCAGATGCCATATCCCTACTTGATATTAAAGATGTGGTCTTTGATATAGCGGTAAACCCAGATCGTGGTTATGCAATGTCGGTTAGAGGTCTAGCTAGAGAGTTAGCTGGCTCTTTGCGCTGTAAGTATGTAGATCCAGCTGATATCAAGATTACTAAGAAATTAGATGCGATTAAAAGTAGTAAGGCGGTATCAGTAAAGATTGAGGATAAAAGCGGCGCCGATGCGATCTATATTAGAACCTTTGAGAAGGTAAATGTTAAGAGGCCAACTCCATTATGGATGCAGCGCCGAATTGAAAAGTGTGGCATGCGCTCTATCTCACTTGCAGTTGATATTACTAATTATGTGATGTTAGAGCTAGGACAACCATTACACGCCTTTGATGCTGATTTAATCAGTGGAGGCTTAAGAGTTGCCAGAGCAAATAAGTTTTCTAAGCTAACTACTTTAGATAAGGTAGAGCGCAAGTTAGCTCCGGACAACTTACTAATTTGTGATGGAAAATCTGCATTAGCTTTAGCAGGAACTATGGGTGGTTTAGCATCTGAGGTTAGTGGTAAAACTACCCGCATTGCATTAGAGGCTGCTCACTTTGATCCACTGAGTATTGCTAGAAACTCAAGATTTCATATGTTATCTAGTGAAGCCTCTCGCCGAATTGAACGAAATACCGATCCAGTACTAGCACAGGTTGCCTCTGCCAGAGCTGGGCGATTATTAATTGAATTAGCAGGGGCAAAGTATCTCGGAACTGCGCAGGCAGGATCACCAATTAAAAAACGTAAGGTGAAGATTTCAATAGCCCAGATCTCTAAATTTATTGGTTATAACTACTCAACAAAGCAGGTTAAAGATGCTTTGAGTTTAATTGGCTGCAAGGTAGCTGGCGGTGGCAGCCTGCTTAATGTTGAGGTGCCAACTTGGCGACCTGACTTAATCTCATCTGCAGATTTTTCCGAGGAGATTGCAAGAGTTAATGGTTATGAATTAATTCCTGCCAGATTGCCAGTTGGTAAGGGTGGAGCGGGCCTTTCTGCCCTGCAAATTCGTAAGCGACAAATAGCGACAATGCTTGCCACTCAGGGATTTTCTGAGGTTATTAACTCTCCATTTGTAAGCCAAGAGATGGTTGATCTACTTGGCTTTACTGGGGATCGGGCAAAATCATTTCGAATCGCAAATCCAATGTCTGAGGAATTTCCACTACTTCGCACCCACTTGATTCCTGGCTTACTAACTACATTAAATAGAAATATTGGTAGGGGAGGCAAGGATCTTGCTATTTTTGAGATCGGAACAGTCTTTAGAAATACCACACCTTTAGGCAAAGCGGTAAATCCTGCAATTGATAAGCGCCCATCTGCAAAGGTAGTAAGTGATATTTATGCCGGTGTGCCAAAGCAGATGCTATTTGTTGGTGGTGCGGTAGCGGGTGAGAAAACATTAAGCAATTGGCAAGGAAGTGGTGAAAACTTTATTTGGAGTGATGCTATTGCTAAAGCAGTTGAGATTGTGGAGGCAACTGGTAATGAGTTTGAGATTGTTAGTAGTGATTTAGCACCATGGCACCCAGGCCGTTGCGCTGAGCTGCGAGTTGGTGGAAAACCAATCGCCCATGCTGGCGAGCTTCACCCTCGGGTAATTACTGCCCTTAATCTGCCACCGCGCACCTGCGTATTTGCAGTAATTTTAAGTGAGCTGCCAGTTGCAAAAACTATTCGAGCCCCAAGAATTTGGAATTTGCCAGCAACTGTGCAGGATGTGGCACTTGTTGTTAAAAAAGATATTACCGCCGATCAACTACAGCGGGCACTTCGGGCAGGAGCTGGTGAGTTATTGGAATCAGTCACCTTATTTGATCGCTATGACCAGATAGGTGATGGCAAAGTTTCACTAGCATTTACGCTTTCATTCAGAGCAGCCGATCGCACCTTAACTGCAGATGAGGTGGGCAGGTATCGAGATGCTGCAGTTGCCCAAGCCGGAAAAGAGTGCGGGGCGATCCTTCGTAGTTAATGTATAAATATGCGTTAATTTGCATAAATATGCTTTTATGCTTTACCATTAAGCCATGAAGACAGCGGTGGTGGGAGCTAGCGGTTATGCAGGTGGTGAGTTACTTCGCCTGCTCTCTAATCACCCAAAATTTAAGCTTTCCTATATTGCAGCCGGCTCCAATGCTGGTGAGCCAATAACAAATCTGCACCCGCAACTAACAAACTTTACTGGCCGTAATTTTGAAGAGACTGAGATAGCAAAGATTAATAACTCTGATCTAGTTTTTTTCGCCCTACCTCATGGGGAGTCGGCAAAGTTAATTAGCCAGATTGATCCAAAGGTAAAGGTTGTGGATTTAGGAGCGGATTTTAGATTGGTAGATGGTAAAAAGTGGGAAAAGTATTACGGTGGTAAACATGCTGGAAGTTGGGTATACGCCCTGCCTGAGTTGGTTGATCATAAATTAATCTCATCGGCAAATAAGGTAGCAAATCCTGGTTGCTATGCCACTGCAATCGCACTTTCAATTGCGCCAGCACTTTCACTAATTAATGCTGAAGATATTGTGGTTGTGGCAGCCTCTGGCACAACTGGGGCTGGCCGAAGTGCAAAGGTAAATCTTTTAGGCAGTGAGGTAATGAATAACCTAAGCTCATATAAATTTGGTGGCATCCATCAGCACACCCCAGAGATTGAACAGATTTTGTCTTCTATATCAAAGGCAAGTGTAAAGATATCTTTCACCCCAGTTCTTGCGCCAATGCCAAGAGGAATTTTGGCTACCGTCACTGCCAAATTAACGCAGCAATCTTCAGCTGAGCAGATCCGAGAGATCTACCAAACTTTTTATAGCGGGAGCAAATTTGTCAGATTACTACCGGTGGGCAGTATGCCAATGACGAGCGCAGTTTTAGGAACAAATAATGCTCAGATACAAATTGCTGTAGATGAGCATGTAAATAGATTAGTGATCTCATCTGCGATCGATAACTTAGGCAAAGGCGCTGCTGGGCAAGCGATTCAAAATGCTAATTTGATGTGTGATTTAGCAGAGGATGCTGGTCTTGAGATTTTAGGTGTTAGATGATGGTTATTAAGTATGGTGGAAATGCACTACCAAGCCAACATAGCTCAGATCCAGTATTAGAGGCGATTGCTGATGCTTTTTTAGATGGTGAGCAGATAGTTCTAGTCCATGGCGGCGGGCCACAAATAGATGCAGCTCTTAAAGAGAAAGGGCTGGGCAGAGAGAAGGTTGCTGGTTATCGAGTAACAAGTACAGAGGTATTTGAGGTAGTTCAATCGGTTTTAAGTGGCAGTGTTTTAAGATCAATTGTTAATTATCTAATTGGTAGTGATGTGAATGCGGTCGGCCTATCAGCAGCTGATGGTGGATTAGTAAGAGCAAAGAGATTTAAGCCAGTTATAGATGGTAAATCTATCGATATTGGTTTTGTGGGTGAGGTTGATGAGGTTAATCCGATGATTCTAGAGAGCTTGATAACTGAAGGTTATCTGCCAGTTATTTCACCTGTTGCTACCGATGAAGATGGTGTTGGCTATAACATCAATGCTGATTTAGTAGCAGCTGCAATTGGTGGGGCATTAAGAGCGGACTCTGTAATATTTCTAACAGATGTAGCTGGGATCTATCGCAGCTGGCCAGATAAATCCTCACTTATAGATCAGATCTCAGTGGCAGAGCTTAAAAAGATTGCCCCAACATTTACCGATGGCATGATCCCAAAGGTTAAGGCTGCAATTACTGCGATCGATAGCGGCGCTGATTCGGTAAGGGTTACCGATGGCACAGATTTAGCAGCGGTTCTAGATGCATTAGATCATCGAGGCGGAACATTGGTGAGTGCATAATGGCTAAAGTAAATATGCAATCTGCTACAGCTAGAAGGTCAATGGTTATTAAGTTAGTTGATGATGGGTTAATTCACTCCCAAAATGATTTAGTAAGAGAGTTGGGAAAACTTGGTTTCTCAGTTACTCAAGCTACTGCAAGTCGTGATCTTGAGGAGCTAGGTGCGGTAAGGGGTAAGGATAACTCTGGTATTTTTCGCTACCAATTTGTGGCAACACCTGAGAGTAATAAAAGTAAAGGCTTAGCAGATCTAATCTCCTCAATTGATTCCAGTGGCAATCTAGCTGTTATTAAAACCCCACCAGGTGCTGCGCAATTATTGGCCGGAAATCTAGATAGAGCTAGTAAGAGCGGTAGATTGCACTCAGCAATTGGAACTATTGCAGGAGATGACACAGTTTTAGTTGTTTCAAAATCGCCAACTGGCGGGGCGTCTTTGGCCAAAGAGATTAACAAGTTGTTAGGAGCAAAGTAATGACACTTTGGGGCGGGCGGTTTGAGAGCGGGCCAGCAGATGCGATGGCAGCACTTTCTAGAAGTGTGGAGTTTGATTGGCGCCTTGCTCCATATGAGATTGAGGTTAATTTAGTTCATCTAAATAATTTAGTTGAGCAGCAGATTGTTGGAAAAGAGGATGGCGCCAAGATAAAGGCCGCCCTGCTTGAGTTAGCTACTGATATTGGAAGCGGAAAGTTCTCCTATATTGCCGAGGATGAGGATGTGCATAGCGCAATCGAACGTGGTTTGATTCAAAAATGTGGGGAGATTGGTGGCGCAATTAGGGCTGGCAGATCTCGTAATGATCTAGTAGTAACTGATTTTAAGCTCTACCTAATTGATTATCTATTAGAGGTTGCAACCCAAATCTCTGAGTTAGTTAAAGCCTTTAATCTGCAAGCTGAAAAACATCTTGATCTGATCGCACCTGGCTTTACTCACACCCAACATGCTCAACCAATTACCTTTGCGCAAGAGTTAAGTAAACACTCACACTCCCTGCTACGAGATATTGATCGAATCTTTGATTGGCTAGATCGAAATAGCCTTAGTCCATTTGGTGCTGGCGCCCTTGCCGGCTCATCGATTCAACCAAAGCCTGAACGGGCTGCTAAAGAGTTGGGTTTTGCTGGGGTTATGGCAAACAGTATTGATGCGGTAAGTGATCGTGATTTTGCAGCGGAGGCGCTATTTGTTTTAGCAATGGTTGGGGTTCACCTATCTCGAATTGGTGAGGAGTTTGTCTTATGGAGCTCTACTGAATTTAATTGGGTAAAGATCGCCGATGAGTACTCAACTGGCTCATCAATTATGCCGCAGAAGAAAAATGCTGATGTGGCAGAGCTAGCCCGTGGTAAATCTGGCAGATTTATTGGCAACTTAACCTCATTATTGGTGGTGCTTAAAGGATTGCCCTTTGCCTATAACCGTGATCTGCAAGAGGATAAAGAGCCGGTCTTTGATTCAGTTGATCAATTATTAATTCTACTACCAGCAGTTTCTGGCATGGTTTTAACCGCCCAGTTTAATAAGGCTGTGATTAGTGGCGGGGCAGCTACTGGTTTCTCACTTGCAACTGAGATCGCAGATTTTCTTGCCAAAAAGCAGATCCCATTTTCTAAGGCTCATGAGATTGCTGGTGAGTGTGTGAAGTTTTGCGAAAAATCTGGAATTGAACTTAATCAATTAACTGATTCACAATTACTCTCTATCCATCCATTACTTACCAAAGAGGTAAGAGAGTTCTTAGATCTAACAGGGGCGGTAGCAAGCAGATCCTCTGCAATGGGAACTGCCCAAAAATCTGTCTCTGCTGCAATTAATCAATTAAAGAAGGAAATAAGTAAAGCTGATGAGGCAATCACCAGCCACCGTGATCACTTGTCAGGCATAATCTCCCAATGAGCAACTCATTACTTGATGATTTAGAGTGGCGCGGGTTAATTGCCCAATCCACCGATCGCAAGGAGTTAGAGCAGGCACTTTCAAAGCCAATCTCACTCTATCTCGGGGTAGATCCAACAGCTCCCAGTATGCATTTGGGCAATCTTGTGGTCTTTCTTGTTTTACGAAGATTTCAATTAGCAGGGCACAGGCCAATTCCGCTGGTAGGTGGGGCTACTGGTTTGGTTGGTGATCCCAGCGGTAAAAATGATGAGCGAACATTAAATGAAGAAAAGCTAGTTGCTGATTGGGTTACAAAGATGAAGAAGCAGGTTGAGAAAATTATTGATTTCAATGATAAAAAAACTGGGGCGGTTATGGTCAATAATCTTGATTGGACCAAGCCGGTATCTGCCTTAGATTTTCTGCGTGATATTGGCAAGCATTTTAGTGTTAATCAGATGCTTGCTAAGGATTCAGTTGCTAACCGATTAGCAACCGCTGGTATTTCCTACACTGAGTTCTCCTACCAAGTACTTCAAGCCTTTGATTATCTAGAGTTATATCGAAGAAATGATTGCAAGCTGCAAATTGGTGGCTCAGATCAATGGGGAAATATTGTGGCCGGCCTTGATCTAATTCGTAAGGTTGAGGGTGGCTCAGCTCATGCCTTGACTGTGCCGCTGCTGGCAAAATCAGATGGCTCCAAGTTTGGTAAAACCGCATCCGGTGCAATTTGGCTAGATGCAGCTATGACAAGTGCTTATGAGTTTTTCCAGTTTTGGCTAAATAGTGATGATGCCGATATGCCCAAACTGCTAAAGGTCTTCTCAATGAAGGATCGAAAAGAGATTGAGCGATTAATTGAAACAGTTAATACAAATCCAGGAGCCCGCGAGGCCCATCGGGAGTTAGCTAGAGAGATGACCACATTAATTCATGGCGCAGATATGGCTAAAAAAGTGGAGGAGGCTGCAAAGGCACTGTTTGGTCAGGGTGAGATTTCAGAGTTAGATCTTGCCACCCTAGATTCTGCTCTCTCCCAGCTTCCTAAAACGCAGGTAAAAAAGGGTGAGGATTTTCCAACCTGGGTAGATCTGCTGGCTGCAACTGGTGTGGTGGACTCAAAGTCAGCTGCCAGGCGGATTGTGAAGGAGGGCGGGGCGTATTTGAACAATAAAAAGGTGGAAAGTGAGGATTTCACCCCATCAAAATCCGACCTTTTACATGGAAAATACCTGCTTTTGCGTAAGGGAAAACGAGACCTAGCAGCGGTTGAGGTAGTGGCCTAAAGGGGCTATTTTTAGCCATTTCTTGATTTGACCCCCCTCCTGCGCGGGGGCTATTCTTCACCTCCCCATACGAGACGGACTTTCAGAAGAAGGCCGGGTATGGAAAACCCCGATTTTTAAGGTTTGTAGGCATGCCTAGAAACTGAAAAAATGGGTTGCCCTGCGAGTGAAAGTATTTTCGCAACCAGTGCGCAGTCGTACCTTGAGAACTCAACAACGTGCAATAAAAGTCAATGCCAAAGATTTCTTTAAGAAATCGAAGGCATTAATTGACGTTGTTA
>JAEMTE010000008.1 GCA_016462445.1 Candidatus Nanopelagicus sp. | reverse complement strand
GTTGGTTTAGATTCCTGCGTAATCCTAGCTCGCGAGGTTTGGCAAGCATCAGGACATGTTGAAACATTCTCTGATCCACTAACTGAGTGCACTAGCTGTCATAAGCGATATCGCGCAGATCATTTAGAGGAGGCTTATGAAAATAAGCATAAGAAAAAACCAGCCTCACTTGAGGAAGTAAATTGCCCAAACTGTGGCACTAAGGGAAAATTCACCGCCCCTAAACAATTCTCTGGCTTACTTAAAACATATTTAGGCCCAGTTGAGGATGAGTCAGGTTTGGCATATTTACGGCCAGAAACAGCTCAAGGAATCTTTATTAACTTTGATAATGTCGCCTCAACCTCAAGAAAAAAACCACCATTTGGAATTGGCCAGATTGGTAAATCATTTAGAAATGAGATTACCCCTGGAAACTTTATCTTTAGAACCCGTGAGTTTGAGCAGATGGAGATGGAGTTTTTTGTTGTCCCTGGAACTGATGAAACTTGGCATCAATATTGGATTGACACCAGATTAGCTTGGTATAAAGATTTAGGAATTAATCCAGATCGACTTCGAATCTTTGAACACCCTAAGGAAAAGCTTTCTCATTACTCAAAGCGAACTGCAGATATTGAATACAAGTTTGAGTTCACCGGTACTGAGTGGGGTGAGTTAGAGGGTATTGCTAATCGAACTGATTTTGATTTGAAATCACACTCTAGAGCATCGGGTGAAAACTTAACCTGGTTTGATCAAGAGAAAAATGAACGTTGGACACCTTATGTAATTGAACCAGCAGCTGGTGTTGATCGATGCGCATTAACTTTTATGATGGATGCATATACCGAAGATGAGGCGCCAAACTCTAAGGGTGAGATGGAAAAACGAGCGTTGATGAAATTAGATTACCGATTAGCACCGGTAAAAATTGGCGTGCTGCCATTATCTAGAAATGCAGATCTTTCCCCTAAGGCAAAGGATTTAGCTGATTCACTTCGCAAGCACTGGAATGTTGATTTTGATGATGCGGGCGCAATTGGCAGAAGATATCGCAGGCAAGATGAGATCGGCACACCATTTTGCATAACAATTGATTTTGAATCCCTAGATGATCAAGCGGTAACAATTAGAGAGCGCGATACGATGGCGCAATCTCGTATTGCAATTGATCAGGTGCAAAGTTATTTAGCGCCAAAACTTTTAGGTGCCTAATTGTTAACCCAGGTAAAACCACTTCGTCTGCCAATCTCAAATGGTAACTTTGAAAATAATGAGGTAGTACTCGATGCCCCAGTAGTACTTGCGCCAATGGCAGGTATTACCAACGCCGCCTTTAGAACCTTATGCCGAGAACAGGGTGCTGGTTTATTTGTCTCTGAGATGGTTACAGCGCGAGCATTAATTGAGCGACGGGAGGAGACATTTCGATTAATCAAACCAGGAGTTGGTGAGACACCTAGATCTGTTCAACTCTACGCTGTTGACCCAATTGTTTTAGGAAAAGCTGTTGATCTATTAGGCAATGAAAACTTAGTTGATCACATTGATTTAAATTTTGGTTGTCCAGTTCCTAAGGTAACTCGTCGTGGCGGTGGCGCAGCACTTCCTTATAAGCGCAGATTATTTTCAGCAATTGTTGAATCTGCTGTTAAAGCTGCAAGTAAATATGGCATACCTGTCACAGTCAAGATGCGAGTTGGGATTGACTCTGATCATCAAACATTTTTAGAGTCAGCAAAATCAGCTGCTGATATAGGTGCCACTTGGGTAGCACTGCATGCAAGAACTGCTGCGCAGTTATATGAAGGTAAATCTGATTGGAGTAAAATTACAGAGTTAGTTGAGCATCTAGCACCAACTGGTGTACCAGTACTTGGCAATGGTGATATTTGGTCTGGATTAGATGCGATAAACATGATCTCCCAAACTGGTTGCGCAGGTGTTGTAGTTGGTCGTGGTTGCCTAGGACGGCCCTGGTTGTTTGCAGATTTAGTTGCAGCATTTAATGGCGAGCAAAGTAGGGTAAATCCAAATTTATTTGAGGTTAGAAAAGTTATGTTGCGACATGGTCAATTATTAGTTGAGTACTTTGAAAATGAGGATCGAGCGATGCGTGATATTAGAAAACATATGGCTTGGTATTTAAAAGGTTTCTCAGTTCCTCGTGAGATTAGATCAAGCCTTGGCATGGTTTCATCCTTAGATGAGATGGAGAAATTACTCTCTGGGGTTAGCGATCAGCCATATCCGCAGGCGGTAGGGGATGCACCCCGCGGGCGCAGCAGCCATGGCCGGCCAGTATCACTACCTGATGGTTGGCTTAATGATCCAGATGAGTTTGCCACTATCACAATCGATGATGCTATTTCAGGTGGATAAATAATTGTTTTTATTTAAATTAATTAGAAGAGTTATCTCATTTGTGTTACTACTAATAATTGTTATTCCACTTTATATAGCTGGAAGCATTTGGTATACAGGCAGAAATAGCGAGCTAGTTAAAGGTGATGTAATTTTAGTAATGGGAGCAGCCCAACTTGATGGCCGACCAGGTGATATTTTGCTAGCCAGGCTTAAGCAAAGCAAAGCGATATTTAAATTAGATATGGCCCCTCGTATCTATACAGTTGGCGCAGGTGCGCCCGGAGATCGCACAACTGAGGCAGCAGCTGGCAGAGATTGGTTAATTAAAAATGGTATTACCAAAGCCAACGTTTTAGCTATTGCAAAGGGGCGCGATACCTTAAGTAGTACACAGGCTTATGCGCAGCAGATGAAGAAAGTGAAGTTATCCTCAGTAATTATTGTTACCGATCCATACCATTGTTATCGCGCAATTAAAATGGCGCAGGATTTAAATCTAAAAGCCATCTGCTCCCCAGTTATGGCCGGACCTGGTTCAATTACAAACTCTAGTTTTAAGTACTTAGGTAGAGAGACTGGTGCCTATCTTGCCTATATAACTGTTGGCAGGCTGGGGATTAAGTTAAGTGATCGGGTTAATTTAGCCAGCAGATAGGATTACTAAATGGTTTTACGAGCAGCAGCTGAACACCCTGGCTACACACCAGCGGATCGAGAAAGATTTTTTGATGAACCAGCAAAGCGTGGCGGGCGAACTGAATTTGCTAGAGATCGCGCCAGAATTATTCACTCATTTGCACTGCGCCGCCTTGCTGCAAAAACTCAGGTTGCAGTTCCATGGGCAACCGATTTTCCACGAACCAGACTTTCTCACTCACTTGAGTGCGCTCAAGTAGGACGGGAGTTAGGCGCTGCACTTGGCGCTGACCCTGATTTAATGGAGGGTGCATGTTTAGCTCATGACATCGGACATCCACCATTTGGTCATAATGGTGAAGAGGTTTTAAATCAATTAGCTCACTCCTGTGGCGGCTTTGAAGGAAATGCGCAAAGTCTAAGATTATTAATAAGACTTGAAGCAAAAACAGTTTTAGTAGATGGTAAATCTGTTGGTTTAAATCTCACCCGGGCATCCCTGGATGCAGCTACAAAGTATCCCTGGAGCAGAGTTGTTAATGCTAAAAAGTTTGGTGTCTATGAGGATGATCTTGAGATCTTTAATTGGTATCGAAGTGGAGTTGAATCTGGCAAAACCTCTATCGAGGCACAGATCATGGATTGGTCAGATGATGTGGCATATAGCGTGCATGATATGGAGGATTCACTTGTATCTGGTCAAATCAAATTAGATCAATTAAGTAATGATCTACCAAAATTATTTAAGGTTGCCAAAGATATGTATCTGGAAGATATTACCGAGGCTGAGATGGTAATCGCGCTCACTGCGCTACAAAAGATCTCCTGTTGGCCCCGTTACTACGATGGCACCCACCGCTCACTTGCTCGACTTAAAGATTTAGCAAGCCAATTAATAGGTAGATTTGCCCAAGCCGCAGAGGTGGCAACTCAAGAAAAATATGGTGATTCTAATTTAACCAGATATTGCGCAAATTTAGTTGTGCCACGTGCGCAACGAGTTGAGGTGGCACTACTTAAATCAATGGCTGGACATTATGTAATTAATGCCGATACTTCACAGATTCGATATGGCGAGCAACAAAAACTTCTTACTGAATTAGTTGAAGCGATACTAGCTAGCGCCCCAGCAACACTAGAAGGCTTCTTCTTGCAGGATTGGCAGCGGGCAGAAAATGATCAACAAAGAGTTCGGGTAGTAATAGATCAGGTTGCCTCCCTGACCGATCCGGGGGCGATAGCGCTGCATAATCGCTTAATCAACAGGTGAGTAATTCAAACTGTCGGTTTGGAAACTAGGATAGGAAGTATGGCCGGGCGAATTAAAGATGAGGATGTGACATACATCCGCGAGCACTCACCAATTGATGATGTAGTCGGTGATTATGTGCAATTAAAAGGTGCAGGTGGTGGCCAGAAAAAAGGCTTATGCCCATTTCATGATGAAAAATCGCCCTCATTTCATGTCACCCCTAGCAAGGGATATTTCCACTGCTTTGGTTGTCAGGTTGGTGGGGATGTAATTGCATTTATTATGAAGTTAGAGCACTTAACATTTATAGAGACGGTTGAGCGCCTAGCTGATCGAATTGGTTACACAATTAAGTATGAAACAAGTGGCGCCAGCAATAGCGGTCCATCAATTAATCGCTCAAGATTAGTTGCAGCAAATACTGCAGCCTCAATTTTTTATCAGGAGCAGTTACAACTTCCAGCCGCCCAACATGGGCGAGATTTCTTAACTAAGCGTGGATTTGATCGTGATGCTGCTAAAAACTTTAATGTTGGCTACGCCCCCGATGAGTGGGATGGTTTATTTAAACATCTAACTGGTAAAGGCTTTACCAGTGAAGAGTTAAATCTGGCTGGTTTAGTTAAAGAGGGCACAAAAGGAATGATTGATCGATATCGAAACCGTTTAATTTGGCCAGTTAAAGATATCTCAGGTGATGTAGTTGGTTTTGGTGCTAGAAAACTTGCCAGTGATGAGGTTGATACCGGGCCTAAGTATTTAAACTCACCGGAGACCCCGGTTTATAAAAAGAATCAAATTCTTTATGGTCTTGATATGGCAAAGAAGGAGATTGCAAAAAATCGTCAAGTGGTAATTGTTGAGGGTTATACCGATGTAATGGCAGCTCACCTTGCTGGTGTCACCACCGCTGTTGCCACTTGTGGCACCGCCTTTGGTGAGGAGCACATAAGAATTATCAGAAGACTTTTAATGGATGCGGATGCATTTCGCGGTGAGGTGATATTTACCTTTGATGGAGATGCCGCAGGGCAGAAGGCGGCGCTTCGCGCATTTGAGGATGATCAAAAGTTTGTAGCTCAGACATTTGTTGCAGTTGAGCCAAATGGTATGGATCCATGTGAACTTCGCCAAGCCCATGGTGATGATGCAGTTCGTAACTTAGTTGCAAGAAGAGTGCCACTATTTGAGTTTGCAATTAAATCAGTAATTGCTAATTACGATATAACAGCTGCTGAAGGAAGAGTTAATGCACTTAATCAGGTTGCGCCACTAATTGGGCGGATCAGAGATGCCTCACTGCGACCAGAGTATGTCCGCTTACTTGCCGGCTGGCTTGGTATGGAGGTTGATATTGTCTCAACTGCAGTTAAACGAAGTGGCAAAACAGGTGAAATACAAAGTGCGCCCAGAGTTAATTTAACAGATCCAGTTTTAGTCTTAGAGCGTGAGGTATTAAAGGTTAAATTACAACTGCCAGAACTTGCCAGCAGTTGGGTTGATTTAGAAGCAGCTGCCTTTTCATTTCCACTTTATAACCAATTGCGCGTACTAATTGATAATCAAAAAGAGCTTAATACGCAAGAGTTAATTGAAAAGTGTGCCAGTGATGAGCTTAAATCTTTAGTTACTGAATTAATTGTCGAGCCAATTAGAACTGATGGTGAGGTCTCTGAGCGCTACATCACCAGTATCTTTGCCAGATTACGTGAGGTGGGGCTGAGTCGATCAATTGCGGAGATTAAATCCACACTTCAACGGCTTAACCCAGTTGAAAATGATGCGCAGTATCAAGAGATCTTTGGCCAATTAGTTGGCATGGAGGCAGCCCGTCGAGTGCAAAAAGAGTTAGCACTTGGGGAGAGTTAAACTCCAAAATTGCGCATCAGGTTTGAGCGATTAAAGATATTCGCTACTATTTACCTCACCAATCATAAAATGGTTGGCGTAATCCCTGATAGCTCAATTGGCAGAGCAGCCGGCTGTTAACCGGCAGGTTCTTGGTTCGAGTCCAAGTCAGGGAGCATGGCGCTATATCGACTACAGGTATCACTACCTGACCGACCAGGTTCCCTTGGTGCGGTCGCATCTGCAATTGGTTTTGTAGGTGGGGATATTAGAGGGTTAGTTGTCTTGCGCAGTGAAGATGGTCGCGGAATAGATGACATCACAATTGCTGTTCCAGGCAGTGACCCAACAGATTTAGTTAATGTGCTAACTGCTATTGGTGGAGTTGAGGTTATTTCAATTACGCCAGTTAATAATTAAAGCTTCACATCTTTCAACTGTTGCGCTGATTGTTCAGGCTCTAAATCCATAATAAAAGCACCCATCGCAGATTCAGAGCCAGATAAATACTTTAACTTTCCAGGCTGGCGGCGAACTGAAACTATCTGCCAATGTAGTCGCAGGCAATCTCTACCAACATTTACCGGTGCTTGATACCAAGAAGCGATGTATGCCATTTCAATTCCAAATACTCCATCAAGGCGAGATAAGATCTCTTTAGCAATTGCTGGAAATGCAGCAGATTGAAGTTCATCTAACTCACCCATACTTGCCACACCACGTTTTGGTGCAAGATGAATCTCAAATGGATAGCGGGCAGCAAATGGTACATATGCAATCCACTCAGCATTTTGCGAGATTATTCGCTTTTGATCTTTTATCTCACGGGCAATTACATCATCTAATAAGACTCGACCAGTTTTCACCAGGTGTGCCTTAGCTGCCTCAAGCATTTTCTCAATTCGAGGTGGCAGGAATGAATAGGCGTAGATCTGTCCATGTGGATGCGAAAGGGTTACGCCAACCTCCTCGCCTCTATTTTCAAATGGAAAAATATGTTTAATAAAAGGTAATTTAGAAAGGGCATTATCACGATCCTTCCATGCCTCAAGCACTGTTCTGATTTGTTTTTCAGAAAGTTTGGCAAAGCTTGCGCCATGATCTGATGTGTAACAAACCACTTCACATGCTCCTGCTGCATCAGCATTTGGCGTATCAATTCCAGTGATCTGCGGCAAACTCCAATTATTACTTGGCGTAGTAAGTGCAGGGGAGCGGTTTGTAAAGACAACTACCTCATAATCTTTATCTGGAATCTCAGTTAACTTATCTGCTGTTGATGCGCAAAGTGGGCATAGATCCTTTGGTGGTAAGAAAACTCTGTGTTGACGGTGAGATGCAACAGATACCCATTCATTTACTAATGGATCAAGACGCAGCTCTCCGATCCCAGGTTGTGCTTCATCTTTTCGCTTATCAGTAGCACTTCGGTCAACCTCTTTACTATCGTAGTAAGAGATTGTTCTGCCATCACAAAGTTTTAAATCACTTCGATTAATCCCACCTGGCAATACCTGCTTCATAAAGGGTAACTGTAGTGGAAAGGGATCAATTCTTTATTTGTTTAGCACAGCCATCAACTGGCTTCTTGGTGGCAGTTGGCTTAGGAGTTGGCTTAGATAGCTCTGGTCCTTGTACTACCGTGATAGATAGCGGTAATTCATTATCAGAATGTGTTTTAGATACATCAACATAATTTAATGTGCCCGCGGTGACTCCAATTGGTAGACCCTCAATACTTAACTCCCACCTACCACTTGCTGCTCGAACTGCAGTTTGTTTCTTAGCTTTAATATTTGTATCAATTGGTCTAAATACAACTGTGCCGGTAACAACTGGGGTGCCAATACTTCTAAACACCTCAACATTTACATCAACTGGCTCATTACTATCAGTACTTACTACCGATAAAATATTCATCTTTGTTGCCTCATTTACCGGCATTAGATCAGCTACCTCAGGTTTCCAACTGCCAAGTATTAAAGATAGAAAACTTTCTGGTGTTCCTCTAAAAACATTTAGATCAAGCCGGGCACTAGGCACACCATATTTTTTAGCAATTCCACATGATGAGTACTGCCAGATCTGCCACTGCGAGGAACAGTTTGCAGTGCTCCAAGAGTGGACGTAACAACCTATTGTTTTCTGGCCAGGTTGAGCAATTGGATCTGCTGGATTAATTCCATATTGAGCAAGCCAAAGTGGGTATTGCCGCAGCGCCTCACTTCTAACCATTGAGCTCTCTAGGAAGTTTGGGTAGGAGTAGATAAATGGTTTTCGACCAGTTTTTTCTTCAACTGTTTTAAGCCAGGTCTCAGCCCAGGTAGTAACTAAGGTGCGACCAATTGTTTTGATACAAACTCCTGATCGATTCTTTTTAACACAATTATTTTCTAGATCAAGTGCTACTGGCAGATCACGTTCGTTATAACCACCAAGGGAGGCTAGCCGCCAAATAACTTTTTGTGCTTGCGCCTTAGCATCTCTTATTACGTAGTCAACATCAGCGCTATTTGGTAGATATGCATAGTGATACATACCGGTATACAAACCAGCGGCTTGAGCAGCGTTGCGATCACCAATTAACCATTTCATAGTTTCAATATCAGCGGCCTCTTGCGCATCAGATCCCTTAATTAATACAAAGCGCATACCAGCATCAAACATCTGTTTAAAATCAATTGGTGCATCATTTGGATGTTGCCATCTACTCACATCAGAGCCATGAATACGCCCACCTGGGCCACCTGGTATTAGAAGTGAGTTAACATCGGTATAGGTTTTAGATAAATCAATTTTAAAATCAGCAGCCTTTGAAAGAACTTTTTTTGCACCAACGCTTACCACCGCTTGATACTTTCCCTCTGCTTTAATCGCTGTAGCAACTGTGGTAATTCGCCAAGATCCACTACTTGTTGATGTAGTTTTATGGGGCGTAGCCTTCCAAACAGCGCCATCAAATGAATTAATTACAATACTTCGCTTACCAGCTGGCTTTACCTGTCCGTAAAAAGTAACTAATGCCTCACCAGCATTTGGCGTACTCTCAACTGCTAGCGAAATTGTACTTTTTGCGGTTGCCGCATCTGCAACTGAAATAAAGCTAGTTGCAAATACTGTAAGAGAGAGCAGTAGGGATAATCTTTTCACCGCTCTATTATCGCTGGTTGTATCCCTAAAACTGTTTCAATTGCATCAATTAATGCCTGAGTGTGGGCTGGATTACGCACTTGTTTGAAATCATGAGCATTTGCAAACTTTTGACTATCAGCAAAATCTAAGGTTAATTGATTATTTTGATATGAGATTAGCCGGGCATCAAAAAATGCCAGCCAAGCAATTCGGTTGCTCTCTAGCAGTAGATCTAAAACCTCATTCCACCGCTGTTTTATTTGGTCAAGCTCCATAAATTAAATTAATATGCCGTAGGCAATACATGATGCAAGCAGAGCTAATGAGATCAATTTAACTATTCGGTTCATAAAAAAGTTAGAAACTCTTGGAATAAAGGTTGCAAGCAGCACTACTACGCCAATACTGATCAATACTGAGCTTTTAGATAGATTACCGTCAGCACCAGTTTGATAGCGCAGATTAATTAAGCCCATAGCAAGTACTGCATAAGCACCAAATCGATAATTATTTATTGGATGCATTATTTGGGAATTCTAAGTGAGTGCATTCCGCCATCAATACTGATAGTTGTGCCAGTAACAGATGTTTGTAGTGGACTTGCTAAAAAGATAATTGCATTTGCAATCTCAATAGGTGCAACAAGGCGGCCCATTGGTTGGCGTGATTCAAGTGCTGATCTTGCAGCGGCAGCATCTGGTGCTTGATCTAATAATCTTTTAACCCAAGGCGTATCAGTTGTTGCCGGATTTACCGCATTAACTCTGATGCCATCTGCAAGATGATCAGTTGCCATAGCAAGTGTTAAGGCAAGGACCGCTCCCTTAGAAGCACTATAGGCAGCACGATTTGGAATTCCATCAGTGCCAGCAATTGAAGCGGTGTTAACAATTGCCCCAGATTTACTCTCTCTTAACATCGAGATTGCAGCTCTAGATACTCTGGCAGTTCCCACCACATTTACATTTAATACTTTATGCCAGATCTCATCTGTCTCTTTTTCAACTGTAGTAAGTGAGCCAATTCCAGCATTATTAATTAAAATATCTAACTTATTACTTTTCTTTTTAAACTCAGCAAAGGCGGCATCAACAGAGACAGCATCGCCGATATCGCACTTTATAAAGGTAGCAACAGATTCCATCTGCCCGGCAGCAATATCAAAACCAAAGACGGTAGCACCGCGCTGCTTTAGCCCCTTGGCAACCTCAAGGCCAATACCAGAACCAGCACCGGTGATAATTGCGGTAAGGCCTGCGAACTCGCTATTCATTATTTATCCGATCTGCTATCTCAATAGGCGAACAGTATTCACTATTCCAACACGCTCCTATACTATTGCGAGAATGGCCCGTCATAGCGAATTAGTAAAGATTCCGCGCATAGATAGATATGTATCAAAGCTTGCGCTAGGTACTGCACCTCTTGGGGGCTTGTTTACATCTGTTGCCGAATCTGATGCCGAATCGACCATTTTGGCAGCCGCTAATTCTGGCATTACCTACTTTGATACCGCACCACTTTATGGTTATGGAGTTGCCGAACGTCGCCTTGGCGCAGCGCTTAATAAATCAGGTAAGAAGTTTGTGCTCTCAACCAAAGTTGGCAGAGTTCTAAATAAGATTGATCCAAATAAGCCAGTTGCAGATGATTCACTAGGAAGCTTCGCTGATATCGATCCAGATGTAACCCCAGTTTTTGATTTCTCTCGCGAAGGAGTATTGCGCTCAATTGAAGAGAGTTTAAAGAGAATGAATGTCTCCTCAATTGATATCGCTTATATTCATGATGCAGATGATCGAATTGGTGAGGCAATCGAAAAGTCATACCCAGTATTAGATGAACTTCGCTCCCAAGGAGTATTAAAGGGAATTGGTGTTGGTATGAATTACTGTGCGCCTTCGATTAAGGCAGTCAAAGAGATGGATCTAGATATTATTTTAATTGCGGGCAGATTCTCTCTCCTTGACCAATCAGCTCAAGATCAATTATTTAAGGAGTGCAAAAAGAAAAATACTGGCGTAGTAATCGGTGGTGTCTATAACTCTGGAATTTTAGCTAATCCAGTAGCTGGTGCTACATATGATTACGCCCCAGCAAGTGATGAGTTAATTAAAAAAGCACAACAGATTAAGCAATTATTAGCAGATTTTAATATCCCACTTACCGCCGCAGCTATTCAATTCCCACTGCGCCACCCAGCGGTAACAGCGGTGCTAACTGGCTCTCGCACAGTTAAAGAGTTAACCTCAAATATCACAGATTTTGATCGAGATATTCCAGCAGCGGTATGGGATGCATTAGAGGAGTCAGGCTTAGTTAATCGAATTGAAGTTTAGTAAATGAGTCATTTAGCAGTTATTCAAACACCAACTGAAGCCTACAAACTAGTTAAAGAGATTAATGGTAAGTACTTTGAAATTGAGGGCGTAAAAACCTTATCTGATGCCTTATCTCAACACATGGGAGCATTTCGCAAATTATATGAAGCACCAAGCAATAAAGAGGTAAAGGGAAAATTAGTTGCGCCAGTTGCCGCCGACTCTGAGGTTTGGGGAGCTGGTGTTACCTACCAACGCTCTAGAGATGCCAGAAAAGAAGAGAGTGGAATCCCTGATGTTTACCAATTAGTTTATGAAGCAGACCGGCCAGAGTTATTTTTTAAGGCAACTGCTCGGCGAACTGTTGGACATGAGGGTGAGGTTGGAATTCGCGAAGATGCTAAGACCTCTGTGCCAGAGCCTGAGGTAGCAATAGTTATTAATAAATTTAGTGAGCTAATTGGAATGAGTATTTGTAATGATATGACCTCACGAAATATTGAGGGTGAGAATCCACTATATCTTTCTCAAGCAAAGATCTACTACGGATCAAATGCACTTGGCCCAATGATTAGGCCAATTTGGGAGATTGTTGATCATGAAAAATTAGATATTTATGCCAAGATTGAAAGAGGGGGCTCAATTGTTTGGCAGGCTGAGACCTCACTTAAATCATTAAATAGAAGCTTTGATGATCTAATTGATTATCTATTTAGATGCCAACACTTTCCAGTAGGGGCAATACTTTCAACTGGTACTGGAATTGTGCCACCCCTTGATATCTCATTACTTGCTGGTGATTTAGTAACAATTACCGTTGATCAAATTGGTACATTAGTTAACAAGGTTGTAGTGGTACCTGAAGATATAAATGAGCGGATTAAGTAATGAGTGAGCATGTAATTTGGACGCAGTGGGATGATCTAAATGTTCCAAGCAAGTTTAAACGGCTCTCACCTGCAACAACTCCTGCCGAAGGTGGAGATCTCTCTGAAATTACCTTTTATGTACCTTGGTATATGGGAGGCAGGCCTGCTCTTGAGTTAACAAAGAAGATGCCAAACTTAAAAATATTACAGGTTCCAAATGCCGGATATGACGATGCAATTGAATATATTCGCCCAGGAATTACTTTGTGTAATGGAAAAAGTATTCATGATGATTCAACTGCAGAGTTGGCAGTTGGTTTAACAATTGCATCTCTGCGCGGCTTTGCAGATTTTGTGCGCAATCAAGATAAATCTGCTTGGGTGCATGTAAAAAATAAATCAATTAATGATCGCAAGATTGGCATTATTGGCTTTGGCTCAATTGGTACAACTATTGCCAAGATGCTGGCAGGGTTTGCGGTTGAAATTGTTGCCTTCACTCAGAGTGGGCGAGATAAGACAATTGCAATTTCTGATTTAGATAAACACCTACCCTCCCTTGATGTAGTGATTTTAATTTTGCCACTTACAAAAGAGAGTAAACATCTATTTGATGCCAAGCGATTGGCATTAATGAAGGATGGGGCATTACTTGTAAATGTTGCTCGTGGTCCAATTGTTGATACCGATGCATTAGTGAAGGAGCTTAACTCCGGCCGTATCACCGCAGCCCTTGATGTTACAGATCCAGAGCCACTTCCTGCCGAGCATCCACTCTGGAAAGCAAAAGGGGTTTTAATCTCACCCCATGTCGGTGGAAATACAACTGCATTTGAAAAGCGGGCAAGAAGGTTAATTGAATCTCAACTTCAACTACTAGCAGATAACAAGCCGCTAAATAATATTATCGTGGCTGGTAATTAGGCCAATACTTCTTAATTTTTTTACGTAAGAAATCTGCGCTCTGATGCATTTGTTCCATGCCATCCACACCATCTTCAATTGATATCCAGCTATCAAAACCAACATCTTTTAAGGTTTTAAATATTGCGTCATAATCATTTAATCCTTTGCCGATTACTCCATGTTTAAAAAATGAAACATAACCAGCACTTCCACCCTCTGCCTTGCGCAGATCCTCAATAGTGCCACTTGCAAGGTAGCGATCTGAGGCGTGCATAGTAAGTACTCGATGCTTAACCTTCTCAAGTAACTCCAATGGATCCTCACCAGCTGCAATTGCATTTGAGGGATCAAAGTTCACACCAAATGATGGCGAGTCAATTCTGCTAACTAAATCAACAAAGACATCCATCATTTGCGCAAACTCTGGTTCGGTCCAGAAATCATCCTTGTAATGATTTTCTATTATTAATGTAATACCAAGTTTTTCAGCAACTGGGATACAGGCATTAATTGATTCAACTACATAACCCATTCCCTCCTCCCGAGTTATATCTTTTCTGCGCTGCCCAGATAAAACTCGGCAGTACTTAGCCCCAAGTGCTGCGCTCATCTCAATTGCTTTTATCTCATGCTCAACCTCTTTTTTGCGAAGGGCGGCATCTGGGATTGTGAAATCAGGTGAGGCACACATCATTGGAATTACCATGCCAGTATCTTCAACCGCTTTTCTAATCTTTGGCCAATTTGCAGGATCTTTAACATCAGCAAAGTTGTTATAAAACTCAAGACCATCAATTCGCAAACCATCAGCTAATTTAATCCACTCATAAATACTCATCTGTCCAGAGACCAATGGCTTTATAAATCCCTTAGGAAAGGCAGCAAGCTTTGGCATTACTTCTCTGGGTTTCTACCAATAATTGAGAACTGCTCAAGATCTACTATTGATCCAGTAAAGGGACGAGATTCATCACCTAACCAATAGATACATGCGGTTGCTAATTGCTCTGGCGTACTCATCACACCTGATGGAATATTAATTTTGCCAAGTGTTTCCGGCCAACCTTGCGGCAATCCTCGCTTAATCTGATCGGCATACTCGCGATCAGTTAAAATCCAACCTGGATTAATTAAATTAAATCTGACCTTATCTACACCATAAGTATTTGCAAGGTTTCGCGTCATAGTTTGCATACCCGCCTTACTGATGCTGTATGCAAGTAGCGAGGGCTCACCACTATAAGCATTAATTGAACCAATATTTAATACGCACCCCTGTGTTTGCAAAAGGTGAGGTAAGGCCGCCTTAATTAAAAAAAGAGATGATTGCAGATTTATAGTAATAGTTTTAGCAAAGCTCTCTGGAGTTAATTCGGGTAGCTTATGCCTTTCAAATATAGCGGCATTATTTACTACAGCATCAATCTTGCCAAAGGCTGCAATTGCACTCTCTACAATCTTATTTGGCGCAGCTTGATCATTAAGATCGGCAATACATAAAGATGCACTCTTTCCCAGCGCGGATACAAGCTGCTCGCCATCAGATTTTTCAATTCCATGTACTAAAACTTTGCCACCTTCTGCAACTACCTGCACGGCCAGTGATTTACCAATTCCACTAGTTGCACCAGTAATAATTACTACCTTATCTTTTAGCCGCATCTTCACTCCGGCTTAATTACTGATTTTAAGATTTCACCAGATGCCATCTTTTCAAAGGCGTTATGCCAATCATTAATTGCAAATACTCCACCTAAGACCGGTTTTAAATCTAACTTGCCACTCTCTAATAATCTAAGTACTCGCTCCCACATCGGCCAGTTATGAGAAAAACTTCCTTGCAGCCTTACATTCTTTGCTACTAGTGGATCTAATGAAAAATCAAGTGGCTGCGGCCCCCAACCAACCTTTGAGATCCAACCATCTGGGCGAACTACCTCAAGTGCTTGTTTTAAAGATGCACTAACACCAGCGGCATCAACCACACCATCAGCGCCAAGTCCATCAACACTTTTTGCCCAATCAGTTGCACTACCAATAATTACCTCACAGCCATAACTTTTTGCAATCTCTAATCTGGTGCGATCCTTCTCTAAACCAACTAATGCCACCTCAGCTCCGGCAAGACGGGCCATTGCAACTGCAAGCACACCAATAGGGCCAGGGCCATAAACCACAATTCGATCACCTGGTTTTACTAAACCGGGGGCAATAGTTGCGCTATAGGCAACTGCGCATGGCTCAGTCATTGCAGCGTAATCAAATGAAATATTGGCAGGAATCTTATGAAGTAAGCGAGAGGCAACCTTGGCATATCTAGTCATACCGCCATTAACACCGTAGCCAAAGCCTTTACGGTTTGGATCTAAGTTGTACTTACCAGCCCTACTCATTGGTGAATCAAGATCAATTACTGCAGCGGTCTCAGTAACAACCCGATCACCCTCCCGCCACCTACCTGCTGATTTAACATTTTTACCAAGCTCTGCAATTACCCCACAAAACTCATGTCCTAAAACAACTGGGTAATTAACCTGCCAGGAGTTTGTCCCATGCCATTGGTGAAGATCTGAGCCACAAACACTTACCGCCTCAACCTGCATAATCACATCATCATCTCCTGCAATTGCTCGCTCAATCTCCTGTAATTCAACACTGCCTGGTTTTGATGAGAAATTAACTACGCCAATTGATTTCATATATGCCTATTCTTATTTAACTCTTGGAGTAATAGCAACATCGCCATATGCATGAACCTTTTCACAAATCTTACGAAGCACCTCTTCAACATCACCGGCACCTCTTGAAAAAGAGTCGGCATCAATTGCAAGTGGGGCACCAATTACAACAAGAGGTGCGCCATAAGAAGGAGAGGCAATTGCTTGCTCCAGAGATAAACCACCAACTGCTTGGACTGGAACACCAACTGCATCGACAACAGCTTTTAATTGATCAAGTGGATTAGGCGCCTTCTTACCACTTGCTGCAATGCCGCGTCGCTCGTCATAACCAATATGGTGAATCACCATGCTACAACCTAGATCTTCTAGAAGACGAGCACCTGCAACCATATCTTCACAACCTAAGTTATCTCCCATAACAGTAATTCCGTAATCCTTACCAGCTTGCACAACAACCTTAATTGTTTCAGGGTGCGCCCTTGCCATTACTACAACATGAGTAGCACCAGCCTTTGCCATCATTTCTGCCTCTAAATATCCACCATCCATAGTTTTTAAATCTGCAACAACTGGTGTATTTGGAAACTCTCTACGCAGCGCTCGCACGCCATGTAAACCTTCAGCCAATATAAAAGGTGTACCAGCTTCAAGCCAATCAACACCGGCTCGCATAGCGGTGTGCGCCATCTCCATTGCCTCTTTGATATCGATTAAATCTAGAGATACTTGAACAATTGGTTTCATAAGACACCAAACTTAGCAAAGGCCTCACTAGGTGCCATGCCATCTCTTACTGCATTTCTAAATAGGTTCTCCCCAGAGTTTTTCTCTTCAACTCTTGCTATTACCTCATCGATTGCCGCAACTGGAATTACAACCACGCCATCAATATCGCCAACAATTAAATCCCCTGGATTAATTGTTACCCCATCAATTACGCAAGAAACATTATGTTCGATCACCTCATACCGCGAATTAATATCAAGGGGAGAGGTCTCAACTCCAAATACTTTAAAACCTAGAGCGCGCATACGTGTGGTATCTCTAACCGGTCCATCTGTTAGCGCACCTGCTACACCTTTATGTTTACAGGCGGTTGAAAGTAACTCACCCCAAAAAGCTGCTGGGTGGCCGCCGCCATTATTTCGATTAGATGGTGTTACATAAACTTGATCACGCCCAACTGCATCTAATGCTTTAAGTAATCCAACATATGGCACCTCTGGTGCTTTAAAAACCGCTTCAACTCTTACCGGAAATGCGTAACCCATCATTACGCCATCACCTGAGATCATTTGAATATCAGATTTTAAAACTTGATTGCGTAACTGCATATGATCTAAACAATCAGATGTCAGGGCAGCGGTGAAAATTGTTGATAATCGCTTTAAATCATATTTTTTACCGCTCACACCCTAAAGATTAGGGGCTATAAATCAGGTGGCATAGACCCTTAACCACTACTTGAGATATCCACATAAAGTTTTATAACGTTTAGGTAAAGTGAGAAATTTTATCAACAAATACGCCTGCGTTAATTGACTATGAAGGGGTGAGTAGCAAGGATACCAACAGGTTCGACGATCCTCGTTGTACCACTTATATATAAGTAGAAATGGAGAAATGAATGCATAAAAGTTCATTTCGTCTTGTTGCAGCTGCAGCAGCTATTGCCCTTGCGGTGACTGGCTGTTCATCAGGTTCTGATTCAGCGAACACAGACAAAGAGTTTGAAATATTTACCTGGTGGGCATCTGGTGGCGAAGCTGCTGGCCTACAGGGAATGATTGATGTTTACACAGGACAAAACCCAGAGACAGAGTTTATTAACGCTGCTGTTGCTGGTGGTGCTGGTGTTAACGCTAAGGCTGTACTACAAAGCCGTTTAGATGCTAACGAGCCACCTGATTCATTCCAAGCACACGCTGGTATGGAGCTTGATGGTTATGTAAGAGGCGGACAACTAGAAGATTTAACTTCTTTGTACGCATCTGAAGGATGGGACAAGATTTTCCCAGCAGATCTAATCAAGACACTTACAGTTGACGGAAAGATTTACTCAGTACCTGTAAACATTCACCGTGCCAACGTTCTATGGTGGAATCCAGCAACTGCAACAAAAGCTGGCGTCACCATGGCACCTGCAACACTTGATGAATTCTTTGCAGATCTTGAGAAGTTTAAGAAGGCTGGCGTAACTGGTCTAGCTCTTGCAGGAAAGGGAGACTGGGCGATTGCTCACCTTCTTGACTGGATGCTTCTTGCATCAATGGGCGCAGATAAGTTCGAAGGTCTATATAACGGATCAACTTCATGGACAGGTCCAGAAGTTGCTGCCGGTATTAAGAACTTCCAGAAAGCACTTTCTTATGGAAATAAGGGAGCAGGAAACCTTGATTGGCCAGATGCTGGAAAGTTAGTAACTTCCGGTAAAGCTGGATTCTTTATCATGGGTGACTGGGCTTCAGCACAGTGGCAATCAGATGGTCTAAAGCTTGGAACTGACTACACATTCGCAGCAGCTCCAGGAACTGTTGGTATTTACCAATGGCTATCAGATTCATTCACACTTCCAGTTGGTGCACCACACCGCAACGCTGCAATTGCATGGTTGAAGGTTTGTGGATCACAAGCTGGACAGGATGCATTTAATCCAAAGAAGGGATCTATTTCAGCTCGTACCGATGCTGATCTAGCCCTATACGATGATTATCTAAAATCTGCTTCTGCTGATTGGTCAAAGGATCGCTTAGTCGGTTCAACTGTCCACGGCGTAAATGGAAATAATGCCCACATGGCTGCATACAGTGCTGCTGTTGGTAAGTATTTCTCAGGCGGATTTAAAGATAACGCCGGATTTGCTAAGGATCTTGCTGCAGCTTACGAAGCAGGCAAGGCTTAATAGCAACAAAGTAGGACAAGAACTTTGGTGGGCAAGTAAAATTGCCCACCAAAGTTTTCTATTTAGATATCAGATCGCTAGGCTCCATCACAAAGGAATATAGATGAGGGGATGGGTTGCGTGAGTAAATCAGTCAAAAATAGTCGCCCACTTAGCTCCCGCATCGGCGGATTACTTTTTGTATTACCCTCAATTATTACCGTAGTAATTTTCGTTTATGGCTTAATTATCTGGTCCGTGAATGTTTCGCTGACAAATCAAAACTCTGGCTCTAAAAAAGCCATTGAGTATGTTGGTTTAAAAAACTATACCGATTTAATTGTTGATGAGCGCTTTACGCACTCCCTTTTAAATCTCGTCAAATTTACAGTGGTATTTATAATTGGCGCCTTGATAACAGGTTTTATTATGGCGCTCTTACTTGAAAAAGGAATTAAAGGCGAGGGCTTCTTCCGCTCCTTCTATTTATATCCGATGGCGATCTCATTTATCGCAATGGGAACAGTGTTTAACTGGATACTTAACTCAGCTCGAGATGAAGAGGCAGGTGGACTAAACCTGGCATTGCAAAAAATCGGCTTGGGCTTCTTACAAAATGATTGGTATGTAGGTGAAAAAGGTGCGATGTATGCGATGGCATTACCAGCCATCTGGCAGACATCTGGTTATGTATTGGCACTTTTCTTAGCTGGTTTTCGGGGCATTCCAGATGATTTGCGCGAAGCAGCCCGTGTTGATGGTGCTAGTGAATCTCAGATCTATCGACATGTACTTTTCCCACAGCTAACTCCAACAATACTTACAATTTTAATTATTTTAGGTCATATCTCCATGAAAGCTTTTGACTTGATTATCGGTATTAATGGCAAGTCATATATTACGCAAGTGGTTGCCGTTTACATGTGGGAAGCAACCTTTGATTCACGTAATTACGCCAAAGGAACAGCCATTGCGATTGTGTTGTTGCTGATGATTGCAATTGTGGTTGTGCCATACCTTCGCTATAACAACAAACAGCAGGCGTACCGCTAATGAGTAAGGACATAGTTGATTTAATTACCGCAAAACATAATGTGCGTAATAAAAAGCGCAAGTTAACTGGTACAGAACGTTTCTGGCTGATTTTCCGCTATATCTCATTGATATTTATCTGGTTCTTAGTAGTTATGCCAATTTATGTAATGGTAATTAACTCACTTAAAGGCGTTAAGAATGTTTATCTAGTTAATGCATTTAAATTACCAGAAAAATTAGATTTCTCAGCCTGGTCTGTAGCTTGGAGTGGAACTGATTACTTCCCGCAATCTATTTCAGATTCAATGAGTAGAACTTTATTCTTTGTAATCCAATCCGCGATTATCTCCGCAATTATTGGTTCGATAAATGGTTATGTATTTGCTAAATGGAAATTTAAGGGCTCAAACTTCATCTTCACCCTATTCTTATTTGGAATGTTTATTCCATATCAAGCAATTATGATTCCGCTGGTAAGAATTGCTACTACCTTAGAGATAAATAAATCTATCTATGTGTTGGTGTTAGCACATATAATTTACGGTATTCCGATTTGTACCTTAATTTTCCGCAATTACTATGAAGCGATTCCAAATGAGTTAATTGAGGCAGGTCGAGTAGATAAAGCTTCTATGGTGCGAATCTATCGCTCAATTATCCTGCCACTTTCAATTCCAGCTTTTGTGGTGGTATTAATTTGGCAATTTACCTCAGCTTGGAATGATTTCCTCTTTGCCATCTTTTTAACTGGTGGATCACCAAAGCTAGCTGTTGCCACAACCGCACTTAACTTTATTACCGGCTCCACAAACCAGGTTTACTATGGTGTAAATATGACTGCTTCATTAATTGTTTCACTCCCTACCTTAATTGTTTATATCTTCCTAGGTCGCTACTTCCTACGAGGATTACTCTCTGGTTCCCTAAAGGGTTAACAAATGTCGATTGCAGTTGAAGTATTTGATTCAAGGCGCAATCAATTAGGTGAGGGCCCAACAGCTACGGGTGAGAAAAATAATCATGTTCAATGGTGTGATATTTATGGACAGGCGATTAGGTGGAAAGATTTAAAATCTGGCGCTAATGGTGAGTATCAAACAAGTGAACCAGTTGGTTTTCAAATTCCACGCACAACAGGTGGTGATATTTTAGGAACTGCTAATGGTCCAGTTTTAAGAGATAAAGATGGCACCCTTCATAAGATGTCATCAAGGGAAGAGGCTGATGGATTTAAAGATAAAAATATCCTACGCTGGAATGATGCCAAAGTTTCACCAGATGGCGCCCTATTTCTAGGGTCAATGGCTTATGAAAATCAAAGTAATGAGGGTGCTTTCTACCGATTAAGTAAGGATGGTAAAAAGCTAGAGCGCCTCTTTGGTGAAGTAGGAATTTCAAATGGTATGGATTGGTCGGTTGATAAAACCAAGATGTATTACATCGATACTTTATCAATGAGAGTTGATTTATTTGATTATGACAATGGCGCAGTAAGTAACCGCCGCCCATTTATCAAGATCGCAGATGGCATGGGATATCCCGATGGGATGTGTTCTGATAGTGAGGATAATTTATGGGTAGCATTTTGGATGGGTTCATCTGTTCGCGGCTTTGATGGAAAAACTGGTAAACAAATTGCTGAGATCAAATTACCGGTTCAAAAGGTAACCTCCTGTTGTTTTGCAGGTGAAAAGCTTGATCAATTAATTATCACTACCGCAGTTGGCAATCCTGGGGAGGAGATGGATTTAAATCTATATCCGCAGGCTGGATACATTTTTATCGCTAATCCTGGAGTAGTGGGTAAAAAAACAAATCTATTTGGTGCTTAATTGAAAACTGATCTTTTCACCTTTGGTGAAGCGTTATCGGTTTTTATCTCAAGTGATACCGACTCGGTAATGAGTGCAAAAAAGTTTGAGCGAGTAACAGCTGGGGCAGAGGTTAATGTGGCGGTGACACTCTCACGCCTTGGTCTTAAATCTGCCTACTTTTCAAGATTTGGCAATGATCAATTAGGTTCAGTTATGTTGGCAGATATTGCAGCTGAAGGTGTTGATATTTCACTTGCTAAACGGGTTAACTCATTTACCGCAGCTATGGTGCGAAACCCAGGTAAAACAGCGCCGGTTGAGATTAGTTATTTAAGAAAAGGTTCTGCTGCTTCTACTATTGAGCCGGCAGATATTTTAGATTCCTATATATCATCGGCTCGTTGGCTTCACACCACCGGTATTACCTGTGCTATTTCGCAAAGTGGTGCAGCAACAGTTAAACATGCATTAACTAAAGCGGCATCTTTAGGAGTTAAATCTAGCTTTGATTTAAATCTACGCCGTAAGTTATGGAGTGAGGCCGATGCTAAGAAAACACTGCAACCTTTAGCTGAAAATATTGAGTTGTTAATAGGTGGTGAGGATGAGTATCAGGTGGTATTTGGCAATGGGGATCCTAAGAAATTACTAATTGAAGCAAATCAACGAGGGTGCGCTATTGCTGTTATGACTAAGGGTGATCAGATGATGAGATATGCAATTGAAGGTGAGTATGGCGAAATAACCCCGCCAAAGGTTGTTGCAGTGGATCCAGTTGGCTCAGGGGATGCCTTTACTGGCGGAACAATTGCTGGTCTACTAAGTGGCATGAGTGCACTTGATGCATTAAAACAGGGCAGTATCTGTGGAGCCTTAGTTGCAAGTATGTTTGGGGATTGGACCGGCATACCAACTGGCTCTGCTGGTGTAGTTGATAAAGATATTTCGCAAAAGATAAGGAGTAATTAGTGAAGACCATCGATCAGTTACTTTCGCAAAAGATGATGACCTTGGTTAGATCTAATTCGCAAAGTGAAGGCCAAATGATGGCTGATGCATTGGTAGAGGCTGGGGTTAAGGTAATTGAGATAACTCTTACAACACCGGGTGCACTTAAGATAATCGAGCGGCTATTAAAGAATAAGGATTTATTAGTTGGTGCTGGCACAGTTAGAACCGTTAAAGATGTGAAAAAAGTAGAGGATATTGGAGTAAGTTTTATCGTCTCACCTGATACAAATGAGGATGTAATTGCTGCAACTAAGAAATTAAAATTGGTCTCTATGCCAGGTGTCTCTACCCCAACTGAGGTCGCAATTGCTGAGGAGTGTGGCGCTGATATCTTAAAATTATTCCCGGCGGCAATTTTAGGTCCAGCTCATTTAAAGATGATTCGGGAGCCATTTCCAAACAATTACTGGTGCCCAACTGCAGGCATTACCTTGGAGTCAATACCAAAGTGGTTTGAGGCTGGTGCTGATTTAGTTGGCCTCGGTGGCCCGCTTACTAAAGATGGTGTTAGTGGGGTTGGCAAAAATGTTTTAGCTTTCCGCACTGCAATTAATGAGGCTAGTAAGGTAGTTTATCGACATGAAATTAGTCAGTAAACATATATTTGTAACAGGTGGCGCCAAGGGTATTGGTGAGGCCATTGTTAGAGATGCAGCAGATGAAGGTGCATCTGTTTCCTTTATCGATATTGATGTCGCAGCAGGTGAAAAATTAGCTTCTGAACTTAGCAAGTTAGGTAAAAAAGTTATCTTTGTTAAGGCTAATGTAGCTAACTTTGAAGAGCTCAAATCAGCCTTTAATGAAGCTGTGAGTAAATTTGGTGAGGTAACAGGTGTTGTTAATAATGCTGGGGTTAACTCACACGCTGATCCTGTAACTATGACAGATAAAGAGTGGGATGATTTTTTTGCAATTGATATGAAACCAGTATGGCTTACTGCCAAGTTAGCACTTCCTGCTATGCGCAAAGTCAAAGGTGGCTCAATTGTTAACATCTGTTCAATTCATGGCCGCCTTACCTATCCAGGATTTTTTCCATATGGCGCAGCAAAATCTGCAGTTCTTGGTTTGACAAGAAATCTGGCATTAGATGAGGGTAAGTTTGAAATTAGAGTAAACGCAGTATCACCTGGGTACATACTTACAGATTTAACAAAAAATTGGCTCAAGGGTGAGGCTGGCAGAAAAGAGCGAGCAGAATCTATACAACCACTGGGGCGAATGGGTGAGCCATCTGAGGTAGCAAAGGTTGTTACATTCTTACTTTCAGATAAATCAACCTATGTAAGTGGCTCTGACTGGGCAGTAGATGGTGGATTAGGAGCAAGAAGCGCATGATATTAAAGGGTGAGCATTTATTTGTAACAGGAGGCGCAGCTGGAATTGGTGAGGCAATTGTTTTAGGCGCAGTAAAAGAGGGCGCAAAGGTTTCATTTGTTGATATTGATGATGCGAAAGCAACCGCGTTAGTTGAAAAATTAACCAAAGAGGGGCATCAAGTTCAATATGCAAAGGCAGATGTTTCAAAGTTTGAAACCTTTAAGGCAGGTTATGACAAATTAGTAGCAAACTTTGGCCCAGTAACTGTTGCGGTATCAAATGCTGGTAGAAACTCTTACGCTGATGCGGTTGAGTATGCCGAACAAGAGTGGAATGATTTTTTTGCACTAGATCTTAAATCTAGTTGGTATCTAGCAAAGTTATGTTTGCCAGAGATGAGAAAAGCAAAGTATGGATCAATTGTTAATATCTCCTCTATTCATGGCCGAATGTCTCGGCCAAACTTTTTTCCATACTCTGCGGCAAAGGGCGGCATTATTGGATTATCTAGAAACTTAGCTTTAGATGAAGGCAAGTATGGAATTAGATTTAACTCTGTATCTCCTGGAACTACTGCAACCCCACTCTTAAAGAGTTATATGGAGAAGTTTCCAGATGAGAAGGCACACTCACTTTCTGTTGCGCCAAATGCCAGATTTGGATCCCCTGAGGAGATTGCAAATGTAATTCTCTTTACACTATCAAAAGATGCTTCTTTTATTACGGGCGCAGATCTTATGGTTGATGGTGCACTCCACGCCCGTTATGCCTAAATTAGCTTTAAATTATAGATCCGATTTGCGGTACTAGCCCAAAAATCATTTTTTTCACTAATCGAGAATGATTTAGTGAACTCCTCTATTAAATCTACTGTTTGACGGTAGGTGGCAGCAAGTAAACAAACTGGCCAATCAGAGCCAAACATCATTCGCTTTGGTGTGAATGATTTGGTGATGTGCTCAAGGTATGGCGAAAAATCACTTTGCTTCCAATTTTTCCAATCAGCCTCGGTAAATAAGCCAGATACCTTAACTACTACATTCTCAAAGCTAGCTAATTCAGTGATCTGATCAGCCCATGGTTGCATCTCACCCTTTGCTATATATGGCTTTGAAATGTGATCGAGTACAAACTTTGTATCTGGACAGGCTTTTACTAAATTAATTGCTGCTCGCATATGTGGAGTTTTTGTTAATAGGTCATAGACCAAACCACGCCTGCCAAGCTCTTGCACATTTTTTATCACTTGAGGCTTTGCCAGATAACTGACATCCTCATAATCATGGGCAATATCTCTGATACCAACTAAATACTTAAAGCCAGTCATGCCTTCATACTTATCTAGGTAGGAGATAGCATCTGCAGAGTCAATCTTTAAAAAGCCAACTACCCCTGCAACTAGATCATCAGCATCAGCAAGTGCTAATAACTCTGGTGTTTCATCATAATTAGTAACTGTCTGAACCACCACCGTCTTATCTATCCCGCATCCAGTAATCGCTTGGCGTAGATCATTAATTGAGAAATTTTTCTTAATTGGGTTTAGTGCCTCACCAACCATCCAGCCTTGTGGGCGAACAGATAGATCCCAAACGTGATGGTGTGAATCGATTCTCATAACTATGCTCACTCTCTATTTATTATGCTTCATTATTACGCTAGGTGAAAAGCCTCTGGAATTACATGCCACCACTCACTCTCAAGTTTTTCTGGCACTGGATTTTGCATTGGAGCAGTTACCTTCCACCAATCCTGAGTTGTTGGGTCTGATGCAATAAGTGCCATATCGGCTTCGTAATCTGTGCCGGTGTACTCCATATAAGAGAAGAGCATATTTTGGTAGCGAAAGATCGAGTAATTTGAGATATTCGCACGCTTTAAGGTAGCAAGAACTCCGGGCCAAACCTGGGCATGAATTCTTTCATACTCAGCAATCTCCTCCGGTTTAACTCCGATTACTGAACCAATTCGTTTTATTTGCAAAGGGTTTCCTTTCTTATTTGATTATCGTATAGGATTTTGCACAGTAATCGAATAGCAATCATTAAATTTTCTAAAAAAGGTGGAGAGTAATGCCAAAGGTAGTTGGCTTTAAAACCACCGATGTGCGCTTTCCAACCTCTCGTGGCCTAGATGGCTCAGATGCTATGAATAAGGATCCAGATTACTCAGCTGCTTACCTAGAATTAATCACCGATGATCCAAAGCTATCTGGCTATGGATTGGTATTTACTTGCGGCCGCGGAAATGATCTACAGTGCGATGCAATAGAGATATTTGCCGCCTATGCAGTTGGCCGCGATGTTGATGATCTTGCTAAAACAATGGGGGAGTTTGCTCGCTCATTAGTGCGCGACTCACAGATGCGCTGGCTAGGACCTGAAAAAGGGTTAATCCATATGGCAGCAGGTGCGGTAGTAAATGCGGCCTGGGATTTAGTTTCTAAGCGAAGTGGTAAGCCACTATGGAAATATCTATCTGATCTTTCACCAGAGGAGATTGTTGAGTTAGTAGATTTCCGTTACATCTCAGATGCCTTAACACCTACTGAGGCACTTGCAATTTTAAATAAAGCAAAGGCTAATCGAGCAAAAAATGAAGTGAATCTAATTAAAGATGGTCTACCTGCTTACACAACCACTCCAGGCTGGCTTGGTTACTCAGATGAGAAAATGGTAACCCTTGCCAAGCAGGCAGTTGCTGATGGCTTTACATTAATAAAGCTTAAATGTGGTGGGTCAAAAGAGGATGATCGGCGTAGATTAAAATTAGCACGGGATGCAATCGGACCAGATATTCGCCTTGCAATTGATGCTAACCAGGTTTGGGATGTACCAGAGGCAATCGAGTGGATTAACTCATTAGGAGATGTAAATCTACATTGGGTGGAGGAGCCAACAAATCCAGATGATGTAGTAGGTCATGCTGCAATAGCAAAGGCAATCGCACCGGTTCGAGTTGCAACGGGTGAGCATGTAGCAAATCGAATAATCTTTAAGCAGATGCTGCAATCTAAATCATTGTCTTTTGTGCAGATAGATGCTTCCAGAGTTGCTGGTATTAATGAAAATATTGCCATAATCTTGATGGCAGCAAAATTTGGTATACCTGTCTGCCCGCATGCTGGTGGTGTGGGATTATGCGAAATGGTGCAACATTTAGCGATGTTTGATTATGTTGCAGTATCTGGTGAGCATCCTGATCGGGTAGTTGAGTTTGTTGATCACCTGCATGAGCATTTTGTTGTTCCCACTGATATTAGGCGCGCTCGCTATATGCCACCAAGTAAAGCTGGAGCTGGCGCAGAAATGTTTGCTCAAAGTGTCTCTGATTTCACATTCCCAACTGGAAAACAGTGGCTGAATAATTAATTTGTCCATATAGTGGATTGTTGGTAGAAATCTCATAATTGCCATTTGGCCCTAAAACTTACGCTTAAATTTAGGATTTGTTACCTTAGCGTTACCTTTTTATATTGATTTACCCCCCCCGATAGAGAATGATTTGCTCGAACCGTGTTACCTATAAGTTATAAATTTATAGGGGTTAAACAAATAACCGAAAGGAATATTAATGAAGAAATCATTACTTGCAGCAGTTGCTGCAGTTGCATTGCTTCTTTCTGGATGTTCTAGTTCAGGAGACTCTGCAGGATCAGCCGATGGATTTGGAGCGATTAAAGTTGCTCTTGTTCCAGGTGGTGCTCACCCTTACTTCCAACCATGGAAAGATGGCGGAGCAGCAGCTGTAGCTGAGTTCGGTGTTGGCGGAACAGAATTTAATGAGACTGGTGAATGGGATCAAACCAAGCACAATGCAGCAATCGATGCTATGGCAGCTCAAGGCTATAACGCATTTGGTGTATTTGGTGTTTCACCAACAGATATCAACACAACATTTGCTGGTCTAAAGGCAAAGGGTTTCGCAGTTGGTTCCCTTGCTTCATGCCCAGGTGGATATGACATTGTTAAAGAGCCACAGAAAAACTCAGCAGATTTCTGCTTGAGTACTGATACTGGCAAAGCTGCATACCTAGCTGCAACAGCAGTTATTAAAGAGATGGGTGGCAAGGGAAATCTTGTTCACTTAACTGGTAACGCAGTAGATGCAAACACAATCCGTCGTATGGATGGCGTAAAGCAAGCTATCGCTGAGACTGGCGGAAAAGTTAAGCTTCTAACAACTATCACTGATATTGACTCAGATCTACAGTCAGCAACAAAGGCTGTAACTGATCTATTAGCAGCAAAGGGCAAGCAGATTAACGGAATCGTTACAACTGCTTACAACCCAGCTGTTGCTGCAACTGATGGTGTTTCATCAACCAAGCTTCCAATTAAGGTTATTGCAATTGATGATGACCAGAAGATCTTGGATGCAATCAAGTCTGGCGTAATTTCCGGAACTGTTGTACAGAATCCATGGGGCCAAGGTTATGTTGGTTCATGGGTACTTTCAGCACTTGGTAGCAAGAAGTGCACCATGAATACACCTGGTCTATATGTAGACTCCGGTTCATTCTTGGTAACTAAGGACAACGTTGATACTTACAACGACACACGTCAAGCTACTTCAAAGGAAATCCTTGCGGCTTTCCAGAACGAGTACATGACCTGTAAGTAAAAAGTAAGTTAGAGACGGGCGATTGGGATTATCCTGATCGCCCGTACTCATATTATTTGGTAGCAGCTTTTAGGTAGGAAGGATTTTCAATTGAGCATAATAACTAATGCCGAAACCTTTCTTATTGATATTCCGGTGGAGACGGTACGAACAGACTCCGTACAAGCATTTTTAAAGCAAGAGACTATTTTTGTGCGTATTACAACTGCAGATGGCAATACTGGTGTTGGCTATAGCTACACAATTGGGACTGGTGGAACTGCAATACTTGCAATGCTTAGAGATTATTTGATTCCAAAACTTAAAGGTATGGATAGCGCGCGAGTTGAAAAAGTTTGGAGTGAAATTTACTATTCAACCAGGGCAACTGAAACTGGCGCTATTACCTCATTAGCAGTTGCAGCAATTGATACTGCAATTTGGGATTTAAAGTGCAAGCGAGAGAATCAAAGTTTGGCAGTTGCTGCCGGAGGATTTCGTGATCGTGTGCCACTTTATGACACAGAGGGTGGTTGGCTTCATCTGTCAACAGAGGAGTTAGTAGCAGGTGCGGTCGCTTCAAAGAAAAAAGGTTGGCCGGGTGTAAAGCTTAAAGTTGGAAAACCAAAGATGCATGAAGATGTTGAAAGATTAATGGCGGTAAGGCAAACTGTTGGAAAAGATATGCACATTATGGTTGATGCCAATACATCCTTTACTTTGGCAGAGGCGGTAAAACGTGCAAAAGCATTTGAGCCAATTGATCTATTTTGGTTAGAGGAGCCACTACCAGCAGATGATGTAATTGGTCATGCCAGCCTAGCCAGATCAACAAGTATTCCAATTGCAGTCGGTGAAACTATTTACTCAGCAATGCAATTTCAGCAGTATATGCATCAAAATGCGGTAGGAATTGTGCAAGTTGATGTCGCACGGGTTGGTGGCGTAACCCCATGGCTTAAGGTTGCTCACATGGCGGAGAGTTTTAACCTGAAGGTTTGCCCTCACTTTCTTATGGAGATTCATGTCAGCTTAGCTGCTGCAATTCCAAATGGTTTATATGTTGAACATATTCCGCAGTTACGCGGTGTAACTAAGAGTGAAATTAAAATTGAAAATGGAATGGCCTTAGCTCCAACAAAATCTGGGCTTGGAATTGATTGGGATTTTGATGCAATTGATAAGTTGCGGGTGAAAATTTGAAATTTAAAAAGATATTTAATGACCAAAGAGTTGTTTTAACCCTACTAACCATCGCGCTATTTATCTTTTTTGGCCTACGTAACTCCGCATTTTTTAATGTTGACTTTGTTATCTACCCACTTTTGCGTGATGGTGCCACACTTACAGTAATTGGCTTAGCCCAACTATGTGTTTTATCTATTGGTCATTTAAATCTTGCAGTTGGCAGAATGGCTGCAGTATCTGCCTTAGTTGCTGGTGCTTCATACCAATACTGGGGCTTAACCTTGGTGCAGGGAGCAATTTTAGGTGTCTTAGCAGGTGCATTACTAGGTGCAATAACTGGTTGGATAATTGTTAAGTCACAGGTAAATGCTTTTATTGTTACCTTAGCTATGGATTTCGCACTCCTTGGTTTAGTTACCTTTATTTATGTAACATTTACCGGTGCAACTGCAGCATTTACTACCAAACCAGCGGGTATGGATTACTGGCGTAGCAAATCTTTAGCTGATTTTTGTTTAGGACCAATTTGTGGGCCAAAAGCACTACCAATGATGTTAGTTCCAGCAATTTTTTGCTTAATCTTGGTTTCATTTATGTTTTCAAAGACTCGTCTAGGCCGTGAGTTGTTATCTACCGGTTCAAATCTAAGGGCTGCAAAATTATCTGGAATTCCAGTTGAAAATAGAGTTATGACAGCACATATTTTCTCTGGCACATTAGCTGGCATCGGTGGCTTAATGCTTGCTTATACAAACGGCTCATTTACCGCAGCTATTGGTAGTCAGGTTATGTTGCCTTCATTCCTAGGACCGGTATTAGGTGGCACATTACTGGCAGGTGGGGCGGTAGCAGTGCTCGGTACATTTATCGGCACAATGATGACGTTGGTAATTCGCCAAGGATTATCTGTTCAAGGTATTGGGCTTGAGACATTAAATATTGCACTTGGCTTAGTCTTACTATTAGCACTTTCTGTTGGACAAATTCAAAAAATGTTTACCTCAATTAAATTGCGAGGAAAAAAGTGAAGCTACCTATATTTTTTAAGAATCGAATGACTGAATTTTCACTCTCAGTTATATTTGTAATTGGCTTTTTAGCCCTAGTCCTTACATCAAATGGCGTCTTCTTATCTAGAGCATCACTACAGGGCTTCTTAACATATTTGGCGGTACCAATTGCTATCGGATTAGCTCAGATGGTAGTGCTATGTATTGGTCAAATGAATTTAGCTGTTGGCACAATGGGTGGGGTTAGTTGCGCAATTATGGCGGTATTGATGGCCGATCATAATTTACCAATCTGGCTTGCGATCTTTATTGGATTATTCTCGGCAACTGCGATGGGTGCTATAAATGGTGCGCTAGTAGTGCTAACCCAACTAAATGGCTTTATTATCACATTAGGCACATATACAATTTTGCTCGGTTTTCAATATCGACTAGTTAAGACCTTTACTATTGATAAGTACCCATCCTCACTTCCTGAGTTTGGAAAGCGAAACATCCTAGGTTTTCCATACATATTAGTAGTTGCAATTATTACGGCAATTTTGCTATCACTATTTTTTAGTAGAACAATCATTGGTCGGAGAGTTTTAGCCACTGGCGGCAATCCATTGGCAGCCCGCTTATCTGGAGTTTCAAATAATCGATCTATCTTTATTGCTCACACACTTTCTGGACTATTAATTGGTGTGGCATCTGTTATTACTATTGCATCTTTACCTGGTATTAATAGATCAATTGGTGGTGACTGGCTACTTGCCAGCTTTGCTGCTCCAATTATCGGTGGAGTTTTAATGTCAGGTGGGACGATTGCAATCTATGGAACAGTAATTGCAGCAGGTGTTGTGCGCTTGGTTGATATTGCCAGAGCTCAGTACTCATTAGATCCAAGTATTGTCTCCCTAAGTGTTGGAGTAGTTACGCTTTCAACTGTAGCCCTTAGTGAATGGCGCAGACGCAGAACTGAACGTCAAAATGAGGGAATGAAGGAATTAATATGAGTAACCAACTTTTAATTAGCAAAGTATCAAAAGCCTTTCCGGGCGTGCAGGCACTTAATGAGGTTAATTTAAATTTAACTAGTGGCACAGTACACGCACTGCTTGGCGAAAATGGTGCTGGTAAATCAACATTGATTAAGATTATTACCGGAGTATATTTAGCAGATTCTGGCTCGCTTAAGGTTGAAGGCGTAGAGAAAAGCTTTCATAATCCAATTGAGTCAACCCATTCTGGTATTGCAGTGGTTCACCAGGAGCGAAATTTAATTCCCGAGTTTTCAGTTGAAGAAAATATTACCTTGCATAATCCACCACTTAAATTGGGAATAATTGATCGTAAAGAGCGGACTCGGCTAGCAAAGCAAGCACTTGAGACTCTTGGTTTTGAGATTGATCTAACTGAGCGGGTTAAAAATTTATCAGTTGCACAGATGCAGCTAGTTGAAATTGCCAAGGCATTGGTGACTAATGCAAAAATTATTTTACTAGATGAACCAACCGCCTCAATTACTGGCAGTGAAACAAGCAAACTATTTGATGTAATCAAAAGACTTAAGAGTCAAGGTAATGCGATTTTATTTGTTAGCCATAAGCTTGAAGAGGTATATGAAATTTGTGACACGGTAACAGTTCTTAGAGATGGTGTTAGTGTCCTTGAATCAATGCCACTTGCTGATTACAAGCAGGGTGAGATTGTGGACTTAATGGTTGGCCGCCATCTTGCTGAGCGTAAGGCAGAAACTCGAAGAGTAGATCGCAATGCCACACCAGTAATTGAGTTAAAAAATCTTCAAACCTCCCTTGGTCATCGCAATATTTCACTCTCACTTTATCCAGGTGAGGTATTAGGTATGTATGGCTTAGTTGGAGCAGGACGCAGTGAGCTAGCCCGAAGTATTCTTGGCTTGCACGCAATAACTGGTGGAGAGATTTTAGTAAATGGCAGTGTGGTTAAAATTAGGAACTTTACTGAGGCACTTCATAAGTACCGAATTGGATATGTAACTGAGAATCGCAAAGAAGAGGGTTTGTTCCTTGATTTTCCAGTGCGCAAGAATATTTCAGTAACAATTCTGGCAAAGATATTACAAAGACTTAGCGTAATTAATCCAAAAAAAGAAGATGATATTGCTACTAAGTATGTGGATCGCCTTGGCATTAAGGTAGTTGATAATAATCAACTTGCATTGACTTTATCTGGCGGAAATCAACAGAAGGTAAGTGTCTCTAAATGGCTGGCTGCTGAAACTAAGATTTTAATAATTGATGAGCCAACAGTGGGAGTTGATGTTAGAACTAAAGCATCATTTCATGAACTTATAACCGAACTTGCCAATGAGGGCTTATCCATCATATTAATCTCTAGTGATCTAGCCGAGATGGTTGCAGTAGCAGATCGAATCCTTGTAATGCGTCGATATGAGTTTGTTGGTGATCTTGATAATAGTAAGGATTATCAGAGTATGTCTAGATCAATTATGAATAGTATCCAAGCAAGTTAATAACAAATGATTAAATCAAAACGTCAATTTCCTGATATACCCCACTTCATATCATTAATTGATTGGAAGCTGCCAACAATATTTCGTAATCGAGCTAAGGTTGCAAAGGCATTAACTATTGAAGATTTAGCAGCTATTGCAAAAAAGAAGGTTCCTAAGGTTGTTTATGATTATGTTGAAGGCTCCGCACTTGATGAGGTCAGTTATCAAAGGTCCAAAGATGTATTTAGTCGCGCAGAGTTCACCGCCCACACTCTTAGGGATGTTTCTAAAATAGATCCATCAACAATAATCTATGGAAAAAAAGTTGATCTGCCCATATTATTTTCACCTACCGGCTATACCCGCTTTATGCACCATGTTGGTGAGCCAGCGGTAGCCGCGGTTGCTGAGAATAATAATTTAATCTACTCACTCTCAACTATGGGAACCACCTCACCTAGTGAGTTAGCACAGGCGGTACCAGGAGCTCGGCGCTGGTTTCAACTATATGTTATGCAAAATCGCGAGGATAGTTTGTCTGTAATTAAGCAGGCAAAAGAAAATGGTTTTGAAGCGCTAATTTTAACGGTTGATACACCTGTAAGTGGCATAAGAGTTCGTGATATTAAAAATGGCTTAACTATTCCACCTAGAATCAGATTAAGCACAGTTTTAGCAATTGCTCGAAAACCAATCTGGTGGTTAAATCTTTTCACTACTAAAAAACTAGAGTTTGCTGCATTTCGCGGCTGGAGTAAGTCATTAGTTGAACTTGCAGCTGTGATATTTGATCCAGCAACCTCATTTGATGATGTTACTTGGTTGCAATCAGTCTGGAACGGTCCAATAATTGTTAAGGGAATCCAAAATGTTGATGATGCTAAGAAACTTGCTCAGATGGGAGTTAGCGGAATAATTCTTTCAAATCATGGTGGGCGGCAGTTAGATCGAGGCCCAGTACCACTTGAGATATTGCCCGATGTGGTTGCAGCAGTTGGCGATAAGGTTGATGTTTATATTGATGGCGGAATTATGTCTGGCCAAGATGCATATGCAGCTATTGCTCTTGGTGCTAAAGCAGTATTTATTGGTCGCGCTTATCTCTATGGAATTATGGCAGGTGGGCAGAGGGGTGTTGAAAAAGTTATTGAAATAATGAAGCGTGATTTCATCAACACGATGGCGCTTACTGGTTCAAGAAATATATCTGAGATTCAAGAGGCTGGCGCAAAAATTCGCAGTAATTAGTCATAATTAAAAGCTATTAAAGCTTTAAGTTTAAAATTTCATCTGCGCCAATTCCGCAGCAACCACCAATGATTTGTGCACCAGCTGATATCCAACTCTTAATTAACAACTCATCAAAGCCAGCCTCTGAGCTACCCTCCCACTCTTTTGTCTTTGCATTCCAACTCCGGCCTGAGTTTGGATAGACCACAAATGGCTTAACACCTTCAGCAGATAGCAATAAATCAGTAATTAGTTCAGGGGCGGTGCAGTTAATACCAACCGCCATTGCATCTTTTGCAAGGGATACTGCCTCTGTAAAACTTTGACCAGCATTTGTCTGATTACCAGCTTTGCAAGAGTAGGAAACCCAGTAAGGAATTGGGCAATCACTAAGTAACTCTAATAAGAGCTCAACCTCAAAGGTATCTGGCATAGTCTCTAGTGCTAGTAGGTCAGGTGAGGTTGAAATTAATACTTCAAGACGTCTGGCGTGAAAATCTTTTAATGCAGATTTTGTAACACCGTAATTACCTTTGTATTCAGAGCCATCTGCTAAGGCTGCGCCATATGGACCAATAGAGGATGCAACCTTCACACTCTTACCAGATTTTAATACTGCATCCTTTGCTAATTGAGTAGAGCCTCTAAGTGCTTGATCAGTTTTACTCTCACTCCAACCTCGCTTACTGCAACCTAAATAGGAGATCTGATAGGAGGAGGTAATAATTATATCTGCGCCAGCATTAATAAAATCTAGATGCGCTTTTGTAATTTCACTAGGGTTTACAAGTATTAACTCCCCAGTCCATAAGGAGGTTGTTAACTTGTTCCCATTATTTTCAAGAGCAGTTGACAGGCCGCCATCTAATTTTGTAATCAATTATTAATCTATCTTAATTAAACATTAGATAAATCAGATTTAGCAACAACTCGTAGTGCCTGGGCAGCAATTGTTAATGCTGGATTTACCGCTCCGGAGGAGGGAAAAAAGCTACTGTCAATTAAATAAAGATTATCTACATCATAAGTTTTGCAGTACTGATCAACAACAGATTTCTTTGGATCACTACCAGCCACAGCTGTGCCGCACTGATGTGCATTCATTGAGATATCAAAAGGCTGTTTGAAGATCGCTTGATACCCAGATTTTCGCAAAACTTTTAATGTTCTTTTCATAAGCTTCTTGTGAGTACTCATACCAACTGGCTTACGTACTAGATGAATACGATTGCGATCATCAATTATTACTCGATTATCCCTACTTGCAAGATCCTCAGTCATAACTAGAAATTCCACGCTTCGATCTGCGATGTAATTTAGAATTGCTAATGGAACCTTTGTGGCGTAGCTCTTCATCATTATGCCTTGGACCTTACCTATTAGTTGCACAATTCCAAGTGGATAACCCTTTCCACCATCAAAGTACCAATCTGCAAATGAGAGTGTTTTTTGAAAAATAACATCATTCTTACGCTTGTAATCAAAGGCGGCAATATGAGTATTAATATGCATCATAAAATTACGTCCTACTAAATCTGAGGAGTTAGCTACACCATTTGGCGCCTTAGCCGACTTAGATCTAAGTAGTAGCGCTGCAGTTAATACCGCACCACATGAGAGTACAAATTTCTTTCCTCGAACCTTGTACTCACCAGATGAACCCTTAACTACTAAGTATTCAACAGATCTACCATCATCTGTTAATTCAATTCGAATAACCTCAGCTAAGGTCTGTAATTTAACCTTTCCAGTTAGTAAAGCCGGATTTATTGCATTTATCTCAGCATCACTTTTGGCACCTACTCGGCAAACAAAGCCATCACATGTCTTACATCTAATACATTTACCATCATCACCAAAATCAATACCCATTGAGTTTGAGTGTGGTGTTACTCCAGATTTTCTAAGTCGATCTGCTAGCGCAGCTATATATGGTTCATGGGGCAGTGCTGGATAAGGAAAAGGTTCACTTCGGCCAGGTTCAGTTGGATCCTCACCAGAGTTGCTATGTACCTTATACATTTTTTCTGCCTCAACATAAAAAGGTTCAATATCCCAATATGTAAATGGCCAAGCAGAGGACACTCCCTCTAAATGTTTTAGCTCTTCAAAATCTTTCTCCCGCATTCGAGGTAGGGCTGCTCCATATAGTTTGGTATTTCCGCCAACATAAAAATGCACACCTGGGGCAAAATCCTTACCCCTGCCATCTACCCAAACCTCTTTTGATTTATAACGTTTATCAACAAATATCTCTTTAGGGCCCCAATTTTCCTTTTCATTTGGCAGTCGATCACCTCGTTCTAAAACTAAAACGCTAACCCCTTTTTTAGCAAGTGCGTAAGCGGTAGTGCCACCACCCATACCAGAGCCAACTATTACTACATCAGCATATAGATCTGGGCTACTCATCCATTAACTCCTTAGTAATACTGATGCAATCTAAGCAGAAATAAAGTCAGTTGCCAATCTCTTTCTAATCCCAGTTAACTACTTCCATTACTTCCTTATTTTGCCTATGATTGCTAAATGAATTTTTTAAGTAAAATAACCGGCAGTTTTTCAACTCCATCAGCAGGCAATCCAACTGTTGCTATGGTTGAGGCAGCATATAAACATCATGGACTTGATTTTAGATATCTAAATTGTGAAGTACTACCTAAGGATTTAGCGGCTGCAGTTATGGGTGCTAGGGCAATGAATTGGGTTGGTTTTAATTGTTCACTGCCACATAAGGTAGAGGTAATACAGTATTTAGATGGTCTTGGTGAATCTGCTGCATTAATGGGCGCAGTCAATTGTGTAGTTCTGCGAGATGGTAAATATATTGGTGAGAACACCGATGGCAAGGGTTTTTTGCAATCTCTTAAAGCTGTAGTTTCTCCTAGCGGTAAAAATGTTGCACTACTTGGAGCAGGGGGAGCTGCTAGGGCAATTGCAGTAGAGCTAGCACTTGAGAATGTTAGTAGAATTACAATTGTAAATCGTGATCAAAAACGTGGTGAGAGTTTGGTTGATTTGCTAAATAGTAAAACCAAATCCAAGGCTGAATTTAAACTTTGGGATAGCAAGTATGAAGTACCTAGTGATATAGATATTTTAGTAAATGCCACCTCAATAGGAATGGCCCCTGATATTGATGCTCGAATTAATATAGATATCAATTCAATCAGGGCAGAGGTAGTAGTAGCAGATGTAATAGTTAATCCACCTATGACAAACTTATTAAAAGATGCTCAATCTAAAGGTTGTAAAATCGTAGATGGATTAGGAATGGTGATAAATCAGGCGGTACTAGGGATTAAGTACTGGACTGGGGAAGTTGTTGATCCGGTAGTAATGCGAAAGAGACTCTTAGAGGTTCTTTAGCGAATTGGTCCTAAAGTTTGATCTTTTTCTTCCAAAGTTAATGCACCAGTCATAACCGCTACAACCTCATTCATAGTGTGGCTCTTAGGAGTTACTACAGCAATTCGCTTACCAAGGCGTTGAATGTGAATGCGATCTGCAACCTCAAAAACCTGCGGCATATTGTGGCTAATTAAAATAACAGCTAAGCCTCTCTCTCGCAGACTTTGAATTAACTTAAGTACCTGCCCAGACTCACGAACACCAAGTGCGGCAGTTGGCTCATCCATAATAATCACTTTCTGCCCAAATGCAGCAGCTCTTGCAACTGAAACCGCTTGGCGTTGACCACCAGATAAAGTTTCAACTGCTTGGCTCATATTTTGGATAGTTCCAATGCCTAATGAGGTTATATGCTCCTTAGCACTTTTTTTCATACCAGAGTTATCTAGCATTCTAAAAATACTTCCGAGTGGACCCTTCTTACGAATCTCACGACCAAGATATAGATTGGCAGCAATATCTAAGGCAGGAGAGACCGCCAAAGTTTGATAGACAGTTTCAATACCTGCATCACGACTATCTTTCTGGCGACGGAAGGTAATTGGCTTGCCATCTAACTCCATAACTCCACCATCTGGAGTCTCAGCTCCTGATAAACATTTAATCATCGTCGATTTACCAGCACCGTTATCACCAACAACTGCAAGTATCTCTCCTGGGAAAAGTTGTAAATCTGCGCCATCAATGGCAACAACACGTCCGTAGGTCTTTACTAAATTTTTAGCCTCTAGTACTGGCGCAACTGAGTTACTCATACTCCCGCCTTCCTAATCCACTGATCAATTGAGACTGCGGCAATAATTAAAACTCCCACTGCGAAGGTTTGGTAGTAAAGATCCACACCAGCCAGCGTAAGACCATTACGGAATACACCTACGATAACCGCTCCGATTAGTGAACCAAAGATCGCACCGCGCCCGCCAAAGAGGCTCGTGCCACCAATTACCACAGCGGTAATTGAGTCAAGATTTAAATTACTACCTGAGTTAGGGCTAGCAGCAGCTACTCGTCCGATGATTACCCAAGAGGTTACGGCAAAGATAAAACCTGCAGTCACATAAACGCTCATTAGTACTCGCTTTACCTGAATACCTGCTAATCGAGCTGCCTCAATATCATCACCAACAGCATAGACATGTCGTCCCCAGCCGGTGTAGCGAAGTGAGAAGGCTAAAATTAAATACATCACTATTACTAGGAGCACGCCGTAGGTAATCTTAAATTCACCCAGTGGGATTGGATTACCTAGATATAGAAAAAACGGCTCTAATTCTTTATCCATAATAGTTCGACCTGTTGCATAGAAAAGTGTTAAAGCTGAAAATACGTTAAATGTTCCTAAAGTTACGATAAATGGCGGCAGATTTACCTTAGTAATTAACCAACCGTTAAACGCACCAGCTCCAGTTCCAACTGCGATTCCAAGCATAAATGCAGCCCATGCTGGCCAGCCATTAACAAATGCAGTTTTAGCCATAACCATTGAAGCAAAGATTGCGATTGCACCACATGATAGATCAATGCCGGCGGTGAGAATTATCAAAGTTTGTCCAGCTGCGATTGCCCCAATTACAGCTGTCTGTTGCAAAATAAGTGAAAGATTATTTGGTGTTAAAAAGTTTTCATTTCCAAAACTAAAGATAAATAAGGCAAATACAAGTACTACAGCTGAGCTAACCCAAGGGTATTTGTGTAGGAGTGCTTGTACCTTCTGTTTGTTGGTGGCCCGCCCTTTAAACTCTGCAGCGGCATCGGTTACTAGGTTTGATTTACTCACTTATAACCCCTCCATTGTTTTTACCTGTGATCAGAAATTTATCACTACTTGTAAAGATTAGGGCGACTGAATCATCAGCCGCCCTAATTCTTTTTACACCTTACCTACTGGCTATTAACCAATAGATTTGAAGTTTTTAACCCCAGGCGTTATCTAGTCCGTATTGAACTGACTCTGATGGAACTCCCTCTTGTGGGTCATCAGTAATCAACTTAACTCCGGTATCAAAGAAATCAAGTCCAGCTGTACGCTCTGGCTTTACTCCCTTTGTAATAAGATCGAAAATGGCTTGAACGCCAAGATCTGCCATCAATAGTGGATACTGTTGTGAAGTAGCACCAATGACGCCAGCCTTAACATTCTCAACACCTGCGCGGCCACCGTCAACAGAGACGATAACTACACCCTTCTCTTTACCTGCAGCCTTAAGCGCAGCATAAGCACCAGCAGCAGCTGGCTCATTCAAGGTGTAAACAAGGTTGATGTTTGGATTCTTAGCAAGTAGTTGCTCCATGCCAGTACGTCCACCATCTTCAGCGCCAAG